>JBFGCT010000012.1:0-40011 GCA_041581055.1 Ilumatobacteraceae bacterium | reverse complement strand
GCGATCCGGTTGAAGCGGTTCGGCTGGAAGACGGCGATCACCCGCTTCCACCCGTCGCCGCTGCCCCGCGCCGCGGCGAGCACGGCGGCGATCTCGGCGGGGAGATGGGCGTAGTCGTCGACGAACGTCGCCCCGTCGTCGACGCCGACCACGTCGAAGCGCCGGGCGACGCCGCCGAACTTGGCGAGCGCGGTCGAGATGTCGGCGATGTCGACACCGATCGCGAGGGCCATCGCCGCCGCGCCGGTGGCGTTGACGACGTTGTGCAGGCCGCGCAGCGGCAGGTCGACGTGCCCCACGTCCGCCGTGCCGTCCGGCCCACGTCGTTGGAGCGTGAAGCTGAACGACCCGTCGTGGGGTCGGACGTCGACCGCCCGGACGTCGGCGTGCTCGGACAGCCCGTACGTCGTCGCCCCGTGCGACCGCCCGAGCGACGCCGCGACCGCGTCGTCGGCGCACACCACCTTCGGGCCGGGGATCTGCGACAGGAATCGGTCGAAGCTGGCGACGAGCCCTTCGAAGGTCCCGTAGTGGTCGAGGTGGTCGACCTCGACGTTGGTCAGGATCGTGCCGTGCAGCGGCAGCTCGAGATGCGTGCCGTCGCTCTCGTCGGCCTCGACGACGAGCCACTCGCCGCCGGACCAGGTGGCGCCGGTGCCGACGTCGGTGACATCTCCGCCGACGACGAAGCTCGGCCGCAGCCCGGCTTCGGCGAGGATCAGCATCAGCATCGACGACGTCGTCGTCTTGCCGTGGGTGCCGGCGACCGCCAACGACTTGGCCCGCGCGCAGATCGACGCGAGCATCCCCGCCCGCGTGAGCACGGTGACGCCGGTGCGGCGGGCCTCGTCGAGTTCGACGTTGCGGGCCGGTATCGCCGACGACGACGTGACCGCGTCGACGCCGTGGACCAGCGCACGATCGTGGCCGATGTGCACGCCGACGTCGGCCGCCCTGACGCGCTCGAGCACCGGCTGCTCGCGCAGGTCGCTGCCCGACACCGCGTGGCGCATCTCGGCCAGCGCGATCGCGATCGCGCTCATGCCCGGGCCGCCGACGCCGACGACGTGGAGGCGGTGCGGAATCGACAGGTCGAGCGGAGCGACGGGCACGGCGGTCGACGTCGAGTCGGTGGTCGCGGAGGGTGTCACGATGGTGCAGAGGTTAGAGCCACGCGCTCGATCAGCGCGGCCAAGGCGCCCGATCGGCTCGCCTCGGCACGGGCGGCGGCGGCGGCGCCCAGCTCCCGCCGCGCCGACTCGTCGCCCCGCAGCCGCTCGATCTCCGCGGGCAGCCGGCCGATCTCGGACTCGGCGAGCAGGAGCGCGCCGCCGACGTCGGACAGCCAGCGCACGTTGCCGGTCTGGTGGTCCTCGGCGGCGCCCTCCCATGGCACCAGGATCGCCGGCGTCCCCGTCACCGCCGTCTCGTGGACGGTGCTCGCGCCGCCGCGCCCGATCAGGAGGTCGGCGGCGGCGTAGACCGCCGGCATGTCCGGCTCGAAGCCGACCACCTGGTGGATCAGGCCCTCGCCGTCCGGGACGACCCGGTTGACCTGGTCGACGAACCGCTCGCCGGCGACCTGCCGCAGCGCCAGGGCCGCGTCGTCGCGGTGGTCCTCGGCGTAGCCGGCCACGGCGGCGTTGAGCACCCCGGATCCGAGCGACCCGCCCATCACGGCGACCAGGAACCGGTCGTCGGGGACGTCGAGCGCGGCCCGCGCCGCCGGACGATCGGCGACCCGGTCGACGGCGAGGATGGCCTGGCGCACCGGCGCGCCGGTGAACGTCGCGTTCGGCAGCGTGGTGTCCTCGAAAGCCACGGCGCAGGCCGCCGCCGAGCGGGACGCGAGCCGGCTGGCCAGCCCGGGCCGGCGATCGAACGACACCACGACGACGGGGATGTCCAGGCGCCGCGCGGCGAAGACCGCCGGCATGCTGGCGTACCCGCCGACCGAGACGACGACGGCGGGCCGGAGCGCGCGCAGCAGCCCGAGCGCGGCGCGCGTGCTGCGCATCATCTTGGGGACGAACGAGATGTTGCGGCGCGAGACCGCGCGCTGCAACCCGACGACGTCGAGGAACGAGTGGGCGAAGGCGGTTGCGGGGAGCAGCTCGGTCTCGATCCCGCGCTGCGCGCCGATGTAGTGGATCTCACCGGGGTCATGGCCCGACGCGACGAGCGCCTCGGCGATCGCCAGCGCGGGGAGCACGTGACCGGCCGTCCCACCGCCGGTCACGACGGCGAAGAGGCCGTCGCCGCCGGTGGGCGGGCTCACGTCCGCACCGAGCGCCGAGCGACGCTGAGCAACAGCCCGGCGGCGATCATGCTGACGAACAACGAGCTGCCGCCGGCCGAGAAGAACGGCAGCGTGAGCCCGGTCACCGGCATCAGGCCGGTCACCCCGCCGAGGTTGACGATCGCCTGCACGCCGAACCAGGCCGAGATGCCGCCGGCGAGCAACATGCCGAACGAGTCGGGGGCGGCGAGCGCGGCCTGCACCCCGAACCACACGAGCATGAGGAACCCGCCGATCACCGCCGCGGTCCCGATCAGCCCGAGCTCGTCGGCGATGATGGCGAAGATGAAGTCGCTGTGGGCGTACGGCAGGTAGCCGGTCTTGCCACGGCTGCCGCCGATCCCCGAGCCGGTCAGCCCGCCGTTGGCCATGCTCAGGTAGCCCTGATACGTCTGGTAGGCGCGGTTGTCCTTCTCCGCGGCGACGTTCCAGAACGCCGTGAACCGGTCGAGCCGGCGCTGGCTGGAGGCCACGAACAGGGCGCCGGCGGACATCGCCGCCAACGACATCGTCGCCAGCGGCGTGAACGGGACGCCGGCGATCCAGCCGACCGCCAGCACGATCACGCCGAGCACGATTGCCGACCCGAGGTCACCCTGGGCGAGCGCCAACCCGGCCGCCACGCTCGCCAGCAGCCCGAGGGGGAACACCGTCCGCCGATGATCGGCGAGGTCGGCGCCGCGGCGGGAGAGCAAATGGGCGGCGGCGACGACGACGGCGAGCTTGAGGAACTCGGACGGCTGGACGCTGAGGCCGCCGACGAAGATCCACGAGTGGGCGCCGTTGACCGTGCCGCCGATGCCCGGAAGGAACGGCCCGGCCATCGCCAGCGCGCCGAGCAATCCGACCGGGATCGCCAGCCGGCGCCAATGGTGGTACGGAACCCGCGTCACGGCGACGAGGCCGACCAGCCCGAATCCCGCCCACATCGCCTGACGCGTGAACACGTGGTACGGCGAGTTGCCGAGGTTGGCCTGGGTGACCGCCGACGCCGACAGGACCATGACGAGGCCGAGCATGACGAACACCGCGACCACGCCGGCGATCACGTAGTACGTGCCGGTCGGGGGTCCGAGGACCTCGGGCGCCGGGGGCCGACCGGCCGCCGGCTTCGACTTCGACTTCGACGTCGGAGTCGGCTTCGGCTTCGGGGTCGGGCCCTGGAGCCGCTCGAGCGTGGCGCGGCGCCGGTCGCCGACGGTGAGCGTTGAGGTCATGGTTGGTCTCCCTTGTGCAGGTCGTGGACGAGCCGGCGGAACTCGTCGCCGCGCGCCTCGAAGCTCGGGTACTGGTCGAGGCTGGAACAGCCCGGTGACAGCAGCACGGTGTCGCCCGGCTTGGCGAGCTCGGCGGCGATCGCCACGGCGTCGCGCAGGTGCTCGACCGTCCGGACCGGCGCGTGCGGCCGGAACAGTTCGGCGACCGCCTCCCGCGTCGCGCCGATCGCGACGATCGCCCGGACGCGATCGGGCTCGGCCGCCATCGGGGCGAGGTCGACGTGTTTGTCCTTCCCGCCGGCGATCAGGATCAGACGGTCGAACGCCCGCACCGCCGCCGCCGCGGCGTGCGGCGTCGTCGCCTTGGAGTCGTTGAACCAGGCGACGTCGTCCCATTCGCCGATCGCCTCGAGCCGGTGCGGCGGCCCGACGAACGACTCGAGCGCGTCGCCGACGGCGGCGGCCCCGGCGAGCCCGGTCTCCATGACGAGCGCCGACGCGGCGAGCGCGTTGGTCACATCGTGGGGCAGGCTGCGCCGCATCCTCGACCGCTCGACGATCGGGCCGGACGGCCCGGTCAGCACCTCGCCGTCGAGGTGGTAGTCGGCCGCCGGGCCGAGACCGAAGCTGACCCCTCGGCCGGGCGCCGAACGGACGCGCCGCATCACTGCCTCGTCGTCGGCGAAGCCGATCGCCACGTCGGTCGGCCGCTGGTTGGCGAAGACCTGCGCCTTCGCCGCCTCGTAGGTGTCGATCGAGCGGTGCCAGTCGAGGTGGTCGGGCGCCAGGTTCAGCCACGCCGCCGCCTCCGCCCGGAACGTCGGCGTCCACGCCAGCCGGAAGCTCGTGCACTCGACGACGAACACGTCGAGGTCGAGGTCGATCGCCGCGACGAGCGGGGTCGCCGTGTTGCCGGCGTCGACCGTCCGGAGGCCCGCGGCCCGCAGCATGTCGACGGCGAGCAGCGTGGTCGTCGTCTTCCCGTCGGTGCCGGTCACCGCCAGCATCGGCCGAGGTCCACCGGCTCGCTCCTGTTCCCAGCAGTACGCCAGCTCGATCTCGGACAGCACGGCGACGCCGTGGCGCCGGGCGACGTCGACGACCCGGTGCGTCTCGGGGACGCCGGGCGACGGGCTGACGAACGCCGCCTGGCGAACCATCCGCTCGAGTGCGTCGTCGCTCGGGGCGACCACGAGTTCGACATCGAGGTCGGCCGCGACCCGGTCGCGCGGCGGCGTGGTCGCGTCGTCGACGACCAGCACGTCGACACCGCGCCGCTGGAGGGCCCGCACCACCGACTCGCCGGCGACGGCGAGGCCGTAGACCAGTGCGTGACTCACCCCGCCACCCCGCTCACGTGGCCGCGACGTTGGTGAAGTCGGCGATGAAGATGCCGAGCGCCGCCGCCACGCAGATGGCGGCGATCAGCCAGAAGCGGATGATCACGGTCGTCTCGGGCCAGCCGACCAACTCGAAGTGGTGGTGGATCGGCGACATGCGGAACAGCCGGCGGGTGCGGCCGGACGCCTTGAACACCCCCATCTGGACGGCGACCGAGCCGGCCTCCATCACGTTGATGCCGCAGATCAGGATGATCAGCAGATGGGTGTTGGTCGTGAGCGCGAGGAACGCCAGCGCGGAGCCGATGGCGAGCGAGCCCACGTCGCCCATGAAGATCCGGGCCGGCGCGGCGTTCCACCAGAGGAACCCGAGGCAGCCGCCGGCGAACGCCGCGGCGAAGACCCCCATGTCGAGCGGGTTGACCGTGGCGCCGTAGATCTCCGGGTTGCGGAAGGCCCAGTACGAGATGATCGTGAACGCGCCGAACCCCATCAACGCCGATCCCGAGGCGAGCCCGTCGAGGCCGTCGGTCACGTTGACGGCGTTGGTCGTCGCCCAGACGATCGCCCCCGCCCAGAGGATCCAGACGAGCGTTGGGACCTCGAACCCGATGTCGGCCCTGGTCAGCGAGATCGTCTCGGAGATGCCGGTCGCCCAGACGAGCCACCAGGCGACGCCGAAGCTGGCGAGCAGCGTGACGTAGTTCTTCTGTTTCCAGAAGATGCCGCGGTTGTGGCGCTTGCGGATCTTGATGTAGTCGTCGAGAAACCCCATCACCGCCATGAACAGCACCCCGATCCAGACGATCAGCGCCTGGTTCGAGAACGCGATCCCGGGTCGGGCGTGGGCGACGACCCACCCGATCAGCGCCGCGCCGACGATCGCCAGCCCGCCCATCGTCGGAGTGCCTTGCTTCAACATGTGGTGTTCGGGCCCGTGGTCCTCCTTGCCGAGGATGGGCTGCCCCTGACCCCGGGTCCGGAAGAAGATGATCAGGTACCGCGTGCCGAACAGCGACACGACCATCGACACGGCTCCGGCCATCATGATCGCGATCACGGCATCTCCTCCAGCAGCGCTCTCGCAACCGCACGGTCGTCGAACTCGATGATCGTATGGCCGAGGTCCTGCGTCGTCTCGTGACCCTTGCCGGCGATCACGACGACGTCGCCGCCAACGGCGGCGGAGAGCGCGGCCCCGATCGCCGCTCGGCGATCGGGGTTCGAGACGACGTGCGCACGGTCCTCACGGTCGACGCCGGCGAGGATCTGATCGATGATCGCCGCGGGCTCCTCGCCCCGCGGGTTGTCGGAGGTGACGAACACGCGGTCCGCCAGCCGGGCCGCCACGGCGCCCATCTCCGGACGCTTCTCGTGGTCGCGCTCGCCGCCGCACCCGAATACGGCGATCACCGATCCGCCCGGCTCGGCGACGTCCCGCGCCGCGGTGAGCAGTTCGGAGAGCCCGTCGGGGGTGTGCGCGTAGTCGACGACGACCGCGAACGGCACCGTCCCGGCGGCCGGTCCGACCAACTCGAACCGACCTGGCACGAGCGGCACGGCGCGCAGGCCGGCCGCGGCGACCGCCGGCGGCACCCCGAGTTGCGTCGCGACCGTCAACGCGGCGAGCGAGTTGGAGACGTTGAAGCCGCCGCCGAGCGGCACCTCGATCCGCGTGCCGTGCCACCGGTAGGAGTGGCGGTCGGCGCCGACGCGGACCTCGTCGACCTGGTCGATGCCGTACGGCACGACGCGGAACGCCTCGCCCCCGGCCGTCGCGTCGGCGAGCAGTCGGCCGTAGGTGTCGTCGGTGTTGATCACGCCGACCGCCGAGAACCGCTCGGTGAACAGCGACGCCTTCGCCCTGAAGTACTCCTCCTGTGACCCGTGCAGGTCGAGGTGATCGCGTCCGAGGTTGGTGAACACGACGGCGTCGAAACGCGTGCCGTCCACACGGTGGAGCGCCAGCGCGTGGGAGGAGACCTCGAGCACGACCGCCTGGCGGCCCTCGTCGACGAAGGCGGCCAGGTTCGCCTGGAGCTCCGGCGCCTCAGGCGTCGTGCGCGGCCCGTGGAGCGTCCCGATCACGCCGCACGACCACCCGTTCGCCTCGAACACGGCGGCCAGCAGGTGGGCGGTCGTCGTCTTGCCGTTCGTCCCGGTGACGCCGACCGTGACGAGCCGCTCGCTCGGGTCGCCGAAGACCGCCGCGGCGATCGGGCCGAGGCACCTCCTGGTGTCGTCGACGACCAGTTGCGGAACGCCGCCGTGCTCGTCGCCGACGAGCTCGTGGTCGACGACGAGCGCCGCGGCGCCGGCCTCGACCGCCGCCCGGGCGAACCGGTGTCCGTCGAAGTGGTCGCCGCGGAGGCAGGCGAACACACCGCCCCCTTCGACGTGTCGGGAGTCGTGGGTGATCGCCGACACGGCGAGTCGCCGGGCGCCCCCGCCATGGTCGACGAGGCGGGCTGCGCAACCGGCGCGTTCGGCCGCCTCGACGAGCTGCCCGAGCAGAACACCGCGCCGGCGCCCCGTCTCACTCGGCACACCCACCGGATCCCTCGGGCGGTTGGATTTCCAGCTCGTGGATCAAGGTCGGCGCGAGCTCGGCGAAGACCGGCGCCGCGGCCGTGCCGCCGAAGCGATCCCCGGTTCCGGCGGGCGGTTCGTCGACCGAGATCTGGACGGTGATCTCGGGGCGCTCGGCGGGGAAGAAGCCCACGAAGCTGGCGTAGTACACGCGCTCGCCGCGATCGTTGTAGTACGTGCCGTTCTCGGCCGCCTTGAAGGCGGTGCCGGTCTTGCCAGCGATCGTCACGCCATCGACGACGGCCCGGCTCGCCGTGCCCTCGCAGACCACGCGTCGCATCATCAGGTTGGTCGCCGCGGCCGTCTCCGCCGAAACGACCCGCCGGGTCTCCGCCGGTGGCAGCTCGGTCATCGTCCCGTCGGGCCCGACGGTCGCCCGCACGAGGGTCGGGGCGACGTAGACGCCGCCGTTGGCGATCACGTTGACCGCCGCCACGAGTTGCAGCGACGTGCTCGCCATGCCCTGGCCGTAGGCGACGGTCACGCGCTCGCTCCCCCACAGGTCGTCGGCGTCCTTGAGCAGGCCGGGCGACTCGCCGGGGAAGTCGAGAGCGGTTCGCTCGCCCAGGCCGAACGCCCGCATGTAGTCGTGGTGGATGAACCGGCCGAGCCTCTGTTGCACCATGATCGTCCCGATGTTGGACGACTCGGTCAGGATGTCCGACACGGTCAGCCACTCGTCGGGGTGCTGGTGGGAGTCCTTGAGGAGGTCGTCGTAGTACTGCTTGCGCCACGGCACCTCGAACCCCGTCTCCGGGGTGACGACGCCCTCGTTCAGCGCGGCGGCGATGGTGATCACCTTGGCGACCGAGCCCGGCTCGTAGGCGTCGACCGCCGCGTAGTTGCCCGAGCTGACCTCGTACGCGCCCGTGCCCGCGTTGCGCCGGACGGAGGCGATCGCCAACATCTCGCCCGTGTCGGTGTCCATCACGACGGCGGTCGCGCCGCGGGCGCCGATCTCGGACACCTGCTCGAGCAACACCTGCTCGAGCGAGAACTGGATCGACCGGTCGATCGTCAGCACGAGGTCGTCGCCGGCCACCGGCGCCGCGGTGACCGTCTCCGAGCCCGGAATCGTCCGTCCGCGCGGCGCGATCTCCTTGGTCATGCTGCCACCGGCGCCGGTGAGCAGCTCGTCGTACTGGAGCTCGAGGCCGGAGATGCCGACGCCGTCGATGTTGGTTCGCCCGAGCACGCTGCGGCCGGCGTCGCCGCCGGGCATCTCGCGGCGATCCTCCCGATCGACGTTGACCCCCGGCAGGCCGATCTCGTCGATCTGCTCGCCGACGCGGCGATCGACCTGGCGGGCGACATAGACGAACCCGCGATCGGCCGCCGCCGTCTCGGCGAGGAGATCGGCGACCTTCTCGTCGGACAGGCCGAGCAGGTCGTCGAGCATCTGGATCGTCGCGGGGCCGTTCTCGACGAGCTTGGGGTTGATCGAGATCGTCATGGCGGGAACCGACATCGCCAACTCGTTGCCGTCGCGGTCGAAGATCGTGCCCCGCTGGGCGGCGACGTCGTAGCTCCGCGTCCACTGCTGCGCGCCGGCCGAGCGCAGCGTCTCGGCTTCGCTGGTCTGGAGGTAGGCGACGCGGGCGACGATCGCGATCAGGAGCAGCGAGACGCCGACCAGCAGCGCGATCAGCCGGCGGCGCGGCGAGCCCGACTTCCGCCGGCGGGCCCGTACGTCGGGCGGGGGCGCCTGCACGCGGCGGCGGCGCCGCTGGTGCGGCTGGCGCGGCTGGTGCGGAGCCCGCCGGCCCGAGCGCGGCGCCGGGGGGCGCGTCGCGCTCGGGCGCTGGGGGGTCGGCGTGCGGGGCGCGGCCTTGCGGGCGCGGCCGTGGGACCGGCTGCCCGGCCGGGCGGTATGGCTGCGGTCGAGCGTGCGGCTCATGGTTGCCCCGCCGACACGGACTTGACGTCGCGGAACTGATCGAGCGGCTCGGTCTCCACGACGATCTGCCGGACGTCGTCCTCGGCCATCGACCCGGCCGCCGCCAACTGCCGGGCGAGCACCAGCGGTTCGACCTCGACGAACTCGCTGGCGTCCCCGCGGACCATGCCCAGCGCGCCGGCCTCCGCGGCGAGGCGGCCCGGCGACCGCAGCGTCGCCCGTTCGTGGCGCAGCTCGTCGAACCGCTCGCGCTCGTCGTCGACCTGGCGCTCGAGGCGATCGATGCGCAACTGACGCTCGGCGAGCTGGGTGTGGAACACGGCAGCCCCGAACATCCCGGCGAGCACGATCGTGAACAGCAAGCCGGTGACGACAGCCGGCCAGCGTCGCCGGCGTTGCGCGAGGGCGAGGTTCGGCCGGCCGGCCGTGGCGCGCTCGGCCGGGGGATCGACGTGGCGCCTCAGTGCTAGCCCCATGGTTGCTGGCCTTCCTCGTGGTCCGGGTGATCGACGACCGGCGTGCCATCGCGTTTCAGCACGGGGTCGATTTTCTCGACCGCCCGCAGGCGGGCGCTCGCCGCCCGCCGGTTGGCGGCGCGTTCGGCCGGATCGGGCCGCTTGGCGATCCGGCGAACGAGGCGCACGGTCTGCACGGCGCCGCACACGCACGGCAGGTCCTGGGGGCACTCGCAGGCGCCGGCGGCGGCGGCGAATCGCTCCTTGACGATCCGATCCTCGCCGGAGTGATACGACAGGACGGCGACGCGGCCGCCGGTCGCGGTCGCCGCGACGGCCTGGTCGAGCGCCGCGGGCAGCGCCCCGAGCTCGTTGTTGACCTCGATGCGGATCGCCTGGAACGTCCGCTTGGCCGGATGGCCGCCGGTGCGCCGCGCCGCCGCCGGGATGGCGCTCGTGACGATCGCCGCGAGCTCGGAGGTGGACTGCACCGGCCGGGCCGCGCAGATCGCCCGGGCGATCCGGCCGGCGAAGCGCTCGTCGCCGAACCGGCGGATGACCGTGGCCAGCTCCGCCTGCGGGTACCCGTTCACGACGTCCGAGGCCGACCACCGCTGCGTGGTGTCCATCCGCATGTCCAGCGGCCCGTCGGCCCGGTAGGAGAACCCGCGCGCTCCCCGGTCGAGCTGCGGCGACGACACCCCGAGGTCGAACAGGGCGCCGCTGATCTCCTCGACGCCGTGCTCGGCGAGGGCCTCGTCGAGGGAGTCGAACCGACGCCGGCTGACGCGGAGTCGGTCCGCGTACGGGGCGAGGTGCTCCTGCGCCGCGGCGAGCGCGTCGGCGTCCTGGTCGATGCCGAGGATGTCGAGGTCGGCACGGGACTCGAGGAGCGCGCCGGCGTGCCCTCCGCCGCCGAGGGTGGCGTCGACGACGGTGCCCGCCGGCACGGCGCCGAACAACTCGGTGATCTCCTCGACCATGACCGGGTCGTGCGCGTACGGCGCGTCCTCGCCGGGCTCGGTCCGGTCGTCGCTCATCGGCGGCCGCTCGCGATCTCGCTCTGCCCGGCGGTCTCGCTCGCCCGGTAGGCGGCGGGCTCCCAGATCTCGATCTGGTCCAGCGAGCCGAGCACCATCACCGGAGCCTGCGGCGCGATGCCGGCGTGCTCCCGGAGTCGGGCGTCGAGCGTGATCCGGCCCTGCTTGTCGATCGTGGCCTCGACCGCCGAGGAGGCGAAGGCCCGCTGGCGATCGCGGCTCGCCTCGCCGCGCTTGACCTGTTCGATCAGCTCGCGGGCTTGCTCGGCGAAGGCCTCCTCGTCGCGCAGGCTGACGCAGCCGTCGTCGCCGAAGAACAGGTAGCACCGGTCACCGAGGTCGCTGCGGAACGCCGACGGCAGCGCCACCCGCCCCCGCTCGTCGAGCTGTCGCTCGTAGACCCCGACAAACACGCGCCGCGTCCCCTGCCCTTCCGATCCTGTTGCCTCTCGCGCCGTCCTGCCGTGCCGGGATCGCGAGAGGTGCCCCCAGCGCGCCCCATCATGCCCCCATTTGCCCCCACCGTCAACCATTTCCCCCCATTTGCACCCATCGGGCGGTGTGTGGGGGGTCAGGCGACGAGGATCTCGCGCAGCGCGTCCGGCAGGCGAGCGCCGACGGCGCCCGGCAGGGTGGCGACCGGACCGAGGTGGTCCGGCGGCGGGCGAACGTCGGCGGCGAGCAGCGCGACGAGGTCGGCGTGGTCGTGCCGGGAATACCAGCAACACTGCAGCCGGGCCCAGCCCCGGGTGCGCCGTTGGCTCATCCCGATCAGCTTGTGGCCGCCGACGAGCACCTCGCCCGGCCCGAGCCCGTCGAAGCACACCAGCGCGGACCACGGCGTCGACCGCAGCTTGCCCTCGTGGACGCCGACCCCGCCGACCCCGAGTGCGCCGAGCGCCGTCTCCAGCCCGCGGCCGAGCCAGACCATCGGCCCGTGGACGTCGTCGGCCCATCCCGCCGCCCCGCGGGGGACGATGACATCGATCCAGGCGACGTCGCCCGGGACGAGCAACACCGCGCCGCCACCGCTGCGGCGCCGGACGACGTCGACGCCCGCGGCGCGGCAGGCGTCGTGGTCGACGAGGTCCGGGGACTGGGTCGAGCCGAGGACGAGCGCCGGCCGGGTGATGCCGTGAAGCCAGATCTCCGGCCGGGCCGGCTCGGGGACCGAGCGGGCGTGGAACTCCGCGGCGGTCGACTCGGCCACGACCAGGTCGTAGTCGCGCCGCATCGGGTCAGGAGGCGAGCGGCAGGTACGGGCGCCAGGTCTCGGGGATGCCGGTGACCGACACGACGACCCACGCCGTCGCGTGCGGCGCGCGGCACGGCCGGGCGAGGCGCATGCCGGCCTCGGCCGGCGTCCGGTCGCGTTTGGACATGTTGCAAGGGCGGCACGCCGCGGCGACGTTCTCCCACGTGTTGGGCCCGCCCCGCGACCGGGGCAGGACGTGGTCGATCGAGTCGGCGCGCTCGCCGCAGTACTGGCAGCGGTGCTCGTCGCGGGCGAAGATCGCCCGCCGCGACATCGCCGCCCGGCGGACGTACGGAACCCGCACCATGTACTTGAGGCGGATGACCGACGGGCTCGGCACCACCAGCGTCTCCGAGCGCATCACGTGACCGTCGTCTTCGAGCACGTCGGCCTTCTCGGAGAGGACGAGGCAGGTCGCCCGTTGGGCGGACACGACGCTGAGCGGCTCGAAGGAGGCGTTGAGGACGAGCGCGCTGCGCATGGCGGGCGACCTTACTCAGCGTTCCCAGTTCGTCTTCGTCCGGTTCCGGGGGCGCGGCCGCGTTCGCCGTTCAGCGTCGCCCGCGCTCCCAGTCCCGGCACCATCGGAGATAGTTCAGCACATCGGCGGGGTCCGGTCGATGCGCGGCGTCGCCGTACTGGGTCACGAGTCGGAATCGGAGGTACTCCCCCGACGGCCCCGGGAGGAACGGCCGGCGCCGCCACCACCCCGCCGGCGTGGTCCGGCGGGCCTGGCGGATCGCGGTCGGCCACAACGACGGCGACCGCACCACGGCAACGACAACCCGAACCACCCCCGCAGACTAGGACGGACCGGACACTCGGACCCGCTCCGAGGCCGGGCCAACATCAGACCCGCTCCGAGGCCGAGCCAACTATGACGGCTTGGGTTCCTTGGGCAGGCCGAGGATCATCTCGCCGATGATGTTGCGCTGGATCTGCGAGGAGCCGGCGTAGATCGTGCCGGCGCGCGCGTTGAGGAACGTGCCGACCCACGACGCGGACGAGTTGGCGGCGCCCGGGTCGTCGGTCTGGAACGCCGACGACGGTGGGCGGCCCTCCTGCACCAGCGCGTCGGCGCCCATGATGTCGAGGCTGAGCTCGGTGACGATCCGGTGGTACTCGCTCCAGTACAGCTTGGAGATCGCGCCGTCGGGCCCGGGGTGATGTCCGGCGAGGAACTTCGTCAGCGTGCGCTTGCCGAGGAAGTCCATGATCCTGACCTTGCTGTGACACCACGCCAGCCGCTGGCGGATCAGCGGGTCGTCGCTCAGGCCGCGCTCGCGGGCCATCTCGACCAGGCGGTCGAGCTCGGCCTGGTAGCGGATCGGGGCGGTCGCCGCCGACTCGCCGCGCTCGAAGCCGAGCAGCGACATCGCCACCGCCCAGCCGTTGTTGACGCCGCCGACGACGTTGTCCTTCGGGCACCGGGCGTCGGTGTAGAAGATCTCGTTGAACTCGCTCTCCCCCGAGATCATCTTGATCGGGCGGACCTCGACGCCGGGCTGGTCCATCGGGACGAGGAGGAACGAGATCCCCTTGTGCTTCGGGGCGTCGGGATCGGTGCGGGCGAGGGTGAAGATGTGGTCGGCGAGGTGGCCGGCCGATGTCCAGATCTTCTGGCCGTTGAGGGTCCACTCGTCGCCGTCCAGGTCGGCGCGCAGCCCGAGGCTGCCGAGGTCGGAGCCGGCGTTCGGCTCGGAGTACCCCTGGCACCACGTGTCGGCGCCGGAGAGGATGCGCGGCAGGTAGTGCCGCTTCTGCTCGTCGGTGCCCCACATCAACAACGTGTTGCCGAGCATCTGGATTCCGAACACGTCGTTGGGCCCGCCGGTCGGGACGCCGGCCCTGGCGAACTCCTCGGCGATGATGACCTGCTCGGTCGCCGACAGGCCCGCGCCGCCGTACTCGACCGGCCAGCCCGGCGCGAGGTAGTTCGCCTCGTACAGCGTCTTGCGCCAGCCGGTGACGAACTCCATGATCTCGTCACCCTCCAGCGCGCCGAGACCGTGCCAGTTCGGCGGGAGCTTCTCGGCGAGGAACGCCTGCACCTTCTCGCGGTACGCCTCGGCCTCAGCGGTGTATGTCGGCTGCATGCCACCGACAGTACCCGCGACCGGTTACCGCGCGGTAGCCGGGCGGTAGCCGGGCGGTAGCCGGGCGGTAGCCGGGCGGTAGCCGGGCGGTAGCCGGGCGGTAGCCGGGCGGTAGCGTCAGCGGGCGAGGGCGGCGGCGGCGACGAGGGGGGCGATGCCGTGGTCGGGCTCCTCGACGCGCAGCGCGGCGAGCGTGGGCAAGCGGGACCGCTCGCCGATCTCCCGGCGCGCCGTCGCCATCAGCCGGTCGCCGAAGCTGTCGATCACGGAGCCCGAGACGAAGAACGTCGTGACGTCGACCATCGCCGCCATCGAGGCGATCGCCCGCCCCAACATGATGCCGGTGCGCTCGACGATCGAGTCGGTGGCCCGCCGCAGCGGGCGGTTCATCTCGCTCTCGATCGAGGTCGACGACACGTACGCGGTGAGGCAGCCCGAGGCGCCGCACCAGCACGGGCGCCCGTCGGGCTCGACGTTGATGTGCGCGATCGAACCGGCGTTGCCGTGGGCGCCCCGGAGCCTGACGCCGTCGATCACGCACGCCGACTCGACCGACCGGTCGACCAGGACGTTGACGTACGTCGCGAGTCCGACCGCGGCGCCGAGCCAGCGCTCGGCCTCGGCCGCCGCGCCGCCCGTCGAGTCGAGCACGACCGGGATCCCCGTCAGCTCCTCGACGCGGTCCCGGAGCGGGAAGTTCGACCACGCCCCGATCACCGGCGGCGACACCGACCCCGCGCGTTGGTCGATCGGCCCATCGCAGCTGACCCCGGCGATCGTCGGCGCGCCGAGCTCGCCGGGCGCCGCGGCCATCACACGGCCGATCAACTGCTCGAGCGCCCGCCACACGTCGCGCGCGGGCGTGCTGATGCGATCGCGCACGAGGACCTCGCCGGTGCGATCGACGAGTCCGGCGACGAGCCGCCCCTGCTCGATCGCCACCGCGAGGATCGGCCCGTCCGCGTCTACCCGATCGAAACTCACTGGGAACGAAGGTAGCGCCGACTGTCATCGAGCGGTCGCTGCGTCTACCCTTCACGTGGTGACGACGGATCTCGCCGCGGACGGCAATACGTTCCCCATCAGCTCTCGCTCCGGTTCGGGGGCGGTGGCGCCGGACGTGGCGCCGCCCGCCGACTCGGTGGTGCGCGGCTTCGCCGACCTCTTCGACGCGATCACGTCGAACGTCGCCAGGGTGCTGCACGGCAAGACCGACACGATCGAGATGGCCTTGATCTGCCTGCTCGCCGAAGGCCACCTGCTGGTCGAGGACGTGCCGGGCGTCGGCAAGACCAGCCTCGCCAAGGCGCTCGCGGCGTCGGTCGACTGCACCTGGAAGCGGGTCCAGTTCACGCCCGACCTGCTGCCCACCGACCTCGTCGGCGTCAGCGTCTACCAGCGCTCGAACGAGAAGTTCCGCTTCGAGCCCGGCCCGCTGTTCGCCAACATCGTGCTCGCCGACGAGATCAACCGGGCGTCGCCGAAGACGCAGTCGGCGCTGCTCGAGGCGATGGAGGAGCGCCAGGTCACCGTCGACGGCGTCAGCCGCCAGCTCGAGCCGCCGTTCATGGTGATCGCGACGCAGAACCCGGTCGACCAGGAGGGCACGTACCGGCTTCCCGAGAGTCAGCTCGACCGGTTCCTCCTGCGCATCGCCATCGGGTACCCGGGCCGCACCGCGGAGATCCAGATGCTCGACGATCTCGGGTCGGCCGAGGCCCTGCGGGCGCTCGTCCCCGTCGTGTCCGCCGAGGAGATCACCCGGATGATCGAGGCCGTCCGCACGGTCTACGTGGCGAGCGCGCTCAAGTCCTATCTCGTCGACATCTCCGAGTCGAGCCGCCGCCACCCCGGCATCGAGCTCGGCCTGTCCCCGCGCGCGACCCTCCAGCTGTCCGCCGCCGCCCGCGGCCACGCCGCAGCGCGCGGCCGCAACTACGCGACGCCCGACGACGTCAAGGCCGTCGCCATCCCCGCGCTCAGCCACCGGATCCTGGTGCGCGCCGACCGGGGCGCCCACCTCTCGCCGGAGGACGCGATCCGCGAGATCTTCGACGCGGTTCCGGTTCCGGTCGCACGATGACCGGAGCGGGCGCGTGCTGACCCGCCAGGGGGTCGCCGCCCTCGCCGCCGGGGCGGTGGCGCTCATCGTCGGCCGCGTGTTCGGCGTCCTCGAGCTGTTCGTCATCGGCGCCGGATTCCTCTCCGCGTCGCTCGGGGCGCTGTTGTTCGTCCAGCTCCGAGGGCCGAAGATCGAAGCCTCGCGCTGGATCCATCCGTCGGTGCTCGTCGCCGGCGACACCGGGCGGGTCGACCTGCATCTCCGGCACCGCGGCAGCGTGCGCTCCTCGCCGTTCGAGTTGACCGAGACGGTCCACCGGTCCGGCGTGCCCGACCATCTGGCGCGCCTGCCGATCGGATCGCTCGCCAGCGGGGCAAGCTCGGCGGCCGGGTACCAGCTCCCGACGTCGGTGCGCGGCATCATCCAGCTCGGCCCGCTGCAGATCGAGTCGACCGACCCGTTGGGCATCGCCAGGCGGCGGGCCGTCGTCGCCGGGCTGGACCACGTGACGGTCGCCCCGCGGACCTACCTCCTCGACGTGCCGCAGCTCGGCCAGGGCGCGCTCGGCCGACACCTCTTGATCCAGGCCCGCCGGCTCGGCCCGGGCGAGTTCCACAGCCTGCGCGAGTACGTCGAGGGCGACGAGCCGCGGTCGATCCACTGGAAGGCGTCGGCGCGCTCGGAGAACCTCGTCGTCAAAGAGCACACCGTCGAGGGTCTGCGGCGGTGCACGATCATCCTCGACTCGGCCCGCGACAGCTACCGCGACGACTCCGGGTTCGAGCGGGCGATCACCGCCGCGGCGAGCCTCGTGCACAGCACCGACCGGGCCGGCCTCACGACGCGCTTCGTCACCAGCGGGGGCGTCGACCTGCGCGGGCCGGAGGTCTCGACCAACACGCTGCGCGTGCTGGCCAAGATCGAGCTCGGCGATCAGCCGCTGGGCACGCTCGAGCGCGACCCCGGCGAGGGCCTCGGCCTGCTGCTCGTCGTGACCGGGTCCAGCCGCGGCGCCGCCGTCCGCGCCGGTCTGGCGATGTTGGACCCGACCCTGACCGCGGTGATCGTGACCAGCGACGAGCCGGCGCGGTCGGCGGTCGGCGTCTCGGCGCGGTCCGAGAGAGAGTTCCTGGCGTCCTGGCGGGCGCTCGTCGGACAGGGCCGGCTCGACCTCGCCCGGTCGGACGACGTGCCGGCGGCCGACGACGACGTGCCGGCGGCCCGACGAGAGCCGCAGCCCACCCGGTGACCGACCCGCGATGAGCCACCCGACGCCCGCCGCCACGCAACCGAGTGAGCCGGCCCACACGCTCGGCGCCGACGTCGCGGCGACCGCCGCGCTGGCGCTCTACTCGACCGCCGTCGCCGCCGGGTTCGCCCGCGTGTTCGGCGGATGGGACTTCTTCGATTTCATGCTCGGGCTGGCGCTGATCGGGCACGGGGCCGGGCTCGTGCTGCGCCGGCTCAGCGTCCCCGGCTGGATCGCCGCGCCGCTGATGGCCCTGCTGCTCGGGTGGGCGATCGGGATGATGCACTACCGCTTCACCTACTCGTTCCTGCTCCCGACGGGCGAGACGCTGGAGTTGTTCCGCACCGAGATCGGGCTCGTCCAGGAGCAGTTCCGGAGCGCGGTCGCGCCGGTGCTCTACGGCGGCGGATGGGACGTCCTCGCGGCGATCGGGATGGCCGCGGCCGTCCTCCTGGCCGACCTCTTCGCCTTTCGCGCCTACGCCCGCGCCGAGGCGCTGGTGCCCGGCGGCGTGCTGTTCGTGTTCGTCGCCGCGCTCGGCACCGACCGGCTGCGGGTGGACACGACCGTCGCCCTCGTGGCGGCCGGGGTGCTGGCAACCGTCGTGCTGCGGGCCTATCACACGAACCGGCCGGTGGCGGCCGCCCGCGGCAGGGGCCCGATCCGGCTGGCGATGCCGGCGGCGGTGGCGACGGCGATGGTCGTCGCGCTCCTCGCCGGCGTGATCGGCCCGCGACTGCCGGGGGCCAACGCCGAGCCGGTGTACGACACGCGCGGGCGCGGCGGCGGGAACGTCACCGAGATCGTCAGCCCGCTCGTCGACATCCGCTCCCGCCTGACCAACCGCTCCAACGCCGAGCTGTTCGTCGTCCAGGCGAGCGACCAGTCGTACTGGCGGTCGTCGGCGCTCCCGCAGTTCGACGGGACGACATGGGGCCTCCCCGAGCGGCGGCTGTCGACCGCCGCCGACGGTCTGAGCACGGCTCGCACCGGGACCGTCGAGCTGCGCCAGCGGGTGCGCGTCGTCAACCTCGGTGGCTCGCTCGTGCCGGCGGCCGCCGACCCGACCAACGTCTCGCCGAGTGAGAACCTGCGGTGGAGCGCCGACACCTCGACGCTCGTCAAGACCGACACCGAGCTGGCGCGGGGCGACACGTTCGACATCGTGTCGGCCTCGCCGCGGTTCGACGCGGCGACCTTGGCGGCGGCGACGTCGACCGACGCCGGCGACCCGATCTACCTCGAACTGCCCGACGACTGGCCCGACAGCGTCGCCGAGGCGGCGATCGAGGTGACCGGCGGGACGACGTCGCCGTACGAGGCGGCGCTGGCGCTCCAGAACTGGTTCCGCGACCCCGACGAGTGGCGGTACAGCCTGGAGGTGCAGTCGGGTCACGGCACCAACGCGATCGAGGTGTTCCTGCGCGAGCGGGTCGGATACTGCGAGCAGTTCGCCGGCACCTACGCGGCGATGATGCGCAGCCTGGGGTTCCCGTCGAGGGTGTCGGTCGGGTTCACGTCCGGCCAGGACATCGGCGGCGGCTCGTACTCGGTGCTCGGCAAGAACGCCCACGCCTGGCCCGAGGTCTGGTTCGACGGGCTCGGCTGGGTGCCGTTCGAGCCGACCCCCGGCCGGGGCTCGCCCGGCGCGGAGAACTACACCCAGGTCGCGCCGCAGCAGGACGACTCCGGCGTCGACCCCGACGCGCCGCGCGAGCAGGCCGACCCCTCGGCCGTCCCGACGACCGTGCCCACCGGACCCGGGCCCGGGGACAAC
This sequence comes from Ilumatobacteraceae bacterium, assembly GCA_041581055.1. Classification (GTDB taxonomy): domain Bacteria; phylum Actinomycetota; class Acidimicrobiia; order Acidimicrobiales; family Ilumatobacteraceae; genus JBFGCT01. The sequence goes on along the minus strand of JBFGCT010000012.1, from coordinate 20,735 downwards.
CCGCTCAACTTCGACGAACAACTCGGCGCGCCGGGATCGGCCATCGAGGGGGACGCCGCCGCGGGCGCGGGCGACACCTCGCGTGGCAGCTCGAACTGGCCGGTCGCCGTGTTCTTCCTCGTGCTCGCGGGCGCCGTGGCCGCGCCGGCGGTCGTCCGCCGCTGGCGGCGGTCGAGAACCCGGAACACCGAGCAGCGGTTGGCGCACCTGTGGCAGCGGGCGCTCGACTCGGTGTCCGACGTGGGCGTCGTCGCCGACCCGGCCCGCACGCCGGTCGAGATGGCCGCGGCGACGGCCGAGCGGTTCCCCGTCGCCGCCCGCCCGATCATGTCGCTCGCCGAGGCGCTGACCGACGCGGCCTACAGCCCGACCGGCGCGGACGGGTTCGAGACGCCCGGCTCGTACGGGACGAGCACGATGCGGTCGTGCGCGCACGCGTGCAAACAGATCGACCGGGCGGTCAGGGACTCCCTCGACCTCCCGCAGCGCGTCCGCCGGTACTTCACCCGGTGGCGCTGACCACCGGCGGGTTCGGGCTCGGCTACTTCGACTCGGTGTCGCCGGCCGAATCGGTGCCAGAACCGGTGCGGCGGCCGCTCAACCAGGCCGAGATCGGCAGCTCACCCAGCCGCTCCCGGCCGAGCAGGCGCAGCTCGGACTCGAGCAGCGCGGCCATCACGAGCACGAGCACGAAACCGGCGAAGGCGACGACGTAGTTCAGCGCCAACCCGCCGATCGTCACGACGAGGCCGACGACCAGGCCGAACGCCAACAACAGCGACCGGCGGCGCGAGACGCGGTACCCGCGTTGGGAAAACGTCGGGTCCTGTTCGAGTTCTTGTTCGATCTGGCGGAGGATGCGCTGTTCGTCCTCGGAGAGCGGCACCCCGCAATCATCGCACGTTTGCACCCGATCCTCAACGCGCGGCGCAAACCCGGGACATCACTTTTCGGGTCCCCACTGCTGAGCCCCGCGCTCGACCACGCGGAGCCCCTGCTCGTCCAGGCTGCTGGCCGGTCCGATCGCCCCCGGCCCGAACCGCTCTCGGATCTCGTCGACGGCGGCGGTCGTCGAGTCCCAGTCCGGCGTCGCCTCGGACAACTCGTCGAGGGAGAGCTGGCGGGACGGCGGCGCGAGGTTCGAGCCGCTGACCCCGAGCAGCCGGACGCCGGGCGACGGGTCGATCGTCTCCATGACGGGTCGCAGAACCGCCACGATGTCCGGCGCGAGGTCGAGGGCGTCGGCGCTCGTCACCGACCGGGTGATCGTGGTGAATCCGGCGAAGCGGACCTTGACCGTCAACGTCCTGGCCCCGACGCCGCTCGCCCGCAGGCGACCGGCGACGCCGTCGGCCAGCCGGACCAGCTCGCGATCGAGCTCGCGCGGCGTGTGCTTGTCGTGCGGGTAGGTCTCCTCGTGGCCGATCGACTTGGCGACCCGCTCGGGCTCGACCGGCCGGTCGTCGGCGCCGGTGGCGAGCGACAGGAGGTGGCGGGCCTGGTGCCGTCCGAGGCTCGCCGCCAGCGCGGCCTCGTCGAGCCGGGCGAGGTCGGCGACCGTGCTCACCCCGAGCCGGCGCAACCGCTCCAGCGTCGCCGGGCCGACACCCCACAATCGCTGAACGGGCAGCGGGTCGAGGAACGCCCGCTCGCCACCCGGCTCGATCACCACCACCCCGTGGCCCGGGTCGATCCGGTCGGGGCGGGCGACCGGCTTCGCCTCGACCGAGGCCAACTTGGCGAGGAACTTGTTCGGCGCGATCCCGACCGAGCAGCCGAGGTCGAGCTCGCCGCGCACGTCGGCGCGGATACTCCTGGCGATCTCCGGACCGGGCCCGAAGAGCCTGAGCGCGCCCGAGACGTCGAGGAAGGCCTCGTCGAGCGACAGCGGCTCGACCAGCGGGGTGTATCGCCCGAGGATCGCCAACACCTCGGTGCTGACCTCGCCGTAGTGCGCGTGGTCGCCGTTGAGGAACACCGCGTGGGGGCAGCGGCGGCGGGCGATCGCCGACGGCAGCGCCGAGTGGACGCCGAACCGGCGGGCCTCGTACGACGCCGCCGCGACCACCCCGCGCGGGCCGGCCCCACCGACGACGACGGGCTGGCCGGCCAGCTCCGGACGGCGCCGCAGCTCGACCGAGACGAAGAACGCGTCCATGTCGACGTGCAGGATCGTGCGGTGGCGCCGGTCCACGAGCCCACGCTACGGCCCCGCCCGCCGCCCCGGTACGATCGCCGGCGTGGTGGATGAGCCCGAGCCGTTGTCGGCGCTGCCGTCGGTCCGCGTGCGGGTGGCCGCGTTTGCCGCCATCCTGCTGAGCGGGCTCGCCGGGGCGCTGATCGGCTACTCGCTCGTCAACCTGCAGTGCGACGGCGACTGCGGGCTTCCGAGGGGCCTCGGCATCCTGGTCGGCGCGGTCATCGCCGCCGGCGGCATGGCGATCGTCGCGGTGCTCGTGATGCGGGCGCTCGGCGAGTGGCACGAGATCGAGGACCGCGAGCGCGCCGGGCACGCGCCGCGATGACGCTCGAGGAGCTCGCCAGCAGCCTGGCCCGCGCCGCCGGCACGCTCGCCCTGGCCGGACGCCGCTCGCTCGGGTCCGGGCAACACGTCGAGCACGAGACGAAGTCGAGCGACACCGACCCCGTCACCGAGTTCGACCGCGCCGCGGAGGCGCTGCTGGTCGAGGAGCTGCGGCGCGCCCGGCCCGACGACGCGATCGTCGGCGAGGAGGGCGCCGACCAGCCGGGCACCTCCGGGCTGGAGTGGCACCTCGATCCGATCGACGGGACGGTCAACTACGTGTACGACCTCCCGGCGTGGAGCACGTCGGTGGCGGTCGTCGACCACACCGGGCAAGCGGTCGCCGGCGCGGTCTACGCGCCGGTCACCGACGAGCTGTTCGCCGCCACCCGCGGGGCGGGGGCGACGCTCAACGGCGTCCCGATCCACGTGACGCCCACGACCGACCTGACGATGGCGCTCGTCGCCACCGGCTTCGGCTACGGCGCCGAGGTCCGCCGGCGACAGGCCGACCGCCTCGCGCGGATGATCACGCGGGTCCGCGACATCCGCCGCTTCGGGTCCGCGGCGCTCGACCTCTGCCTGGTCGCGTCCGGTCGGGTCGACGCGTACTTCGAGGAGCACTTGAACTCGTGGGACATTGCGGCCGGCGTTCTGATCGCCGCCGAGGCGGGGGCGCGGACGAGCGATTTCGGCGGCGGCGGAGCCACCCCGGCCGAGGTCGTCGCGGCCGCTCCCGGCATCCACGGCGAGCTGCTCGCGCTGCTCGCCGCGTCGCGCGTCTGACAATCATCTGCAGCATGATCGTCAAGAACGTCTCAAATGCGGCATCATGGAGACGTGGGAACTCGCATCCTGGCCGTTGAGGACGACGAACGCATCCGGTCCGCCGTCAAGCTGGCCCTGGAGGACGAGGGGTGGACGGTCGACGAGGCCGAGAGCGGCGAGGAGGCGATCGACATCTTCCAGCGCTCCTCCCCCGACGTCGTGCTGATCGACATCATGCTTCCCGGCATCGACGGGTTCGAGCTGTGCCGCACGCTGCGCAAGACGAGCGACGTGCCGGTCGTGATGGTCACCGCCCGCAACGACACCCACGACGTGGTGGCCGGGCTCGAGGCCGGGGCCGACGACTACCTCACCAAGCCGTTCGCGCCGAAGGAGCTGTCGGCCCGCATACGCGCCCTCCTGCGTCGGATCCGCCCGAGTGCCCCCGGCCACGCCCGGCTGGTGTTCGGCGATCTCGAGCTGATCCCCGACGAGGGCAAGGTGTTGCGCGACGGCAGCGAGGTCCACCTCACGAAGACCGAGTTCCGGCTGCTGTGCGAGCTCGCCGAGAGCCCCGGCAAGGTGCTCAGCCGTGAAGCCCTGCTCGACAAGGTGTGGGGGTACGACTACTTCGGTGACGGCCGCCTCGTCGACGTCCACATCCGCCGACTCCGCACGAAGGTCGAGGCCGACCCGGCCAATCCTCGTCACGTGGTCACCGTTCGGGGTCTCGGTTACCGGCTACAAACGTGAGCGAGGGCGGCCGGCTCCGTCGCCTGGTCCGTCGTTTCCGCCCGGCCACGATGGGACTGCGAGGTCGCATCCTGGTCATCATGACCCTGGGCTCGATCGCCCTGTCGCTGTTCCTCGCGTTGACGACCTACGGCCTCGCCCGCTCGAACCTCGTCCAGCAGCGCACCGACGTCGCGATCAGCACGTCGCTCTCCAACGCGCAGGGCGTCGAACGCGACCTGCGCGACTCGGTGCCGACGACGGCCCAGCCGGCGATCAACTCGCTCGAGCGGATCGGTGTCCAGCGATACCTGATCAACTACCGCAACGCCTGGGCCGGCGGCGTGACGCCGTACGTCCCCGACAACGTGCCCCAGGAGATGCTCGACCGGGTCATCGGGGACGGCGTGCCCGCCCGCCAGATCGTGCGCATCGGCGAGGAGCTCAACCTCATCGTCGGCTGGGACATCCCCGGCATCGGCGCCTACTTCGAGTTCTTCAGCCTCGCCGAAGCCGAGAGCTCGCTGTCGAGCATCCGGCTGTCGCTGATCCTCGCCGCGTTGATCACCACCGGCTTGGGGGTGCTGCTCGGGATCTTCTCGGCGCGGCGCGCCGTGCGCCCGTTGGCGACCGCCGCACAGGCCGCCTCGGCGATCGCCGGCGGCCGGCTCGACACCCGCCTCGGCCGCACCGAGGACCCCGACCTGCGGGTGCTCACCGAGTCGTTCAACGACATGGCCGAGGCGCTCCAGCGGCGCGTCGAGCGCGACGCCCGCTTCGCCTCCGACGTCAGCCATGAGCTGCGTTCGCCCTTGATGACGCTGTCGGCGTCGGTCGAGGTGATGGAGGCCCGGCGCGACGATCTGCCCGAGCGGGCCCAGTCGGCGCTCGACCTGCTCTCCGGCGACGTCGTGCGGTTCCAAGGATTGGTCGAGGACCTGCTCGAGATCTCCCGCTTCGACGCCGGCGCGATCCGCCTCCACATGGAGGAGTTGCTCGCCGCGGAGTTCGTGCGCCAGGCGATCGCCGTCAGCACGCTGCCCCACACGCCGGTGATCGCCAGCGATCGAGCCGAGCTGGCGCTGATCCGCGGCGACCGCCGCCGGCTGGCCCGGGTGATCGCCAACCTGATCGACAACGCCCGCGCCTACGGAGGCGGCGAGCCGGAGGTGACGATCTCGGTCGCCAATCCCGACGACGAGTCGATCTCGCACATCACGATCGCCGTGGAGGACCGCGGCCCCGGCGTGCCCCCCGAAGAGCGTGACCTCGTCTTCGAGCGGTTCGCCCGCGGCGGCGGCGCCGGCCGGCGCACCGGGAGCGACGGGGCCGGCCTCGGTCTCTCCCTCGTCGACGAGCACGTCAGGATGCACGGCGGGCGGGCGTGGGTCGAGGACCGCCTCGACGGCGAGCCCGGGGCGCGGTTCGTGATCGAGCTGATGGCGACGGAGCTGGAGCACTGATGCGCGCCGGCCTCGCGCTCATGGCGCTCATCGCGCTCGCGGTCACCGCCGGATCATGCACCATCAGCGAGGACGCCGCGCCACGCGATGTCCCCGTCGAGGACCGCGGCAACTTCGGCGGTGTCGCCGCCGGCGGTGTCGCCGCCGGCACCAGCCGGATCTACCTGATCACCTCGACCGAGGGCGATCAGCGAGTGCTGCGATCGGTCCCGCGCGACGTGCCCGCCGAGGCGGAGGACGTCCTGACCTCCCTGCTGGCGGGCCGCAACGCCTTCGAGCAACTCGAGACGGCGATCCCCGACGACCTCGAGCTGCTGAGCGTGCGGCTGCGGGGGCAGATCCTGACCGTCGACATCAACGACGCGTTCGCCGGCCTCGACGTCAACGGCGTGCGGTTGGCGGTCGCCCAGATCGTCGCCACCGCGACGGGCGTCGACAACGTCGAGCGGGTCAACCTGCGGATCAACGGCGAGGAGCAGGCGTTCCCGGACGGCAACGGCGTGCTCACCACGGGGCCCCTGTCGATCTACGACTACCGGTCGCTGATCGAGTCGACCCAGCCGCCGTTCCCGGCGATCCCCAGCAGCAGCTGAGCGGTCATCCGAAGAAGTGCTCGGCGACGCCGTGGTACAGGTCGGTGTCGACCGTGCGCGTCTTGCCGACGGCGACGGTGAGATCGGCCAGCTCGATCTTCGTGCCGCGCAGCACGGTCATCTTGCCCCAGTGCCGCCCGTGGACGGCGTCGATCGCCGCGACGCCGAACCGCGCCGACAGCACACGGTCGTACGCGGTCGGGGTTCCGCCGCGCTGCACGTGACCGAGCTCGACGACCCGCGTCTCGTAGTCGATCCGCTCGCCGATCGCCGCCGCCACACGGTGGGCGACGCCACCGAGGACAGCGTGTCCGAAGCGGTCGACGACGTTGTCGCCGACCGCCATCGTCCCGGGCGCCGGCTCGGCGCCCTCGGCGACGACGACGATCGACGCGAACCGCCCGCGGTCGTGACGCCGGACGAGCCGTGTGCAGAGCTCGTCCACCTCGAACGGGATCTCGGGGATCAAGACCGCCGCCGCTCCCCCGGCGATCCCGGAATACGTCGCGATCCACCCGGTGTGGCGGCCCATCACCTCGACGAGCATGACCCGGTCGTGGCTCTCGGCGGTGGTGTGGAGCCGGTCGATCGCGTCGGTCGCGATCTGGACGGCGGTGTTGAATCCGAACGTCACGTCGGTCCCCACGATGTCGTTGTCGATCGTCTTCGGCACGCCGATGATCGGCAGCCCGTGGTCGGAGTGCAAGTCGCAGGCGATGCTCAACGTCCCGTTGCCGCCGATCACGATCAGACCGTCGAGGGCGAGGTCGGCGATGGTGCGCGTCACGAGCTCGACGCCGTCGGGGGTGTCGTACGGGCTGCCGCGACGGGTGCCGAGCACGGTGCCGCCCCGGGGAAGCGTGCCCCGCATCGTCTCGACCGTCAGCGGCATCGTGCGCCGCTCCTGCACGCCTGACCAGGCGTCGAGGAACCCGACGACCTCGTCGCCGAAACCTCGTTCCGCCTTGCGGACGATCGCCCGGATCACCGCGTTCAGCCCCGGACAGTCACCCCCACCCGTCAACACTCCGACTCGCACGGGAGCTGAGCGTACGGCGGGGGCGGAGCGGACGCACCGGCCGCGCGACCGCCGGGCTGGGCGGCGGGGCCCAGCGGTGATAGCACTGTCGTCGTGGGGTGGGACAGCACCAGACCGGTTCCATGGAATCGGCTCATGCGCGAATGGGTCGTGTACGCCGGGATCATGACCGCTGTCTTCCTCGTGTTCTTCCAGGACGCCGGCGTGCTCGGGGCGATCGCCGGCGTGCTCGTCAGCGGGCCGCTGTACCTGGTGTTCGGCTTCGTCCTGGCCAAGTTCGGCTACCAGCGCAAGACGATGAAGCAGCTCCGAGCCGAGAAGGCCGAGCGGTCCGCCGCCGGCGACGGCGCCCCGGCCCGGTCCGGACGGTCGGGCGGGTCGGGCGGGTCGGGGCGGCCGGCGCGGCCGGCGCCGACGCGGCGGACCTCGCAGGGTCCGAACCGGCCGGCGAAACGCAAGAAGCGCTGAACGAGGCGCCGACACCGTCCGGCACCGTCGGGTTTCACTACATTCGCGGCCGTGACCTCTCCCTGTGTGATCGCCATCGACGCCGGCACGACGGGCGTGCGCTCGCGCGCGGTGTTCACCGACGACTCGCCGGTCGTCGCCTCCTACCGCGAGTTCACGCAGCACTATCCACGGCCCGGCTGGGTCGAACACGACGCCACCGAGATCTGGGACGCCGTGGTGGCGACGGTCGGCGACGTGCTCGGGCAGGTCGGCCGCGACTCGGTCGCGGCGATCGGGATCACGAACCAACGCGAGACCGTCGTCGCCTGGAACCGCTCGACCGGCGAACCGTACGGCACGGCGATCGTGTGGCAGGACCGGCGGACGGCGGCGCGCTGCGACGAGCTGGAGGAGGCCGGGCATCTGCCGCTGGTGCGCGAGCGCACGGGCCTCGTGCTCGACCCGTACTTCTCGGGGACCAAGTTCGAGTGGCTGCTGCGCGAGCGGGCGATCCCCGTCGACGACGATCTCGCGCTCGGCACGATCGACGCGTGGCTGATCTGGAACCTGACCGGACGCGAGGTGTTCGCCACCGACGTCACCAACGCCAGCCGGACGATGCTGTGCGACATCCGCAGCCGGACCTGGGATCCCGACCTGTGCGACCTGCTCGGGGTGCCGATCGACGCGCTCCCCGCGATCGTGCCGTCGAGCGGCCGGATCGGCCTGACCGCGGACGCCGGCGGCGTGCCCGGCGGCATCCTGGTCAGCGGTGTCGCCGGCGATCAGCAGGCGGCGCTGTTCGGACAGGCCTGCGTCGAGCCCGGCATGGCGAAGAACACCTACGGCACCGGGTCGTTCGTGCTGCTCAACGTCGGCGAGTCGTGCCCGCCGCCGACCGAGGGGATGCTGACGACCGTCGCGTGGACGCTCGCCGACGGCACGACCCACTACGCGCTCGAGGGGGCGATCTTCGTCACCGGAGCGGCGATCCAATGGCTGCGCGACGGGCTGAACCTGATCGACGACGCGGCCGAGACCGGGCCACTGGCCACGTCGGTCGACGACACCGGCGGCGTCTACGTCGTGCCGGCGTTCGCCGGGCTCGGCTCGCCGTGGTGGGACCCGTACGCCCGCGGCACGATTGTCGGCATCACGCGGGGGACGACACGGGCTCACATCACCCGCGCCGTCGTCGAGGCGATGGCGTACCAGACCCGCGACGTCGTCGACGCGATGGTCGCGGCGAGCGGCACGCCGATCGTCGACCTGCGCGTCGACGGCGGCGCCTCGGTGATGGACCTCCTGCTCCAGTTCCAGGCCGACCAGCTCGGCGTCAGGGTGCAGCGGCCCGCCGACCAGGAGACGACCGCGCTCGGGGCGGCGTTCCTCGCCGGCCTCGCCGAGGGCGTCTGGGACTCGCTCGCCGCCGTCGGCGCCCAGTGGTCGCTGGAGGCCACGTTCGACCCGGACCCGGACCGGACGGCCGCCGACGCCCTGCACACCCAATGGCTGCGGGCCGTCGAGCGTTCGCGCCGCTGGGTCGACGACGGGGGCGCGGCGAGCTGAGCGCGCAACGTCGCCGTCACACGATGGTCATCCTGCCGTCGCCGACGCGCCGCTACCGTGCCGCGACATGGTGACGGTCGTCGTACGCGTCTGGATGCCGGACCGGCCCGGCGCGCTCGGCCAGGTCGCCAGCCGGGTCGGCGCGGTGCGCGGCGACGTGCTCGGCATCGAGATCCTGGAGCAGGGCGCCGGGCGGGCGATCGACGAGCTGACGGTCGTGCTGGCCGACGCCGAGCTGATCCCGCTGCTGGCGGCCGAGGTCGACGCCGTCGACGGCGTGTCGGTCGAGGACATCCGCGTCATCCACGACGATCGGGTCGACCCGAACCTCGCCGCGCTGGCGGCGGGCGCGGCGTTGGCCGAGTCCGCGGCGGGCGAGCGCCTCGGCATGCTGTGCGGCGGCGTGGCCCGGGTGATCGACGTTCAGTGGGTCGTGGTGCTGCGTGACGCCGAACCGATCGGGCAGATCGGCGAGCCGCCGGACCTCGCCTGGTTGCTGGCGTTCCTCTCCGGCGCCGGCCACCTCGAGGGCGTCGAGGACGCCGCGCCGGGCGATCTCGCCTGGGCCAACCTCCTCGCCAGCGGGCTGACGATCGCCGCCGGCCGCTCCGAACGCCCGATCCACGAGCGCGAGCGCGTCCGCCTCTCGCTGTACGCGCGGTTGGCCGACGCCCTCCTCGCCGGCCCGATCGGCGGCTAGCCGGTTTGGAGGGGCCGGGCAGTCGGTCTCAGTACCGATCGACCACCGCTTGTACACGGCTGTACGTCGATGCGAGACCGGGAAACTGAGTGGCAACCTCGGCCCGGTCCTCGAACGCGAAGCCTTTGTTCGAACCGCCGTGCGTCGCGAACCCCGTACTTCGAACGACGGCGGCCGGGCCGGCCGTGGAGTCCGTGAGCGCGGTCAGCGCATTTGTGAATTCAGTCGCCAGAACCACACCGTTTGCCGCGCAGAAGCCTACGAGCGCAGCCTGCAGGACGGGCTTGCCTCCTACGGGATAGGTCCCCGTAGTCACGGCGTTGAAGATGGCACCCGCCGGGTCCGAAGCGGCTGTAAATGCCCCGGGAGCCAAAGGAGTCCCAGGATTCCACTCGACGTTGATCGTCTGATCGTGCAGTTTCTGGGCAAACAGATCGGTGACGTCGCCGATGATCGCCGCACTCTGGGCGTTGATCGCAACCCTCAGCGCGTTGATGTTGGTGAGCGTCGGAAGATCGTCCATTGCCTGGAACATGATCTGCGAGGGATGCGACTTCGGGAACAACGTTCTCCACTGTTTGAAATTGGCTGCTATGGCGCCGGCCCAGCCCGCGCCGCTGATCAACGTCGCCATCTTGTGGGTCATGTCGCCGAGGAGATAGGCCATGATCAGCTCGCGATCGACGTTGGCCACCGCGACGCGGCCGGCGGCGGTCGTGACCGTCGCGGCAATGGCCGCGTCTGGGTCCACCAGACTTGCTCGATTGGGCACTTGTCTCTTGTTCAGGCCGTGCGTCATGCCCTCGAGCAGCGCCTGCTTGGTCTTGCCTCGATCCGTGGACTCGAACGTGATCTGGCTGGACGCGTCGTTGGTCGCCTGGAGGTTGACGTAGAAGACCTCTCCGAGCGCCGGGTTGTTGTTCAACGCCAGGACAAACTGGTTGCCGGCCCCGAGGGCGGCAAGCGCACCCCGAAAGGTCTGTCGGGCCGCGTTGACGTTTGCCAACTCGTCCCGGTAGTACGTCACGCCTTGAACATCGCTCGGATGCCGTACGATCCATTCAAAATCTCCGTAGTCTTCGGTCAGCAATACCGAACCCCACTTCATCCACTCCCGCTTGTTGCCAGCGGTTGTCGCGAAATACGTGGGCATCATCGTGTTGGCAACCGCCACTTGCCACACCTGCGCTCCGTCCGCCGCGTTGTGGAGATTGACCGTGTGGGTCCACAGCGCAGCTTGCGCCGGGCCGGCGAGCGCCGCCCAGGCTGCGGTCGGATTCAGTTCAGCGATTCCGTTGCCACCTCCATTGTCCTCCGTGATCTCGACTCCGACTTTCCTTCGGTTGTGGGCCGCATTGATCAGCCAATCGAATACTCCCTGCACGACAGGGCGCCGGGCGCCGGACGAGTTGGCAACGCCGACGGTGCGCTCGCCGTTCAGGTCAGACCCCATGGCAGCCGCCCGCGCGCCCATCACGTCCGCTTCGCTCTCCAGGGCCGGATCATCATTGACAGCTACGTTCGACAAGTGGGCGGTGATGCCTACCCTGCCCTGCTTCTGTTGCACCACGTGCCACGCTTCATGTGGCAAGTGTCTTTGCTCGCCAGGCGCTATGTATATGTCGGCGCCCCGCGCGTAAGCCCGCGCATGCAGCTGTGCGGGCCGAGACGAATTGTGATGAACCTTTACGTCGTTCATGTCGTGACCCGAGAGGCGTTCTATTCCTGCCTTCAGGGCACCGGACAGACCCATATCGTTCTTCCTGGATCCCCGACTGCGGTCGGCCGCTTCTTGATATGCGTTCGATCGTCGAACCTGCGAGCTGTTGTCGGCAATTCCCTGCAGACCCGCTTGCGCAAGAGCCGCTGGGCGACTGTCCATGAACTGAGCGGTGGCTTTCCCACCGGATCCCGGTCGGGCCCGGGAATTCAAGGCGGCCTCGCCTTGGCTATCTCGGGGCCGATTCTTGGCGTGGGTGCCCATGGCGGCTCATCTCGCGAAACCGGGCCGTCTGCACCCGCGCACCGGCCGACCTGCAATTTCTAACGTCCTCGGACCCTAGCAGCCGGCGCAGTGGCACGGGAGCCACTCACCGCCGGCCCGATCGGCGGCGAGCCGTCGGCTTAACCGAGCTTGGGCAGGCCGCGCCTCAGGTTGCGGATCGCCTGCGGGATGCGCTTATCGTTCTCGATCAGCGCGAAGCGCACGAATCCCTCGCCGCCCGGCCCGAAGCCGACGCCGGGCGACAGCGCCACGTCGGCGTCGCGCACGATCATCGAGCAGAACTCGACCGAGTCCAGATCGGAGTACGGCTCGGGGATCGGCGCCCAGACGAACATCGTCCCGCCGGGCTTGGGGATGTCCCACCCGATCCGGCCGAGGCCATCGACGAGCGTGTCGCACCGCGACTCGTACGTCGCCCGCACCTCGTCGGGGAAGTCCGACGCCTCGTTCATCGTCACCGTCGCCGCGATCTGCACCGGCTGGAACATCCCGTAGTCGAGGTAGCTCTTCAGCTTGACGAGCGCCTGGACGATCTCGGCGTTGCCGAGCAGGAACCCGCAGCGCCACCCGGCCATCGAGAAGCTCTTGGTCATCGAGTACAGCTCGACCGCGCAGTCCTTGGCGCCCTCGGCCTGGAGGATGCTCGGCGGCTGGTAGCCGTCGAAGCCGACGTCGGCGTAGGCGAAGTCGTTGACGACGATCATCCCGCGCTCGCGGCAGAAGTCGACGACCTGCTGCATGAAGTCGAGGTCGACGCAGGCCCCGGTCGGGTTGTGCGGGAACGACATCACCAGCACGCGCGGCTTGGGCCAGCCGACGTCGTAGGCGGTCGTCAGGCTGTCCATGAAGTCGGCGGCGAAGTGCTGGCGCTCGGCCGGGTTGGCGAGGAACTTCATCGGGACCTGGCGCAGGTCGGCGCCGGCGAACAGCGGGCCGTAGATGTGGATCGGGTAGCTCGGGCTCGGCACGATCGCCGCGTCCCCGCGGTCGAGCAGCACCCACATCAGGTGGGTGAACCCCTCCTTCGAGCCGATCGTGTTGGTGATCTCCAGCTCGGGGTCGAGATCGACGTCCCACTTGTTCCTGTAGTACGCGGCGATCGCCTCGCGCAGCTTGGGGAGGCCGCGGCTCAGCGAGTATCGGTGGTTCTTCGGGTTGTGGGCCGACTCGGCGAGCTTGGCCACGGCGATCTCGGGCGAGGGGATGTCGGGATTCCCGAAGCCGAGGTCGATCACGTCGGCGCCCGCCCGCCGGGCCTCGATCTTCAACCCGTTGATGATCGAGAACACGTACGGGGGCAGGTTCTCGATGCGCCGGAACTCCATGGGGACGACGCTACCCGTCAGGCGTGATCGATCGTCGAGAGCAGCGCCGCGCCGACCGCGCCGGCGAGCGGCCCCCACGCGGCGAACTCGATGCGCGGCAGGGGCCGCAGGTGCGCCTGGTAGAGCAACCGCTCGTACCACGACATGATCGGCCCGAGGTAGAGATCGGCGCCGGCCGCCAGCCCCCCGCCGAGCACGAAGAACTGGGGGTCCATCACGTTGGTCAGGTTCGACAGCCCGAGCGCGACCCAGCGGGCGAACTCGTCGATGACCGCCAGCGCCTCGGCGTCGCCCTCGCGCGCCGCGGACTGCACGTGTTCGCCGCGCACGTCCTCGGGGTCGCCCCCGGCGTGCCGCACGACCGCCCGCAGCCGGCCTCCGACCGCGGCCTGTCGCGCCAGCATCCCCAGGCCGGATCCCGACGCGTACCGCTCCCAGCAGCCCCGCTTGCCGCACGGGCACGGCGGGCCCTCGGGGTCGACGACCATGTGGCCGAACTCGCCGGCGAACCCGTTCAGCCCCCGCTGAAGGGCGCCGTTCGCCACGATGCCCCCGCCGATCCCGGTGCCGAGCGTGACGAGCATCATGTCCTTGGCGCCGCGGGCGGCGCCCAGCTTCCACTCGGCGACCGCCGCGCAGGTCGCGTCGCTGTCGACCTCGACCGGGTGCCCGAGCCGCTCGGCGAGGAGGCGACCGACCTCGAAGTCGGCCACGCCGTCGAGGTTCGGCGCGGCCCGCAACACGCCGTCCCGGGTCACCAGGCCCGGAACCCCGACGCCGACGCTGCCCTCCGCGGCGAGCTCTTCGGAGAGCTCTGCGAGCACGTCGATCAGCGGCCCGAGGCTGTCGGGGCCGCGCGGCGTCGGCCGCAACCCCTCCGCGATCACCTCGCCGGCGCGGTCGACTGCCACGCCGAGCGCCTTGGTGCCCCCGACATCGATCCCGATTCGGCGCGCCGGCACGCCGCCGGCCACCTGGTTCACGCCTCGGCGCGGACCTTGAGCTCGCGCACGGTGTTGAGGATGCGCACCTCGGCGCGGCGCTTGACGAACCCCGGCAGCGGGACGACGAGGTCGATCGCCAGGTCGTAGCGCACGTCGGTCCCGCCCTCCGGGTTGCCCTCGAAGATGAACGCGCCGTCGATCGAACGCTGGAGGTCGCCGCGCAGCATCTTCCAGCCGAGGACGCGGGGCGCGTCGCTGTAGTCGTACTGGAGCGTGTAGTGCGTGCTGCGCCCGAGCGCCGACGCTCGGAACTCGACCTCCGACGGCCGGCCGTCGGCGTCGGTGGAGTGGATCGTCACCGCCTTGATGTCGCGCGCCCACTCGGGGTACTTGAGGAGGTCGACAGCGATCGCCCAGACACGTTCCGGGGAGGCCTGGATCGTGATCGATTCGGTTGCGGTCTCAGCCATACGGGCCATTCTTGTCGATCGGGGTCGTTGAAGTCCGACCATCATGCCCGCTCGACGACGCGTCCGCGCGCGGCGCGTCCCCGCGGCGCGGGAAGTCTCCGTGAAAGGCCGCCCAGAGCCCGTTCATCCCCAGCCCGAACATCGGCACCAGGAATCCGAGTGCCAGCGACGATCCTGGCGAGCCGTCGGCGGTGTTCGGCCGGGCGAGGGCCGTCACCATCGCGGTCGCGCACTGGACGAACAGCAGTAGCAGCATGATCCGCCGGACCCGCCGCGGCGTCGGGTCGCCGAGCAACAGGAACAGCTCCGTCACCGCGAGCTGCTCGGCCCGGCTGCGCTGTACCGCGTTGTAGAACGCCCACAGGAAGACCCCGCAGCCGACGGCGAACAGGCTGATCGACGTGATCGCGCCGAACCACTGGGCCGAGGTCGAGAACACGATCGCCGACGTGCTCGCGGCGACGACGAACAGCCCGGTGCCGACCGTGTTCGCCCGGACGATCACCTCGCCGTGGCGCGATCCATCGTTCACGGCCGACAGTGTGCCAGCGATGTCAGGGCGTCACTCGAAGACGCCGAGCGTGTCGCCGAGCCGGCGGGCGAGCACGTCGTAGGAGAAGTCGGACAGCACCCGCTCCCGCGAGCGCCGCGCCATCCGGCGGCGCAGCGCCGCGTCGTCGAGCAGGGTCGTGAACGCCTCGACCACCTCATGGACGTTCTCGGGA
Source organism: Ilumatobacteraceae bacterium (assembly GCA_041581055.1). Classification (GTDB taxonomy): domain Bacteria; phylum Actinomycetota; class Acidimicrobiia; order Acidimicrobiales; family Ilumatobacteraceae; genus JBFGCT01. The sequence goes on along the minus strand of JBFGCT010000012.1, from coordinate 5,428 downwards.
TCGCGGACGACGATGCCGGTCTCACCGTCGGCGACCGCCTCGGCGGCGCCGCCGGAGTCACCGGCGACCTGGGGCACCCCGGCCGACGCCGCCTCGATGAACACGATGCCGAAGCCCTCCTGCTCCAGCCCGGCCCAGCGATTCCGGCACAGCATCGCGAAGATGTCGCCGCACCCGTAGAGCGGCGGCAGGTCGGCGTTGGGCACGCGCCCGAGGAAGCGGACCGGGGCGTCGAGCTCGGCGGCGAGACGCTCGAGGCGCTCCGCGTCGCGCCCGCCGCCGGCGATCACCAGCATCAGGTCGGGGCGGGTTCGCCGCATGCGGGCGACGGCGCGTATCGCCGTGTCGAACCCCTTGCGCGGCACGAGCCGGGACACGCTGACGATCAGCTCGGCGTCGACCGGGAGGCCGAGCCGCTCGCGGGCCGCGTCCCGCTCGGCGGGCGAGAGCGGCAGGAACTTGTCCGGGTCGACACCGCACGGCACGACGGTGACCGGGAGCTCGCGCCCGGCCGCCTGCTCGGCCTCGTGCGCCGCGTAGCGGCCGGCCGAGATGATGTTGCGGGCCCGCGTCAGGGAATACGACAGCGCCTGCCTCGACCCGGGGATGCGGCCCGGCACGGTCACCTCGGCGCCGTGCAGCACGAGGTCGTACGGCAGCGCCAGCGAGGGTCCGATCAGACCGAGCGGGACCGCCGGGTCGAGCACGACGAGGTCGGCCTCGAACTCGGCGGCGAGGCCGTCGACCCGCCTGGTCATCAACGGGTGGGGCAAGAGCACCGGCTCGCGGACGCGTTCGATCCGGTAGGGCTCACCGGCGTCGAACTCCTCGGCGCCGGCAAATGGGCTGGTCAGCACGGCGAAGCGATCAGCCGGCAGGCGCCTCCACCATTCCCACAGCAGCGACTGGATGCCGCCGATCTTGGGAGGGAAGTCGTTGGTGACGAGGAGGTGCTTCATGCTCGGGCGTCGAGGCGGTCGTTGGCCCAGTCGGCGTGCTCGGCCAGGATCGGGTCGTCGCCGGAACGGTAGTGGGCGAGCACCGACCGGACGCGGCGATCGGACGGTTCGCCGACGTTGCCGATGACGACCAGCGCGTTCCGCCGCAGCCACCTCATCTCCCGCCCGGCGATGTACCACCGGCCGTATCTGCGCTCGATCTCATCGTCGTCGGCGGCGAGCAGCCTGATCGCGTCGACCCACGCCTCGGCCTCGGCGGCCAAGGCCACCGTGTTGCGCGGCCCGAGCCGCACCGAGATCGGGCAGACGTCTTGGCAGTCGTCGCAGCCGTAGATTCGATCGTCGACGGCGGCGCGCAACTCAGGGGCGATCGACCCGGGTTTCTGGAGCACCCAGCTCAGGCACTTCGCGGCGTCGATCACCCCCGGCTCGATGATCGCCCCCGTCGGGCAGCCCTCGACGCAGCGCACGCAGGCGCCGCAGGCGTCGTCGACCGGGGCTGGCGCCGGCTCGTACTCGGCGGTCGTGACGAGGCAGCCGAGGACGAAGAAGCTGCCGCCGCCGGGAATCAGGAGGTTGGTGTTCTTGCCGTACCAGCCGAGGCCGGCCCGGTGGGCGACCGCCCGATCGACGATGGCGTTGTCGTCGGCGAAGGCCACGGCCCGGTGGCCGGCGCGCCGGATCTGGTGGGCGACCGCCCGGAGCCCGGCCCGCAACGGGGCGTAGTGGTCGACCCAGGCGTACTTCCCGACGCGGGCGTGCGGCCCGGCGGCCGGTGGCGGCCGGCCCGGCTCGCGGTCGGTCAGGTAGGGCCGCGCGGCGACGACGATCGACGCGGCGTCGGCGACCGCCCGGTCGGGGTCGGTCGACCGGTCGGGGTTGCGATAGGTGAAGCCCATCCCGTCGTGGAGCCGTGCCGACCTGCGGGCGTGCAGGGTGGACCGGGTCTCGGTCAGGATCCCGGCTGCGGCGACGCCGACGTGGGTGACGTCGAACTCGGCCAACCGCGCCGTGATCTGCTCGAGAGTCGGGAGCGGATCGGGACGGCGCACACGCTCAGCGTACGGGCGCGACCGACCCGGCCAGCTCGAACTCGTCGTACGGCACGAACACCGGCGGATCGTCGAGCAACCCCGCGGCGGCAAGCCGGGCGACCGCCCGGTCGATCGGCGTGGTGAGGCGGACGACCGGCGCCACGACGAACTCGATCGGCCCGTCGTCGTTGGCCAACAGGTGGGCCACGACGCAGTCGCCGCAGGCGGTCGTGCCGGCCGCGACGCACGTCGCGCAGTCGATCGGGAGGTCGCTGTCGAACATGTCGCCCATCCTGAACGAGGGGTGTCACAGAGCGCCCTGGCGCCGGCGTCAGAACAGCGCGATGAGGGCGTTGCTCGGCACCGTGTTGGCGCCGAGGGCCCGCACATCGCGGACGATCTCGGCGTCGTTGGTGACGACGGCGACCGGGCGGGCCAGCGGCAGCCGCCTGACCTCGTCGCGGATGACGTCGTCGGCGATCACGCCCGCCCGGGAGTACACCACGCGCACCAGGCGACGGCGATCGGTGTGGGCGCCGACGACATCGGCCCCGTCGAACACGACCGTGATGTCCGTGCCGAACCGGCTCACCAGGTTCTCCAGCGCGTCGAGCAACGTCGCCCGCTGGGCCTCGAGGCCGAGCGCCGGCCAGCCGAGCTTGCTGACGTTGTAGCCGTCGACCAACATCGCGGCGTCGGAGCGGACGAAGAACTCCGCGGCGTCGGCCGACGTGGAGATCACGCCCCCTGGCAGCGAGAGCGGCGCCCGCCGGTCGGGCCGCACGCGCCGACCGCCGTCGCCGTCGGGCTCGCGCGGGAGGAGGTCGTCGAGCTGGTCGGCGAGCCGGCGGGCGGCCGCCGCCGCGGCGCCGAGCTCGGCCGCCTGCTGGCGCGTCTCGGCGCGATCGGCCAACACGCCGTCGCGCACCGCCGCCGCCTCGGCGAGCTCGACCCGCGCCTCGTCGCGGGCGGCGAGCGCCGATTCGAGTTTCGCGGTTGCCGCGGCCTCGCGATCGCGTGCGTGGCGGATCTCGTTGCGCACGTCGATCAGCTCGGCGCGCATCTCGGCGAGCGACTCGTCGGCCTTGATCAGGTCGGTGCGCAGCTGCTCGATCTCGTCGCGCTGTGTCGCGACCTGCGCTTCGAGCCGCACGACCTCGGCCCGGGCGCGGGCGGTCGCCTGCTCGGCGGCGACGCGCCGCTTGTCGGCCCGCGCCGCCGTCGCCCGGAGATCGCCGGACTCGACCGCCGCGGTCGTCGCCGAGATGATCCGCCTGGCATCGTCGTCCCACCCGCTCGGACGCTCCAGCCACAGCCGGCCGACCTCGTCGACCAACTCCGGGAGCGCGCCGAGCGCGATGCGCTCACGGAACGTCGGATCGGCCTCGATCGCGCGGCGCAGGCGACCGAGCGACCCGCTCGGTATGCGGGGCTTGGAGAAGAACGCCCGCAGCTCGGCCGGGTACGGCAGCGGCGGCCGGCGCTTCTGGCCCTCGGCGGCGATCAACACGGCGAACTCGATGGCGCTGCGCAGGTGGCGGTGCTCGATCTCGACCGATTCCGCCGTGGCGCCGTCCATGGGCAAACGGTAGCGGACCGCGCCGCCGGCACGGCCGAGATATCCGCCGGGGCGCGACGTGTTCTTGACATCGCACACGTGTTCGTGCTCAAGTGCACGGATGCATGTTGGGTCCGCCATCGACCGAGGTCGGCAACGTTCGTTCGATGACCTGGGCACACCCCTCGTCGACGTCACGTTCTGCGTGATCGACCTCGAGACGACGGGCGGCAACCGCGCCGAGGACTCGATCACCGAGGTCGGCGCCGTCAAGGTGCGCGGCGGCGCGTGCCACGGCACCTTCCAGACGCTGGTCAATCCGGGGCGCGCCATCCCACCGCAGATCACGATGCTGACCGGGTTGACCGACGCGTTGGTCGGCCCGGCGCCGCGCATCGAGGCCGTCCTGCCGTCGCTGCTCGAATTCATCGGCGACTCGGTGATCGTCGGGCACAACGTCGGCTTCGACCTGGCGTTCATCCGCCACGCGCTCGAGCGCAGCGGGCGGCCGGCGCTCACCCCGACCGTCGTCGACACCGTCGCCCTCGCCCGCCGCCTGGTGCGCGACGAGGTTCCCGACTGCCGGCTCGGCACGCTCGCCTCGCGCCTGCGCCTCGACCACCGCCCGAGCCATCGCGCCCTCGACGACGCGCTCGCCACCGTCGACCTCCTCCACCTGCTGATCGAGCGCGCCTCGGGGCTGGGCGTGCTCGGGCTCGACGACCTGATCGCCCTCCAGACGCTCGCCGGGCACCCGCAGGCCGCCAAGCTGAAGATGACCTCGGACCTGCCACGCCGCCCGGGCGTGTACATGTTCTGCGGGGCGGGCGAGCAGGTGCTCTACGTCGGCAAGGCGACCAACCTGCGCCAGCGCGTCCGGAGCTACTTCGGCAGCGAAGATCGCCGGCGGATCGGCCCGATGCTGCGCGAGACGCAATCGGTCCGCCACCTCGAGCTCCCCGACGCCCTGACCGCCGAGGTCATCGAGTCGCGGCTGATCGCCACCCTCCTGCCCCGGTACAACCGCCGCGGCAAGCGCTCCGACAAGTACTGCTACGTCCGGCTCGACACCGACACGGCGTGGCCGCGGCTGTCGGTCGTCAAGAACCCCTCCAAACAGGGGCTGCACCTGGGTCCGTTGCCGTCGCGGGCGATGGCCAACCTGGTCGTCGAGGCGCTCCAGTCGGCCGTCCCGCTGCGGCGCTGCTCGGCGCGCCTCGGACGGAACTACCGGCCGGCGCCGGACGTGATCGAGTGCGGCGCCGCGCAGCTCGGCGTCGCCCACTGCCCGTGCGCCGGCACGGCCGACGCGGCGGAGTACGCGGCGGCGGTCGAGCACGCCCGGCGGGCGATGACCGGGGACACCGCCGTGGTGGTCGACCGCCTGCGCGCGCGGATGGCGGCGCTGGCGACACAACAGCGGTTCGAGGAGGCGGCGACCACCCGCGACCGCCTCTCGGCGCTGCTCGGCGCGGTGCGCCGCCAGCAGCTCGTCGCCGCGCTCCGCCGCGCCGGGCGGGCCGAGGTCACGGTCGGCGACTCGACGTGGATCATCGACCGCGCCCGCCTGCTCGACGGGCGGAGCGACGGCCGGCTGACCGCAGCCCTGCCGGTTCGGCCACCCGACCCGCCCGCCGACGAGGCGCCGCTCCCCCGGCGGCAGATCGACGAGGCGCTGTGCCTCGCCCGCTTCTTCGACAAGCGGGCCGCCGCGGCGGTGGTCACCTGTGCCGGCGAGTGGTCGTTCCCGGTCGGCGCCTCCGAGGAGATCCCACGACTGACGCGGGCGGCGTGAGCCGCTCAGCGCGGCACGACCCGCACGCCGACCGTGTCGATGGCGAGCCGCTTGGTGTGAGCCCCGGCGGGGAGCGAACCGG
>JBFGCT010000011.1:0-40113 GCA_041581055.1 Ilumatobacteraceae bacterium | reverse complement strand
GTGGGCAAGACCGTGCTGATCACCGAGATGATCAACCGCGTCGCGTCCCAGCACGGCGGCGTGTCGGTGTTCGCCGGCGTCGGCGAGCGCACCCGCGAGGGCACCGACCTCCGCCTCGAGATGATGGAGTCGGGCGTGTACGAGAAGGCCGCGCTGGTCTTCGGCCAAATGGACGAGCCGCCGGGCGTGCGCCTGCGGGTCGCGCTGGCCGCACTGACGATGGCGGAGTATTTCCGCGACGTCGCCGGCCAGGACGTGCTGCTGTTCGTCGACAACATCTTCCGCTTCGTGCAGGCCGGATCGGAGGTGTCGACGCTGCTCGGTCGCATGCCGTCGGCGGTCGGCTATCAGCCGACGCTGGCCGACGAGATGGGTCAGCTCCAGGAGCGGATCACCTCGACCAGGGGCCGCTCGATCACGTCGTTGCAGGCCGTCTACGTGCCCGCCGACGACTACACCGACCCGGCGCCGTTCACCACCTTCACGCACCTCGACGCGACGACCGAGCTGTCCCGCCAGGTCGCCGCGCTCGGGATCTACCCGGCGGTCGACCCGCTGGCCTCGACCTCGACGATCCTCAGCCCGGAGGTCGTCGGCGAGCACCACTACGAGGTCGCCCGCCGCGTCCAGGAGACGCTCCAGCGGTACAAGGAGCTGCAGGACATCATCGCCATCCTCGGCCTCGACGAGCTGTCCGAGGAAGACCGCCTGACGGTCAACCGGGCGCGCAAGGTGCAGCGCTTCTTGTCGCAGCCGTTCTACGTCGCCGAGGTGTTCACCGGCCTGAAGGGTGAGTACGTCCCGGTCAAGGAGACCGTCGAGTCGTTCGAGGCGCTGATCGACGGCGAGCTCGACGAGGTGCCCGAGCAGGCCTTCCTCAACGTCGGCAGCGTCGAGCAGGTGCTGGCCAAGGCCAAGAGCCTCCAGGAGGACTGACCGCCGATGCTGCACCGCAGGGCCGACGAGCGAGGGCGCCAGAGATGGTCGAGTTGTTGAGGGTCGAGATCGTGTCGCCGGAGCGCGTGTTGTTCTCCGGCGAGGCCGACATGGTGATCACGCGCACGCTGCTCGGCGGCGAGATCGCGTTCCAGGCCGGCCACTCGGCGTTTCTCGGCGCGCTCGTCGAGAACCACACGCGCATCTTCCTGTCCGACGGCTCGGCGAAGGACGTCGCCGTCCACCGCGGCTTCGTCGAGGTCAGCGGGAACCCGACGGTCGTGTCGATCCTGTCCGACACGGCCGAGTTGGCCGAGGAGATCGACGTCGAGCGGGCCAAAGCGGCGCTCGAACGCCACGAGGAGACGTTGCGGCAAGAGCACGACGACGCCGTCCTGACCAGGGCATTCGCCGGCAAGGCCCGCGCCCGGGCCCGACTCGCCGCGACGCGCACAGGGTTTCCCGGTTTCTGACCGCCGGAGCGCCGCGCGTCCAGTCCGCTCCGTCCGGTCGGGCGCTGGCCCGGCCGCCCCGGGCCGCTCGGCTCAAACGTGGAGGACGACGACGAAGGAGTCGTTGGAATCCGACACGGTCGCCGGCGTCGACGCCACCAACTCGACGGTGTACGTCGGCGGCTCGGTCGGGCTCGGCCACTGCTTGTCGAGCGTGATCGGGATGTACGCGGGGACGACGGCCCGATGCGTGCTCGCGCCGTTGGAGTAGATCGAGGCGACGCCGACCCGCTCGCCCTCGAGCACGACGTTGATCCCGATCTCGTTGTTGGCCGACTGCGACCAGACGCTGCCGGCGACGACGAGCATCGCCGGGCCGTCGCTCGCCGTGGTGATCGTCGTCGTGATCGGGAGCGGGCCCTGCTGGTTGATGATGATCTCGGCGTCCATGTCGATTCGCTCCTCCGCGGTTTGTGCTGGTCGACAAACGATAGGCGCTCGGCGGTTGCCCTGCTCGGCGAGCGGCCGCCCGTCGCCGAACGTTCACGGTCACGTCGCTAGTAGTCGACGGCGGCGAACTCGCGCAGCTTGTCGACGCGGTGCCGGCTGTCGATCAACCTGACCGTGCCACTGCGCGACCGCATGACCAGGCTCTGGGTCCGCGCCCCGTCCGGACGGAAGCGGACGCCGCGCAGCAGCGCCCCGTCGGTGAGGCCGGTCGCGGCGAAGAAGCAGTTGTCGGACTGGATCAGGTCGTCCTGCGTGAGGACACGGTCGAGGTCGAACCCGGCGTCGAGCATCGCCTGCCGCTCCTCGTCGCTCTGCGGGGCGAACCGGGCCTGCATCTCGCCGCCCATCGCCTTCAGCGCGGCCGCCGAGATGACCCCTTCGGGCGTGCCGCCGATCCCGAACAGCACATCGGCCCCGGCGTCGGGCCAACACGTCGCCACCGACCCGTACACGTCGCCGTCGGTGATCAGCCGGATGCGGCAACCGGCGGCCCGCACCTCGGCGATCAGGTCGGCGTGCCGCGGCCGGTCGAGGATGATCGCCGTCAGATCCCGCACGTCTTCCCGCTTGGACTTGGCGATCCACCGCAGGTTCTGCGACGCGCTCGCGGTGATGTCGATCGCGCCGACCGACTCGGGTCCGACGGCGATCTTGCTCATGTAGAACGACGGCCCCGGATCGAGCATCGAGCCCCGCTCGCCGACCGCGATGACCGACAACGCGTTCGTCTTCCCCGCGGCGGTGAGCGTCGTGCCGTCGATCGGGTCGACCGCGACGTCGACATCGGGGCTGGAACCGTCGCCGACCCGCTCGCCGTTGAAGAGCATCGGCGCGTGGTCTTTCTCGCCCTCGCCGATGATCACCGTGCCGTTCATCGCGACGGTCGACAGCGACAGCCGCATCGCCTCGACAGCGGCGTCGTCGGCGCTCTCCTTGTCACCTCGCCCGACCCAGCGGGCGGCGGCGAGGCACGCCGACTCGGTGGCCCGGACCAGGTCCATCGCGAGGTTGCGGTCCGGGTTCTGACGCGACGACGTTGTCATGCGACCAAGCTAATCGGCGCGTGGCGGGCGGCCGCTTCCCGCCCACCAGGTGGGAGTGGCCGCCCGCCGTCGTCCCGCGCTACCGCTCCCGGCGCCGATGGCGATGTCGATACCGCCCGCGGTGCCGGTGGCGGTCCTGGGAGTCGCGGAGCAGGCGAGCCTGCTCGGCGTGGCGCCGCAGGCGCGCGTGCCGCTCGCGAATCTCGGCCAGGACGTAGTCGGGGTGCAGTGACTGGTACATGGGTCTTCCTTTCGTGGGTTGGGTTGGGGTGGGGTGGGCAGGACGGGTGTCGCGGCGCGGGGCCGCCCCCGGCGGGGGGAGGCCGCGTGCGGTGTGACGGCGGCCGCCGCGGCGGCGCTCAGGGGCGGAGGGGCCGGAGGGAGCGGAGTCCGTCAGGCGAAGGCGCCCGCACCGCGGAGGGCGCCGACGATCGACCGGCGGTCGCGGCGAGCGATCGGCTCACAGTTCGTCATGGTCGTCATCTGGCACCTCCTCTCGCGGTGAGAGGGCAGTGTCCCCGATCGGCGCCGGCGAGCGCAAGCGAGTTTCGCGATCGCGCCTGCCCCCGACCTTCCCCGAGACTCGGCGCGGTCGTGGCGAGCGCGGGCTTCCGGGAACAGAACGGGTTCTCACGGCTCTACGCTCGCTCGGCATGCCGGACCCGATCCCGCACGCCCTCGTCGCCGCGGGTCGTGAGCTGACCGAACCGAGGCTCTCACCCGACGGCGAGCGGGTGGCGTTCGTCCAACGTTCGTCGGGCGTCGCGTCGATCAACGTCGTCCCGGTCGGCGGCGGTCCCGAACGGATCCTCACGACGACGCCGAGCCCCGCTCCGGGCCGTGGTCTCGGCGGCGGCTGCTTCGACTGGCTCGTCGACGGCGGCGTCGTCTACGTCGCCGACGACGGCGAGCTGTGGGTCCAACCTCTCGACGCCGGGCCGTGGCGCCTCACGACGTGGGGGCGGGCCTGCCGGGCGCCGAACGTGGCGCCGAACGGGGAGTTCATCGTGTGCGCGGTCGACGAGGCCGAGGTCTGGGCGGCGCCCCTCGGCGGCGGCCCGCCCCGCCGCCTCGACGACGGCGGCGACGGGTTCTGCTTCGACCCGGTTGTCGCGCCGGGCTCGACGGCGGTCGCCTGGCAGGCGTGGAGCGCGCCGTCGATGCCATGGGACGACGCCGCGGTCGTGACGGCGGGGCTCGAGACGGGAGCGGTCGGCCGCTGGCGACCGCCGGCCGCGGCGGTCCAGCAGCCGCGGTTTCTCCCCGACGGGACGGGTCTGTGCGTCCACGACGCGGCGGGCTGGCTGAACGTCGCCGTCGGGCGCGACCCGGTCGCGCCGGCCGAGTTCGAGCAGGCCGGGCCGACGTGGGGCATGGGCCAGCGTTCGTACGCGGCCGCTCCCGACGGCCGCCGGATCGCGTTCACCCGCAACGAGCGCGGGTTCGGGCGGCTCTGCGTGGTCGAGGTCGACACCGGTGTGGTGAGCGACATCGCCCGCGGCGTCCACGGCCAGCTCTCCTGGCGCGGCGGCTCCCTCGTCGCCCTGCGCGCCGGAGCGCGTACCCCGACGCAGATCGTGCGCTACGCCGAGCCCGGCTTCGAACGGACCGTCCTCGCCGTCGGCCCCGCCGTCCAGTGGGACGGGCTCGACGTCCCCGAGCCCGAACTCGTGCAGGTCGAACACGAGGGCGTGACGTTGCACGCCCGGCGGCACGTCGCCGGCGAGGGTCGGATGTTGTGCTGGGTGCACGGCGGGCCGACCGATCAGTGGCCGGTCGACTTCCGGCCGCGGATCGCGTACTGGTGGAGCCGGGGCTGGGACGTGCTCGTCGTCGACCCGCGCGGGAGCACCGGCCACGGCCGGGCGTACCAGCGGGCGCTGAACGGCGCGTGGGGGCGGCTCGACGTGGACGACACGGCGGCGCTCCTCGCCGCCGCCCATCGCGCGGGGTGGGCGCGGCCGGCGACGACGGTGATCGCCGGCGGATCGTCCGGCGGGTTGACCGTGCTCGGGGTGATGGCCGACCACCCCGGCCTGGTGGCCGGCGGGGTCGCGTCGTACCCGGTCAGCGACCTGATCGAGCTGACGCGGACAACCCACCGGTTCGAGGCGCACTACACCGAGACCCTCGTCGGCCCCGCCGAGGACGTGGCGCGCCACGCGTCGCTGTCGCCGATCGGGCGCGCCGGCCGCATCTCGTCGCCGCTGCTGTTGTTCCACGGGTCCGACGACCCGGTCGTCCCGGTCGCCCAGAGCGAGGCGCTGGTCGAGCGGATCCGCGGCGGCGGCGGTGACGTCGAGTTCGTCGTGTACGAGGGCGAGGGCCACGGCTTCCGCGACCCCGCGAACCAGCGGGACGAGTACTCCCGCACGGAACGCTTCCTGGCCGAGTTCCGCGGCTGATTCGCGAGCGGTAGCGTGCCCTCGTGGCATTCGTGAACAAGCAGGGGGGCGAGGAGCGACAGAACGAGCTCGCGGGCGCGGGCGAGATGGTCGACTTCGACCCGAACGACCCGACGGTCGTCAAGGTGCACTACGACCTCGGCGCCTGGACGTTCGACCAACGGGCCGAGCTGTCCGAGGCGCTCGCCGACTCCGAGATCCCCCACGCGTGGGACGGCGACGAGCTCGTCGTCCCCGAGCTGGTCGAGGGCGCCGTCGACGCGCTCTTCGAGCGGCTCGAGAGCCAGTTCGGGCCGTTCCCGGTGACGCTGGAGCAGGACGAGGCCTCGACCGAGTTCGGCCTCGACGAATGGAGCGTCGCCGATCGGGCGGTGCTCACCGAGTCCCTCGTCCAATCCGAGGTGCCGCACCGCTGGGAGGGGACCACCCTGGTCGTCGCCGCCGACGCGGAGGACTCCGTCGACGAATTGCTCGACGCCATCGAGGCGGGCGAGCTGCTCGACGCCGCCGCCAGCGCGGACAACGAGCCGCCCGACGGGGTGTTGGGCACGATCTACCTCGCCGCCAGCACGCTGACCAAGGATCCCTTCGACGCGCGGGCCCGCACCGAGCTGATCGACCTGGCCCCGCACCTCGACCCCAAGCACCCGCCGTACGCGTTCGCCCAGCGGACCTGGGCCGAGACGGTCGACGGGGTGGACACGATCGTGGAGCAGATCGTGCTCGAGGCGGGTGGGGCCTCGCACGACGAGGACAGCGACGAGGCGTCCGGCGTCGTCCGGTTCGCCGACGAGCTGCGAACCCTCCTGCGGCCCTTCGTCTGACCGGCGACGCGCCGTCGGCGAACCGTCGATATCGTCGCGCCAGTGTTGTTGGCCGAGCTGGAGATCTGGCACACGCGCCCCGCGGTGCCGACGCGGCGGATCGCCCTCGGTCACATGGTGCTCCCGGTCGACCCGGCGCCCGGTTTCGGCGGTCTGCTGCTCGGCTCGGTCGTCGCCGCCCATCTCCCCGGTGTCGACGACGATCTCGTTCCCGACGTCCACCGCTTGATCACCGAGGTCGAGGACGGGCAGCGCGTCGTCCAGCCGCGGCTCCGCCACCGGTTCCAGGTCGACCGCCATGGCCTCGCCCACAGCCGACACCGCCTCGTCGGTGACGGTGACGACATCTCCTTCGACTTCAACTCGACCGGCAAGGATCTCGTCCAGGTGCTCGGGGCGATCTACGCGGTGGAGCGCCTCGCCGAGGAGCACCGCCGGCGCATCGGCCCGGTGCTGCACAAGGCGGCGCGGTGGCGGGGGCCGATCGGGCCGGCGCTGATCGCCTACCTCGCCGGGTCGCAGACGCTCGCCCTCGAAGCGCTCGCCGACCCGCGCTCGTGGGCGTTGAGCGTGCTCGGCTTCGAGGCGGGTGAGAAGTCGCCCAACCCGCGTGACGTCACCCTCCGGTTCCGCGACGCGATGCGCAACGCCCACCCGGATCACGGCGGCGACCAGGTCGACGCGGCCCGGGCGATGAGCGACATCGCCGAGGCCCGCCGAATCCTGACGTCCAAGAAGAAGGCCTGACGCCCGGCCGACGCGCGAGCATGGGCGCCATGGCGACCCCGACCGTGATGCTCTACCCCGGCGCGGGGTCCGACCGCGATCACTCCAGCCTGATCGCCGCCGAGCGGCGGCTCGGCCGCACGGCGGCGGTGGAGCGGCTCGACTTCCCGTACCGCAAGGAGGGTCGCCGCGCCCCGGACCGGGCGCCGAGGCTGATGGCGTCGATCCGGGCCGACCTCGCGGCGGTGGCGAGGCGCCGCGGTCCGGTCGTGATGGGCGGGCGCTCGATGGGCGGCCGGATGACGACGATGGTCGCCGCCGACGTCGACGGCGAGGGCCCGGTCGCCCGCCTCGCCGGGCTCGTGCTGATCTGCTACCCGCTGCACCCGCCCGGCAAGCGCGAGACGCTGCGCGTCGAGCACTTCCCCGACATCGCCGTCCCGTGCCTGTTCGTCTCCGGCACCAAGGATCCGTTCGGCGCGCCCGACGAGCTGACGAGGTGGACCGCCACGATCGGGGCGCCGGTCGAGCACGTGTGGATCGAAGGGGCCGGCCACGACCTGCGCAAGGCCGACGACGCGATCGCCGAGGCCGTCGCCGGCTTCGTCGACCGTGTGCGGTCGTAGCCCGCGCCGCGGGCGAACGAACGCGGCGAAGGCGGTCGGGCTCAGATCAGCGGCAGGCCGATGTCGCGGTCTTCGGGGTTGAGGTCCTCGAGCTCGCGGTGGGCGGTCTCGGGGTAGAAGGCGACGACGAGGACGGTCACGATCACCTGGCCGATCGCCATCAGCCCCATCACGGCCGTGAACGACCGGTCGTCGTCGAGCAGCACCCCGGTGGCGATCAACCCGCCGATCCCGCCGATCAGCGCCGCCGCCGTGATCAGGCCCGCGGCGCGGCTGCGGTTGCCGGTCGGGAACAGCTCGGCGCGGTACACCGCGAGCGCGGGGTACGCCGCGCTGCCGAGGATGCCCGCGGCGAGGGAGAACATCCACAGCGGCGGACCGCCGAACGAGTAGGCGCCGACGACCGCGGCGGTCGAGGCCGGGAGGGCGAACGCGATCAGCCGGCGCCGGCCCCGCGTGTCGGCGATCCGCCCGCCGATGATCAGCCCGACGCCGGCCGGCGTGCCGATGGCGATCGAGAAGAGGCCGATGTGGCCCCCGGAGAAGTCGTGCACCTCGGTCAGGTAGCGGTTCTGGAAGAAGCTCGCCGGCGCGACGAAGATGTTCCCGGCGAAGGCGACCGTGGCCAGCAGGAGCAGCTTGCGCCGGTCGAGCCGCGGGGCCGGCCCGGGGTGGGCGATGTGGGCGGCGGTGAACCGCCGGGTCTCGGGCAGCCGCCGCGACAGGTCGAGGGCGACGACGCACCAGATCGCCGACACGACGTAGACGAGCCGCCACCCGCTCGCGCCGGTGTCGGCCAGCCGCAACGACATCACGGCGATCCCCGCACCGAATCCGGCCGACATCGCCAGCACGCTGATCGCGTACGCCCGGCTGTTGCGCGGCATCTCCTCCGCGGCGACGACCCCGATCAGGATGGCGAGGGCGATCCCCATCGGGCGGGCGATCGTCTGCGAGGCGACGAGGATCGGGAACGTCGGCGCCAACGCGCCGACCAGCGACAACAGTGGCCCGAGCCAGGCGACCACCGTGATCACACGGCGGCGGCCGATGCGGTCGGCGACCACCGTCGCGGGGAGGGCGATGAGAATGCCGGCGCGGACGACGGCGCCGGAGACCCCGATGCCGGTGTCGCCCACATCGAAGTCGTCGGCGGCGAAGTTGACCGTCTGCGTGAACAACGTGTTGACGAACGCCGCGCTCATCGACGCCGCCGCCAGCAGGCCGATCACCAAGACCTGTGTCGAGTCGAGTCGGTCGGGTGGCGCCCACCACCCCCGATGGGAGATCCGCCGCGCGATCACGGCGCGCACCGGTGGCCGGAACAGCCAGCCGAACCACGGGATGTTCAGGCGGTACGTCGTCCGCTCGGTGATCTCGTCGGCGCCGACCTCGACCGTGCGGCGGTAGGTGGTGAACGGTCCCTGCCGTTGCCCGAAGTGGAGCGGCGGCCGGCCGGTCCCGGGGTCGGTTCCGGGGTCGGCCTCCGGGTCGGCGACGGGACCGGATTCGAGCACGAGATCGTCGCGCGGCACGGCGATCCGGTCGAGGTGCTGCGGGTCCGCGGGCCAGCGTCGGGTGAGGATTCGCCCGCCTGGGTGCACGCCGGGAGCATACTGGTGCGTCATGGAATCGTCGGGAGACGCGGGCGAGACGATCGCGGTGCGCAGCACGGGGCCGCTGGAGGGCACGATCGTCGTCCCCGGCGCCAAGAACTCCGTGCTCAAGCTGATGGCGACCACGCTCCTCACCGACGGGGTGTTCGAGCTGAGCAACGTTCCCGACATCGTCGACGTGTCGATCATGGGCGACCTGCTCGAGGCGATCGGCGTGCGGATGACGCGCGCCGAGCCGGGCTCGTTGGTGTTGGTCAACACCGGCGACATCACCCCGGTCGCGCCGTACGAGCTCGTCGAGCGGATCCGGGCGTCGATCAACGTGCTCGGCCCGCTGCTCACGCGGTGTGGCCACGTCCGGCTCTCGCTGCCCGGAGGGGACGATTTCGGGGCCCGCCCGATCGACATGCACGTCGCCGGCCTCGAAGCGATGGGGGCGACGTTCAAGTTCAGCCACGGCTACCTGGAGGCGTTCGCCGACCGCCTCCACGGGGCCGACATCACGTTCGACTTCCCGAGCGTCGGGGCGACCGAGAACCTCCTGACGGCCGCGGTGTTCGCGCGTGGCACGACCCGAATCGACAACGCGGCACGCGAGCCCGAGATCATCGACCTCTGCGAGTTCCTCGTCGCGATGGGCGCCGACGTCTCGGGCATCGGCACGTCGACGCTCGTCATCGAGGGCGTCGAGCGCGGGTCGCTGCACGCCGTCGGCCACCGCACGGTCCCGGACCGCATCCAGGCCGCGACCTACCTCGCGGCGGTCGCCGTCTCGGGCGGAGAGCTCGATGTCGTCGGCGCCCGGCCCGAGCACATGACGATGCTGCTCGACCGGTTCGGCGAGATGGGTATCGAGATGACCCCGACCGACGACGGTCTGCACGTCGTCGCCGTCGACCGCCTCCGTTCGATCGACGTGGCGACGCTCCCGTACCCCGGCATCGCGACCGACTACAAGCCCTTGATCATCACGATGCTGGCGGTCGCCGACGGGGTCGGCATCGTCACCGAGAACCTCTACCCGGGCCGATTCCGTTACGTCGAGGAGCTCCAGCGGCTCGGCGCCGACGTGCGCACCAGCGGGCACCACGCGGTGGTGCGCGGCGTGCCCCGCCTCTCGGGCGCGCCGGTGCGGGCCCACGACATCCGCGCCGGCGCGGCGATGGTCGTGGCCGGGTTGGCCGCCGAGGGCGAGACCGAGATCACCGGGGTGAGCCACATCGACCGCGGCTACGACGACCTCGTCGGCCGGCTCCAGGCCGTCGGCGCGGCGATCGAGCGGCGTGGAGGCTGAGCAGGCGCGGCACGAGTGCCCTGACCGCAAGCGTTTGCCGTGTTCCACCGGCGAGTTGACTCGACGTCGACACCCCGAACGCTCACGGTCACGGCACTGGCCAGGGCCCAGTTGAAGGAGTACGGTCGACCCCGAGCCGACAAATGACCAGCGGAGGGGGCGCGCGTGGCCGAGAAAGTGAACCGCGACTCGGAGTTCTTCGGCGAGATGGTCTATGGGACCTTCGACCGTCATCGATTCACACAAGACTCGCCCGTCCTGCTCGACGTCTACGCCAAATACGGCACGGCCCCCAAGGACACGCCCGTCGACATCCTCCTCACGCCGGACTGGTCGAAGCAGCCGGGCGAGCTCGCCTACCGGATGCAGCAGTCGTTCGGGATCGTCCCCGACGACCAGGCGGCCGTCGAGGCGGCCGCGGCGCGGGGTCTGTCCAGCCGCGAGCGACAGCTGCGGATCGCGTACAACCAGAGTGTCGTCGCGATCAGACTGACCTTCCTCGAGCTCGTCCAGGTCGTCCTGCCGCTGAGCCGTTGGTGGAACGACGATCTGGTGCCGGTGCCGAACATGACGCCGACGACGCTGTTCTCCGACGAGCGCACCGCGGGCGTGGCCAGACAACAGCTGGTCGAGGGCTTGACGTACCTGATCAAGCGCCGTGACCGACCATCGACGAGCGGCGAGCCGACGGCAAGGTCGGCGGGGCACTGGTTGATCGGCGACGATCTGATCTGGGCGGCGCACCTGTACTTCCTGATCGAGCACTCCAACAATCCGTCCAAGCGCGATCACGGGGCGCGCAACCCGAACACGATCGCCACGTGGTTCATCGATCTGCTCTCCGAGATCGACGACGACGTCGCCGGCGCGGGTGGCGACGACTGGGTGTTCTCGATCAATCTGAACCGCGAGATCGATCGGTCGGTGTATCAGTCGGTGCCGGGGACGAAGGCCGACGTCGTGACGCGCACGTTCGACATCGCCGGCGAGGGAATCCGCTGGGCGGTCGTCGATTCGGGAATCGACGCCACCCATGACGCGTTTCGCAAACGCGATCGGACGACGGGTCTTCCCCACCCGGAGCCGTTCGGCGGGGGGAACAACACGCGGATCAAGGCGACCTACGACTTCGCCCACATCCGCGATCAATTGGTGCAACAGCAACGGCTCGGATTGATGAGCGGGCGGCTCCTCGACTGGAAGGCGGTCGAGGAGGAGTTGGCCGGCGGCGAACACCCGCTCGGGGTGCCGCACACGACGGCCGGGTACCGAGTCCCGAAGTCGGCGCACGGGACGCACGTGGCGGGGATCATCGGCGCCGACTGGGACCCCGGCCTCGAGCCGGACGACCCGATCGGCCCGCCGAGCGGGGCCAAGCGGCAGACGTGGCCGCTCACGGGGATGTGCCCGCAGATCGAGATGTACGACCTGCGGGTCTTCGACGGCAACATCGGCAACGAGTTCGCGGTGATGTCGGCCCTGCAGTTCGTGCGCTACCTGAACACGCAGTTCGACAACATCGAGGTGCACGGCGCCAACCTCAGCCTCTCGGTGTTCCACGACGTCAGGAACTTCGCGTGTGGCCGGAGCCCGGTGTGCGAGGAGTCGATCCGCCTGGTGAACAACGGCGTCGTCGTCGTCGCCGCGGCCGGGAACTCGGGGCGGGCGGTGTTCACGTCCGAGCAGGGCACGACAGAGCGCGGGTACCGCTCGGCCAGCATCGCCGACCCCGGAAACGCCGAACAGGTGATCACGGTCGGGGCGACGCACAGCCGGCAGCCGCACGCCTACGGGGTCTCCTATTTCTCGAGTCGCGGGCCGACCGGCGACGGCCGGATGAAACCCGACCTCGTCGCGCCGGGGGAGAAGATCCTGTCGACCGTCCCGGGCAACGGCGCCGAGCGCAAGGACGGCACCAGTCAGGCGGCGCCACACGTCAGCGGCGCGGCGGCGCTGCTGATGTGCCGGCACCGGGAGCTGATCGGCGACCCGGCGCGGGTGAAGTCGATCCTGGTCGAAACGGCGACCGACCTCGGCCGGGAGCGCTCGTACCAGGGCGCCGGGCTCGTCGATGTCCTGCGCGCCATGCAGAGCTTCTGAGGAGGGACCCAACATGACGATGCGCTTCGCGCTCGAGGCCGTGTACGCCGGCAAGGGTGACGCGTTGATCCTGCACCACGGGACCGTCGCCAACCCGAAGTGGATGTTGATCGACGGTGGACACCGCAAGGTGTACGCGAACTACCTCCGCCCGCGGCTCGAGGAGTTGCGCGTCGAGTTCGCCGCCAAGTTGGACCGGGGCAAGATCCCACTCGACCTCGTGATGGTCAGCCACGCCGACGCCGACCACGTCCAGGGCCTGCTCGACCTCAAGCGCCACCTCGAGGCCGAGAACGCGCCACTCGACGAGCCGGCGGTCTCGATCGCCAAGATGTGGGTGAACGGGTTCGACGACCTGGCCTTCGGCGATCTGTCGGCGGCGACCGACGACACCAAGGCGACGGCGCTGTCGGTCCTTGGCGATCCGGGTGCGGCCCGGTCCGACGACATCCAGGCCTGGGTCGCCAGCACCGGCCAGTGCCGTGAGCTCCGCGACTTCGCGGTCGGACCGGGCCAGATCCCGGTCAACGACGAGTTCGGCGGAGGTCTGGTACGCCGCGACTGTCCGGGGCACCCGGGCCCGTTCCAGTTGTCGCCGGGCCTGAAGATGACCATCATCGGGCCGGACGAGGAGCGGATCGAGCTGCTGCGCAAGCAGTGGAAGCGCGACCTCGAGAAGATCCTGAAGAAGGAGAAGTCCAGGGCCGAGTCGTTCGCCGACTCCTCCAAGCACAACCTCGCCAGCATCATGGTGATGGTCGAACGCGGCAAGAAGAAGATGTTGCTGACCGGCGACGGGCGCGGCGACCACCTGCTCGAGGGTCTCGATTCGCAGGGGTTCCTCCGCCAGGGCCGGGTCGATGTCGACCTGTTCAAGATCCCGCACCACGGCAGCAGCCGCAACGTCGAGACCTCGACCTTCGAGACCATCGTCGCCGAGCACTACGTGATCTCGGCCAATGGCGAGCACCACAACCCGGACATCGAGATGCTCGCCATGCTCGCCGAAGGCCGTGAGAAGGCCGAGCCGAACGGGCACTACAGCGTGCACTTCACGTTCCCCGAGCGGGCGTTCGAGGTGATCAGCGAGGCGGACGCGGCGCGGAGGTCGAGCCTCGCGCGACAGCGCGAGGCGCTGCTCGCGATCGACGAGTGGCTGTCGACCGAGCGGCCGCCGAACTTCACGCCCGTCTTCCGCCAGCCGGACCGGTTCAGCGTGATCGTCGACCTGCTGGCCTGGTCCCGTGACCGGTCAGGTCGGTCGATCGCGGGCGGCCGCGTCGGCGCGCCGCTTGGCGATGGCGAGCAGGCCGGCGATGATCAGGATCGGACCGGCGATGAGCAGGATCTCGTCCCAGCCGCCCTGGTGGGCCAGAAGCGCGGTCGTCGGGGCGGGCACGGTGATCGATCGTACGGTCGACGCTGATTGAATGTGCGGTGCGATGCGCGAACAGATCGAAGCCACCATCGAAGTGATCCGCCCGGCCCTCCAGGCCGATGGCGGCGACATCGTGCTGCACGACGTCGACGAGACCACGGGGGTCGTGTCGGTCGAGCTCGTCGGCGCCTGCGTCGGCTGCCCCGCCTCGACGCAGACCCTCAAGGCAGGCATCGAGCGGATCATGCGCGACCGCGTCGACGGCGTCACCGAAGTGGTGAACGTCGCCGAGGCCGCTGCGTGAGTCTGCGCGGGCTGACCCCCGAGGAGTTGTTCGCGGCGGCTCGCGAGGGAGACCGCGGGGCCGCCGCCCGCCTGCTCTCGCTGATCGAGCGGGGCGACGACGCGGCGCGCGCGATCGGGCGGCTGGCGTACCCCCGCAGCGGTGAGGCGTACACGGTCGGCATGACCGGGGCTCCCGGCTCCGGCAAGAGCACGCTGACCAGCGCGCTGATCGGGCTCCTGCGGGGCCGGCAACTGGAGGTCGCCGTGCTGGCGATCGACCCGTCCTCGCCGTTCACCGGTGGGGCGATCCTCGGCGACCGGGTCCGGATGCAGGACCACGCCACCGACCCGGGGGTGTTCATCCGCTCGATGGCGACCCGCGGCCACCTCGGGGGGCTCTCGCTGGCGACGCCCGAGGCGGTGCGCCTGCTCGACGCGATCGGCCGCCGGTGGATCCTCGTCGAGACGGTCGGCGTCGGCCAGGTCGAGGTCGAGGTCGCCGGCAAGGCCGACACGACCGTCGTCGTCGTCAACCCCGGGTGGGGCGACAGCGTGCAGGCCAACAAGGCCGGCCTGATGGAGATCGCCGACGTGTTCGTGATCAACAAGGCCGATCGCAAGGGGGTCGAGGAGACCCGCCGCGACCTGCTCCAGATGCTCGACCTCTCCGACCTTGCGACGGACGCCTGGCGGCCGCCGATCCTCACCAGCGTCGCGACCACCGGGGACGGCGTCCCGGAGCTGTGGGAGGCCGTGCTTGAGCATCGCGCGCACGCCCAGGCGTCGGGCGTGCTCCACGACCGGCGAACGTTCCGCACGCGCGACGAGCTGCGCGAGATCGTCGCCCAGCGGCTCGGGCGCCGGGCGCGCGAGATCTGCACCGGCGACCGGTGGGACGAGTTGACCGACGCGGTCGTCGCCCGCACGACCGACCCGTGGACCGCCGCCGACGAGATGCTGGCGGCCGTCGACGCCTGACGAACTGGCGTGCTCGGCCTCGGAGCGGGTGGTGGCCGGTCGCGGTTGGCCGGCCGCGCGCCGGCCGTGGTCGCTGGCGCTCCCGGCGGCGGCTCATGGCACAATCGGGTGATGGCCGACTACGAACTGCTGACCCTCGAACGGCGAGACGACGGCGTCGCCGTGCTCACCCTGGCGAACGGCAAGGTCAACGCGCTGTCCCAGGAGCTGCTCGCCGAGATCCACGCCGCGGTCGACGAGCTGGCCGCCGACCCGCCCGGCGCCGTCGTCGTCACCGGTGGCGAGCGGATCTTCGCCGCCGGCGCCGACATCTCACAGTTCGGGGGGCCCGACGAGGCCGGCCCGATCACCGCGGCCTTCCACGCCGCGCTCGACGCCCTCGCCGCGCTGCCGCGGTTCGTCATCGCCGCGGTCAGCGGGTACGCGCTCGGCGGCGGCTGCGAGCTGGCGCTGGCCTGCGACTACCGGATCGCCTCCGACCGGGCGGCGTTCGGCCAGCCCGAGATCCTGCTCGGCATCGTGCCCGGAGGCGGCGGCACCCAGCGCCTCGCCCGCGTGGTCGGCGCCAGCCGGGCCAAGGAGATGTGCGTCACCGGCCGCCAGGTGAAGGCCGACGAGGCGTTCCGCATCGGTCTGGCGGACGAGGTCGTGACCGGTGACGAGCTCCACGACCGGGCGCTGGCGCTGGCCGCCGAGGTCGCCGGCGGCGCGCTCGGCGCGCAGGCGATCTGCAAGGGGCTGATCGACGACGGCCTGTCGACGTCGCTCGCCGACGGCCTGGCGCTCGAGCGGGCCCGCTTCGTCGACGTGTTCCGCACCGACGACGCCCGCATCGGCGTCGCCAGCTTCCTCGAACACGGTCCCGGCAAGGCCGAGTTCACCGGGCGCTGACCGCGAGCGGCCGCGTGATCGACCACGCCGGGCGGGCGAGCCAGGCCCCGCACAGCGTGAGCGCGACCATCACCGAGGCACACGTCGCGTAGGCGGCGGTCCGGCCGAACACGTCGTAGACGACGCCGGTGACCATCGCCATGACCCCGGCCGACACGGCCTGGGCCGCGCCGAGCATCCCCTGGGCGCCGGCCTGACGCTCGTCGGGGACGACCATGCCGGCGGCGACGCTCGTGCTCGAGATCGTGAGGCCGTCGCTGAGCGCGTGGAACATCGCCACGGTGAAGATCAGCCCGCCGGTCGGGAGCAGCCCGTACGCCAGCATGAAGGCGGCCCCGGCGAGCAGCCCGATCGTCGCCAGGCGGAACGGCCCGAACGTCTGGGCGAGCCGCCCGCCCGGCGGCCCGAGGAAGATCAGCGGCAACGCGAACAGCGTGATGCCCAGGTTGGCGATCCACTCGGTCGTGCCGAGCTCGTCGTGGACCAAAGCCCAGAGCGCGTCGAACGACCCGATCATGACGAACACGACGGCGCCCATCACGACCGCGCCGGCGAACGGCCGGATGCGCAGCAGGTCGAGCGCGAGCCGGCGTCGAGGCCGAACGGCGGTCTCGTCGACCTTGATCCGGGCGACGAACGGCAACAGCACGAGCGTGCACGCCGCGGTCACCACGAACGGCGCGGGGATGCCGAACGGCCCGACGAGGATCGCCGAGATCGCCGGGCCCATCGCGAACCCGAACACCTCCAGCGCCAGCAGCCGGCCGAGGTTCTGGCCGAGGTTCCCAGGGTCGGCGAGGATCACGATGCGCTTGATGGCGGGGCTGGCGGCGCCGATCCCGACGCCGGACACGAACCGCCCGATCAGGATCGGGACGAGCGACGTGCCGAGCGCCATCAGGAGCAACCCGACGACGTTCACCACCACGCCGGCGAGGACGACCGCCCGGGCGTGGCCGCGGTCGGCGAGCGGGGCGATCAGCACCTGGGAGAGGAACCCGGCGATGAAGCCGAGCCCGATCACGACCCCGATCTCGGTCTCGCCGAGGCCGTACTCGTTCTTGTAGTCGTCGACGATCGTGAACAGGACGCCGTAGCCGGCGGCGAGGAACGCCAGCAGGCCGCCGAAGGCGCCGATCACGAGCAGGTCCGACGGCGGTGACGGTCGAGTCGGCCGGGTCCTATCGTGAGCCAACGGCCGCATCGTGAGGAGCGTACCGATCGGCCGAGCGGGGACCGGTGCGTCGATTTCATCTCGCGGGCGGCGCGTGACAGTCGTCCGCCGCCCGCTGGCGGACGACGACCTACCCGGTCGCGACGAGGCCGGTGTCGAAGATGGTGGCGAGACCCGGGTGCACGGGCAGCACGCGGGCCGTCGCGCCCCATGGGCCGGCGCCGTCGGCGACGAACGACCCTGAGTACCGGCCCTCGCCGTCGTGGCGCATGTCGACCGATCGGAGCTCGCGCTCGTCGAACGAGCCGTCGGCGCGGAGCGGGCCGTGGATGACCTGCACGACGAGCTCGTCGAAGGAGAGCTGCCCCGCATGGACCTGCACCTCGGCCCGTCGCTCGTTGCCCGCCACCCCGTCGCCGATCTCGGTCCCTGAATCGACCAGCTCGACGACGACGTCGCCCCACGCCTTCTCGACCGCGGCCTTCCAGGCCGCGACCTCCTTGGCCTGGCGGGCGTCGTCGGCGGTGCGGGCGGCGGCCGAGTGCGCGGCGGGCTCGTACATCGTGGTCACGTAGTCGCGGACCATGCGCCCGGCGATGACGTTCCAGCCGAGCGTCGCCCAGTTCTCGACGACGCGGTCGATCCACCCGTGGGGGACGCCGTCGTCGCCGGCGTCGTAGAACAGCGGCACGATCGACCGCTCGAACAGGTCGAACGTCGCCGTCGCCTCCCGGTGGTCGCGGTGGACGTCGTCGTGGTCGTCGTCGAAGGACGGGATGTCCCAGCCGTTCTCGCCGGTCGACATCTCGTCCCACCAGCCGTCGCGGATCGAGCAGTTGAGAACGCCGTTCAGCGCCGCCTTCATCCCGCTCGTCCCGCACGCCTCGAGCGGGCGGCGCGGGGTGTTGAGCCACACGTCGCAGCCGTGGTACATCGTGCGGGCGACGCCGATGTCGTAGTCGGGGATGAAGACGAACCGGTGCTGCACGTCGGCCTCGGTCGCCAGCCGGCGGATCTCCTGGATCAACGCCTTGCCGGGATGATCGGCCGGGTGGGCCTTACCGGCGAACACGAACTGGACCGGGCGCTCGGCGTCGAGCAACAGCGCCCGCAGCCGGTCCATCTGGCCGAGCAGGAGGTTGGCCCGCTTGTAGGTCGCGAACCGGCGGGCGAAGCCGACGGTCAGCACCTCGGGGTCGAGCAGGTGTCCACCGAGCCTGGAGCGCACCATCTGGACGAGCTCGTCGCGGCCCGCCCGGCGAACCTGCCAGATCTGGTCGTGGTCGAGGTCGCGGACCCGCTTCCAGTCATCCGGCCCGGCGAGGTGCCACGCGTCGCCCATCGCGTCGGTGAACAGCTCGTCGACCCGGTCGCTGACCCATGAGCGGGCGTGCACACCGTTGGTGACGTGGCCGATCGGGGTGTCGACCGCCGGCAGCGCCGGCCACATCCCGCTGAACATCTCGCGCGAGACGTCGCCGTGCAGGCGGGCGACCCCGTTGCGACGTGCCGCGAGGCGCATGCCCATCACGGCCATGTTGAACTTGCCGTCCGGCTCGTCGTCCCGCCGGCCGAGGGCGTACAGCTCGGGGAACGTCACGCCGCAACGCTCGGCGAACGATGTGAAGTAGGGCTCGAACAGCTCGCGCGGGAACCGGTCGATCCCGGCCGGCACCGGCGTGTGCGTGGTGAACACCGTGCCGGCCCGGACCGCCTCGACCGCCTCGTCGAACGTCAGGCCCCGCTCGGTCCACTCGCGCACGCGCTCCAGGCCGAGGAACCCGGCGTGGCCCTCGTTCATGTGGAAGACCTGGGGGTGGATGTCGAGGGCCCGCAGCGCCCGCACCCCGCCGATCCCGAGGACGATCTCCTGGCGCATGCGATGTTGCTCGTCGCCCCCGTACAGGCGGTCGGTGACGGCGACGACCTCGGGCGGGTTCTCCGGCAGGTTCGTGTCGAGCAGGTAGAGCCGAACCCGGCCGACGTCGGCGCGCCACACCTGCACCCGGGCGGGCACGCCGGCGAGGTCGACCTCGACCGTCACGTCGGTCGTGCGCAGCCCGAGCGCCAGCGGGTCGATCCGCTCGTTGCGCTCCTGCTGCCAGCCGTCGCCGTTCAGCTCCTGGTGGAAGTACCCCTCGGCGTAGAGCAGGCCGACGCCGACGAGGGGGACGCCGAGGTCCGACGACGCCTTGAGGTGATCGCCGGCGAGGACGCCGAGCCCGCCCGAATACTGCGGGAGGGTCTCGGTGATCCCGAACTCCGGGGAGAAGTAGGCGACGAGCTCGAGCGGCGAGCCCTCGGCGTCGCGGCGCCTCCCGAACCACGAGTCGCCGTGGACCGCCTCGTCGAGGCGACGGGCCGCCTCGTCGACCTGGGCGACGAACTGCCCGTCGGCGGCCAGTTGTTCCCAGCACGCCGGCGAGGTCCGCCTGACGAGGTCGGCCGGGTGCTGGCCCGAGGCGCGCCAGGCGCCGGCGCCCTCGTTCAGCCCCCCGTCGAGGCGATCGAACAGCGCGGCCACGCGCCGATCCCATGCCCAATGCAGGTTGGCGGCGAGCGCGGGCATGGAGGACAACGACTCGGGAAGGCTGCTGGTGACGATGAACTGGTGAGCTGGACGCATCGCCGGGTGAGGGTACCGACTCCGAGCCCGGTCGAGCCTCAGCGGGCGCGGCGGAGTTGGATCGCGGTCGCGTACACGTGGGCCGTCGCGCCGGCGATCGCGTCCCAGGCGAACTTGCGGTCGATCAGCGCGGCGGCCTGCGCGGAGAGGTCCTTGGCGAGCGACCCGCTGGACAGCACCCGCTCGATGCACAGCGCGAGATCCTCGGGATTGCCGGGTTCGAACGTGAGCCCGGCGTCGGTGCCCTCGATCAACTCGGCGAGACCGCCGGTCTTGGCGACGATCAGCGGCGCCTCGGCGGCGAGCGCCTCGAGCGCGACGACGCCGAACGGCTCGTACAGCGAGGGGATGACGACGCAGCCGGCACGGTGCACCAGGGTGCGTAGCGCCTCGTCGCTGAGGAAGCCCGGCAGGTGGACCAGGTCGCTGACGCCTTCGACGTCGATCTGGGTCTGCAGCTCGGGGAGGTAGCTGCCGCGCCCGGCGATCGTGCACTGCACCTCCGGGATCCGGGATCGCACGTGGTGCATCGCACGGGCGAGGACCTGGAACCCCTTCTCGTACTGGACGCGGCCCCAGGACACGACGAGCGGCTCCCGTTCGACCGTGCTACCCGGGAGCGCCTGCCAGAGCGCGGGGTCGATGCCGTTGGGCACGCGGGCGACGTGCTCGGGCGAGATCTCGAAATCGGTCACCAGCTCGTCGACCATGAACCGGGTCGGGGCGATCAGCCGATCGGCCTGGAAGGCGAGCCACCACTCGACGGCGTTGATGTCGGTCGGCGCCCCCTGCGGCAGGTGACCGCCGTGGCGCACCCGCTCGGTGCCGTGCATCGTGAGGACGAACGGAACCCCGTAGCGCGACGCGAAGACGTCCGAGGCCCACCCCAGCCGCCAGTCGTGGCCGTGGACGAGGTCGGGGCGCCAGCCGTCGAGCTCCAGGTCGAGGCGGGCGCCGAGCTTGACGACGGCGTGGTTGGCCGACGCGGTGCGGGCGACGAGCTCGTTCGGCGGGAGCCACGGCAGGTCGACCGCGGCGCGCATCACGCGCACCGGGCCCGCCCGCTCGGCCTCGGTGTCGGCGCGGCTGTCGGCGATGGTCAAAACGACGATCTCATGGCCCGCTTTCTCCAGCGCGCCGGCGAGCCCGGCGACGTGGGCGGCGGTTCCCCCGATCGCCTGGGGCGGGTAGTCCCACGACAGCATCAACACGCGCACGGCCGCGCACCCTAGCCTTGGGTCATGACCTCAGGAGGCCGTGCGATCGGCGAGCTCGACGTCCACCTCTTCGCCGAGGGCACGCACCGCCGGTTGTGGGAGCTGCTCGGGCCGCAGCCGGCGGGCGGACGCGGCGCCGACGGCGGATTCCGGTTCGCGGTGTGGGCCCCGAACGCCGCGTCGGTGGCGGTCGTCGGGGAGTGGAACGGCTGGACGCCCGAGGCGATGACCGTGGTCGAGGACGAGGAGCCGACCGGGATCTGGGCGGTCACGTCGCCCGCCGCGCGCAGCGGCCAGTGCTACAAGTTCGAGATCGTCACCGCCGACGGCCGGACCGTCCGCAAGGCCGATCCGATGGCCCGCCGAACCGAGCGGCCGCCGAGTGACGCCAGCGTCCTGCCGTCGAACGAGCTCCACGAGTGGGGCGACGAGGAGTGGATGACCGGGCGGCACGCGACGCTCGACGGGACGGCGCCCTTGCGGGTGTACGAGGTGCACCTCGGGTCGTGGCGGCGCAGCGCCGAGACCTGGGACGATCTGGCCGACCAACTCGGCCGGCACGTGCAACAGCTCGGGTTCACGCACGTGGAGTTGCTCCCGGTCGCCGAGCATCCGTTCGGCGGGTCGTGGGGGTATCAGGTGTCGGGCTACTACGCGCCGACGGCGCGGTTCGGGGAGCCCGCCGGATTCGCCCGCTTCGTCGACGCGCTGCACCGGCGCGGGCTCGGCGTGATCGTCGACTGGGTGCCCGCGCACTTCCCGCGCGACGAGTGGAGCCTGGGCCGCTTCGACGGGACCGCGCTCTACGAGCACCCGGACCCGCGCCGCGGCGAGCACCCGGACTGGGGCACGTACGTGTTCGACTTCGGGCGCAACGAGGTCCGCAACTTCCTGGTCGCCAACGCGCTGTACTGGCTCGACGAGTTCCACGTCGACGGGCTGCGCGTCGACGCCGTGGCGTCGATGCTGTACCTCGACTACTCGCGGGAGTCGGACGGCTGGGAGGCGAACGTGCACGGCGGGCGGGAGAACCTCGAGGCGATCGCCTTCCTTCAGGAGACCAACTCGGTCGTCGGCGAGGAGTTTCCCGACGTGTTGATGATCGCCGAGGAGTCCACGGCGTGGCCGGGCGTCACGCGGGCGGCCACCGAGGGCGGGCTGGGGTTCAGCCACAAGTGGAACCTCGGCTGGATGCACGACTCGCTCGGGTACATGGCCCTCGACCCCGTGCACCGCCGGCACCACCACAGCGAGATGACCTTCGCCCAGCTCTACGCGTACAACGAGCGGTTCGTCCTGCCGCTGAGCCACGACGAGGTCGTGCACGGCAAGGGCAGCCTGCTGGCCAAGATGGGCGGCGACGACTGGCAGAAATTCGCCGGGCTCCGGGCCCTGCTCGCCTGGCAGTGGTCGATGCCCGGCGCCCCGCTGCTGTTCATGGGCGCCGAGCTCGGGCCGTGGCAGGAGTGGAACGACGCCGCCGAGCTGCCGTGGCACCTCCTCGACCACGCGCCGCACCGCGGCGTGCACGACGTGCTCCAGGCGATGAACCAGGCCGCCGACCGATGGCCCGCGCTCTGGATCCGCGACACCGATCCGGCCGGGTTCACGTGGCTCGACGCCGACGACGCCCTGCACAGCCTGTTCGCGTTCGTCCGCTGGGACGTCGACGGGCGCGCCGCGGTCGTGTGCGTCGCCAACTTCACGCCGGTGCCGCGCCCCGGGTACCGGCTCGGGCTGCCGTGGGGCGGCCCGTGGGAGGTGGTGCTCGACACCGACGCCGCGGTGTGGTGGGGGAGCGGCCATCGCGGCGACACCGACGTCGTCGGCGCCGACGAGGGCTGGCAGGGGCAGTCGTCCTCGGCGCTCGTCGACATCGGCCCGATGTCGATGCTCTGGCTGGCGTCGACCAGCCCCTGAGGCGACGCTACGCGCCGCCGGCCGCCGCCGAACGCTCGACCAGCCGTTTCAGCGCCTTCAGGTTGCGCTTCCAGAGCGGACCGAGGATCAGCGCGCCGGCCACGATCTCGCCGAGCCGGCCACCGAGGTACCAGGGGAAGTCGAGATCCTCGGACCAGGTGAACCGTGTCCGCCGGCCGCCGGGCAGCGGTTCGAGCGTGAAGACCCCGCTGCCGGTCACGATGCCGGTGTGCCGGACGCCCATCGCGCCGGCGACAGCCCGATCGCCGCCGGCCCCGTCGACGGCCGGAACCCACCGGGTGATCTCCATGCGATCGGTCAGCCTGATCGGGCCGACCTTGGTGTCGCACAGGAACTCGGTCCCCACGCCGCGCGTCTGCTCGGTCTCGAAGCGGATCGCGACGGCGTCGGCCATCCAGTCGACGTGCCGCTCGATCGGCTCGACCGCCGCCCAGACCGACGCCGGGGACGCGTCGATCTCGATCGTGACGGTGACGTCGCTCATCGGCCGATCACGCCGGCGCGACGACGGAGCGCAACGTGTCGGTCGCCAGCTCGGGCGACACGATGTTGATCATCACGCCCGTGCCGCGCTCGAACCCGGCCTGGGTGACGAGGTTCGGCCACACGTGGGCGTGCCAGTGGTACTGGCCGGTGTGCTGGTGGGGGGCCGTGTGGAACCCGATGTTGTACGAGATGTCGCCGACGGCCGCGTCGAGTTGGCCGAGGGCGTCGCGCAGCGCGACGCCCGCCGAGCGCAGGCTGCGCTCGGACGCGTCCTGCAGGTGGGGCTCGTGCTCGCGGGGGATGATCAGCAGCTCGAACGGCACGCCGCTCCAGTACGGGCAGACGACCACGACATCGTCGTTCGCCAGGACGACGCGGTGCTGGACGGACAGCTCCGCCTCGGCGGTGGTGCACAGCACGCACCCGCCGGCGAAGCGGGCGAACGCCTTCTCCTCGTCGAGGACCTCACCGGGGACGAACGGCAGGCCGAGGATCTGCCCGTGCGGATGGGCGATCGAGGCGCCGGCCTCGCGGCCGTGGTTGACGATCGCCTGCGTGTACCGGACGTGGTCGGTCGAGGCGTGGTCGCCGAGGCGGCGTCGCAGCGCGAGCATCAGGTCGCCGGCGTGTTGGTCGTCGAGGTCGTGCAGCCCGGCCCGGTGGTCGGGGGTGAAGACGAACACCTCGTGGATGCCGCTCGCCTCGGCCATCACGTGGACCGGGCCGAGGTGGTGGACCGAGAACGCGTCGTCGCCGATGAACGCCGGGTAGCGGTTGGGGATCACCCGCATCGACCAGGTGCCGTCCTCCTCGATGGTCTCGAGCGCCGGCGGCGTCGACTCCTCGTTGCCCGGGCAGAACGGACAGGCCCGCGCGGGGTCGTCCTCCAGCGTGTGATCGCGCGGAGCGAAATCGGTCGGTCGTTGCGCTCGATCGGGAACGATCGTCACCCACCGCCCGTTGAGAGGGTTGAGGCGCATCTGGCTCATTGTTCCCCCCAGGATAGAACCGATTTCGTCAGGGGGCGTGACAGCGGCCGCATCAGCCGGCCCGGTCGGGCGTGTCGACGCCGTCGTCGATGGCGGGCCGCAGCCGCAGCGGGGCCTGTTCGGCCAGCTCGCGCCGCGCCTTGCCGTCGAGTCGGTCCTGGTTCCAGCGGTGGATGCGCCAACCGATCAGCGCGCCGAGCGCGAACACGATCAACCCGCCGACCCCGTCGATCCAGAAGTGGTTGGCGGTCACGACGATCGCGAACAGCGTCGCCGCGGGATACAACAGCAGGACCGCCTTGACCCATCGCCGGCGCACCAGCGGCCAGACGCCGAGCGCGCACCAGGTCGACCAGCCGATGTGCAGGCTCGGCATGGCCGCGTACTGGTTGGAGATCGAGGCGACCTCCTCGGAGTCGAACTTCCACGGCCCGCCGTAGTCGCTGAGCGTGTCGACGAACCCGAACTCCTCGTACGGGTGCAGGCAGGCGCCGCCGAACGCGTTGGGGTCGCTGGCCGGGCACGGCTCGTCGAGCAGGCGGGGGGGCATCAACGGGAAGAAGGCGAATCCGATGATCGCCAGCGCCGTCATCGCCGCCAGCGTGTTGCGCCATTGGGGGAACACGTCGGTCCGCTTGAGGTAGAGCAGGATGAAGACCGCCAATGTGACGAAGAAGTGGGCGACGCCGTAGTACACGTTCCAGAACTGGATGAACCAGCGGTACGGCAGGAACCACTGCTGGACCGCCTCCTCGTGGTACAGCCCGATGAACCGCTCGAAGCGGATGACGCGCTCGGCGTTGTTGAACGCCTGCTCCGGGACACCGTCGGCGGCGATCCGGCTGGAGCCGAACTGGTTGCGGGTCCAGGTGTAGATGCCGTAGAAGGCCGCGATGATCAGCGCCTCTTTCCACCAGTGCACGCGATGTTGGCGTTCCGGCGCGACCTCGACCTCCGCGACCTGCATCAGCGTCCAACGGTACTCGCGGATTACGGTCCCGTGACATGGCTTTGATCGAGGGGCATGCCGGGGAGCAGGCGGTCGCGGCGATGGCGTCGTTCGGCGTCGACACGATGTTCACGCTCAACGGCGGCCATATCTGGCCGCTCTACGAGGCGGCCCGCAACCAGGGCATGCGCGTCGTCGACGTCCGCCACGAGCAGTCGGCGACGTTCGCCGCCGAGGGCTACGCCAAGCTGACCCGCCGGCCGGGCTTGGCCGCCCTCACCGCCGGGCCGGGGATCACCAACGGCGTGTCGGCGGTGACGTCGGCGTGGTTCAACGGCTCGCCGCTCGTCGTGATGGGTGGGCGGGCGCCACAGGGCCGCTGGGGGGCCGGTTCGCTCCAGGAGCTCGACCACGTCCCGATCCTGGAATCGATCACCAAGTCGGCGCGCACGGTGACCGATCCCGAGCGCGCCGGCGTGATGGTGTGGGAGGCGGCGACGGCGGCGTCGTCGCCGCGCCGGGGCCCCACGTTCCTCGACTTTCCGCTCGACGTGTTCGGTCCGTCCTCGGGCGAGGCGCCCGCGCCGCCCGGCGACCTCGGCCGCGGCGCCGAGCCCGATCCGGCGCTCGTCGACCGGCTCGCCACGCTGGTCGCGCACGCCGCCCGGCCGGCGTTCATCGTCGGCTCCGACGTCTACTGGGCGGGGGCGTGGGCGGAGCTGGACGCCGCCGCGGAGCGCCTGCGCGTGCCGTGCTTCTTCAACGGGATGGGGCGCGGCCTGCTCCCCGCCGACGCCGAGCTGGCGTTCCTCCGGACGCGTGGCCTGCTCAAGCAGCGGGCCGACCTGGTCGTGGTGATCGGGACGCCGCTCGACTTCCGGCTCGGCTTCGGGCGGTTCGGGTCGGCGACGGTCACGCACGTCGTCGACGCGCCGTCGCAGCGGGCCGACCACGCCGACGCGCTCACCGTCGTCGGGGACATCGGCGCCACCCTGGCCCGCCTCGCCGAGTTCGCCGGCGACACGGCCGACCATGAGGGTTGGGTCGGCGAGCTGCGCGCCGCCGAGTCCGCCGCCGCCGCCGGCGAGGTCGCGCTGCTGGAGGCCGACGACGATCCGATCCGGCCAAGCCGGATCTACGGCGAGCTGCGGCGCCGTCTCGACCGCGACGCGGTCGTGATCTGCGACGGCGGCGACTTCGCGTCCTACGCCGGCAAGTTCGTCGAGGTGTTCGAGCCGGGCTGCTGGCTCGACACCGGGCCCTACGGGTGCCTCGGCAACGGGTTGGGCTACGCGATCGCGGCGCGCACGGCGCGCCCGTCGTCGCAGGTCGTGTTGCTGCTCGGCGACGGCGCCGCGGGCTTCGGCCTGATGGACGTCGACTCCCTGGTGCGCCACGACCTGCCGGTCGTGATGATCGTCGGCAACAACGGCATGTGGGGGCTGGAGAAGCACCCGATGCAAGCGATCTATGGCTGGGACGTGGCCTGCGACCTCCAGCCTGGTTGCCGCTACGACGAGGTCGTGATCGCCCTGGGCGGGGGCGGTGAGACCGTCACGGCGCCCGGCGAGATCGGCCCGGCGCTCGACCGGGCGCTCGCCAGCGGCGTGCCGTACCTCGTCAACGTCGTCACCGACCCGGGCGACGTGTACCCGCGGTCGAGCAACCTCGCCTGATTCGGCGCCGGGCGCGTCGTCAGTCGCCGGTGACGCCGTCGATCCGCTCGCGGATCAGGTCGGCGTGGCCGTTGTGGCGGGCGTACTCCTCGATCATGTGGATGAGGACCCAGCGCACCGACATGTCGTCGAACGGTTGGCGATCGGCCGTGCGGGTGTCGTCGAGGTCGCAGCCGGCCAGGATCTCGTCGGCCCGCTGGCACTCGGCGCGCCACCGGGCCATGTCGGCGTCGACGGTGGCCGGGTCTGCGTCGTGGAAGTCGCCGTCGAGGTTGGTCGCGGAGTAGAAGATCGGGGGCGCGGCGGCCTTGTCGGCGCCGCCGATGAACCGCTGGAACCAGCTGCGCTCGACGTCGGCCATGTGCCGGACGAGCCCGATCAGCGACATCGACGACGGTGGGACCGATCGCTCGCAGAGCTGTTCGGGGCTGAGCCCCTCGCATTTCATCGCCAGGGTCTGGCGGTGGTAGCGCAGCCAGCCTTCCAGCGAGGGCCGTTCCGGGGCGGCCAACGGCGGTTCGTCGCGGAGCATGGCTCCCGACGGTACTGCTCGACCATCAGGCGCGGCCGCTCAGTTGCAGCACTTCCCCATGAACTGCTCGATGTCGACCATGACCCGTGTGATCTTGCCGGCGGCGATCAGGCCGCCGGAGTCGTGCGCCGACACGGTGAACTTCAGCCGTCGGCCGTCGATCTTCTCGAGGACGGCCTCGGCGACCACCTCGGCGCCGACCGGCGTTGGCTGGAGGTGGTCGAACTGGACACGCATGCCGACCGTGGTCGAGCCGTCGGGCACGGCGTCGCCGATGGCGTTGACCGTCGCCTCCTCGCACAGCGCGATCAACCGCGGCGAGCCGAGGACGTCGACCGCGCCCGAGCCGAGCGCCCGCGCCGTCTCCTCCTCGCCCACCACGAGTTTCGCGTCGCCCCGCATGCCCGTCTCCATCTGCACGGGCGACCACGCTAACGCGAAGTCGAAGTCGTCGCTGGCACTGTCAGCGGTTTCTGCGTGCCGCTCAGTGTCCGCGGATGGATCGTTCGGCCTCACCTTCACCGGTGTTGAATGCCGGCATCGGGGCCCTTCCGAACTTGGTGAACGCGCCGGATTCGATCGGCTGCAAAGATGGCGTCGAGCGGCGTGCGCGTCCGTATCGGCGGGTCCGCGACCGAGTCCGCGACAACGTCAGGGGTGCCGCACTCCTCGGTCGCAGGCCCCCTGATCCCGTCGAGGCCACGTCGACGGTCACGCCTCCGACCCCAACGGCGGGAGTCCGCTTCTCCACGAGCGCCGGCCGAAGAAGATCCAGGAATTGACAACCTGCGTTGACACCGTGACAAGACCGCGCACCAACTTCACGAAACTATTCCCGGCACGGACCGGGCATCACACGCGGCGCCGGGCGACAACGGCGGTCACGCCTCGGTCGCCGAGTTCGGCGAACGCCATTGTCACACCCAGCCCCACCTCATCGCCTGACCGAACGCCGCG
Organism: Ilumatobacteraceae bacterium; assembly: GCA_041581055.1. Lineage (GTDB taxonomy): Bacteria > Actinomycetota > Acidimicrobiia > Acidimicrobiales > Ilumatobacteraceae > JBFGCT01. Next base: position 11,502 of record JBFGCT010000011.1, on the reverse strand, counting down.
TCGTCGCGACGCAGGCCACGTGTGCCAGCGCTCGATGTCGGCGATCGACAGTCGTGCGATCGGGATGCGTGTGATCTTGTCGCTCTTGATCGAGCGCGGCGCGCGGTCAGGGCGTCCCCGACCCGTCGACGACGTAGGCGCCGATCACGGTCATCGTCCGGGCGAGCGACGCTTCGAGCTCGGCCCGCCGTGAGTCGTCGATGGCCGGATCGTCGAGTTCGGCGAGGACGTCGCGGATCACCCAGCCGTTCTCCTTGTCGACCCAGGTCGGCCGGGCGGTCGGGGGCCCGACCTCGACGGCGCCCTGGCCGGAGACGACGATCGGGAACTCGACGAGCGCCGCGTCCTGGCTGGCGTCCGGCCAGCTGTCGTTGACCGGCAGGTTGGACAGGATGTTGCCGAGGCCGAAGGCCACCCAGACCCCGTTGACCCGCTCGATCGGCTGGAGGACGTGGGTGTGGTGGCCGATGATCAGGTCGATGTCGCCGCCCGCCGTCACGGCCTCGGCGACGGCACGCTGCTCGGCCGATGGCTCGAACTCGCCCTCGATGCCCCAGTGCAGGCTGACGATCACGACCTCGGCGCCCTGCTCGCGGGCGCTCGCCGCGTCGCGGATGATCAGGCCGGGGTCGATCAGCGGGGCGCGCCAGTCCTCGCCGGGCGGGACGTAGTTGCCGTTGTGGCCGTAGGTGTACGACAGATGGCTGACCGTGATGTCGGCGGCGTCGAACAGTTTCGGCCGAGACTCGTCCTCGGTGCGGGCCATTCCGGACTGGTCGACGCCGGCCGCCAGGAGCACCTCGACGGTGCGGTCGATCCCCGCCACGCCGCGGTCGAAGGCGTGGTTGCTGGCCAGGGAGCACCGGTCGAAGCCCGCGCCGGCGATCGCGTCGGCGATCTCGGGCGGGACGCCGTAGAGCGGGTCGGTCGTGAACTCCTCGCCGGCGGGGGCGATCGGCGTCTCCAGATGACAGATCGCGAGGTCGGCGGCGTCGAGCGTCGGCGCGATCTCGGCGAACATCGGCGCGAAGTCGTAGCCACCGTCTTCGGCGTCGTTCGCCGCCTGCCGCCACAGCGGGCTGTGCGGCAGCACGTCGCCCGTGGCGACGACGCGCAACGTGCGGGGCGCGACCGCCGTGTCGGCGTCCGGGGCTCCAGCGCCCGCGGCGTCCGTGCCCGTTGCGTCGGTCCCCGCCGAGCGTGGTTCGGGCGTGGCCGTGTCGCCCGCGCCGCCGCCACATGACACGGCGAGCGCGAGCGAAGCGATCACGATGTGGGGGCGACCTCGCACCGGGAGATCATCGCGTACCACCGCGGTTCGGCACCGGATCGAGCGTCGCGCTCCCGGCCTGTGCCCGTAGGCTCGACGTCGTGATCGACCAGGATGTCCTCGAACGGGTCCTCGCGGGCGCCGTCAGCACCGGCGCCGACTTCGCGGAGGTGTACGCGGAGGACAAACGGTCGACGTCGGCGGCGCTCGACGACGGCCGGGTCGAACAGGTGACCAGCGGCCGCGACCGGGGCGCCGGGATCCGCGTGATCGCCGGTGAGACGACCGGGTTCGCGCACACGTCCGATCTGAGCGAGGCGGGCCTGCGGACGGCCGCCGACGCCGCGGCCGCCGCCGCCAGCCGCGGCGGGGGTGGCGTCCGCACCGTCGCCCTGACGCCGGCCGAGGCCCACCGGCCGAACGTCGTCGAGCTCGACCCCGACCAGGTGCCCAAGGCCCGCAAGGTCGAGCTGCTCACCCGCCTCGACGACGCCGCCCGCTCGTACGGCCCCGAGATCGTCCAGGTCTCCGCCGGCTACGGCGACAGCCGCAAGCGGGTGCTCGTCGCCAACACCGACGGCGTGCTCGCCGGCGACGAGGTCGTCCGCACGCTGCTGCGGGTCACCGCCGTCGCCGACGGCGACACCGGCATGCAGACCGGCTACAAGTCGATGGGCCACACGATCGGCTTCGAGGTCTTCGACACCATCGACATCGAGGAGTTCGCGCGGGAGGCGGCGCGGCAAGCGATCGTCAAGCTGCAGGCCCGCCCCGCGCCGTCGGGGGCGATGCCGGTCGTCATCGAGCACGGCACCGGCGGCGTGCTGTTCCACGAGGCGTGCGGGCACGGTCTGGAGGCCGACCACATCCAGAAAGACGCCAGCGTCTACACCGGCAAGCTGGGCCAGCTCGTCGCCAACCCGCTGGTCACGCTCATCGACGACGGCACGATGGCCGGCGAGTGGGGCACGCTCGGCATCGACGACGAGGGTCGGCGCACCCAGCGCAACGTGCTGATCGAGGACGGGATCCTGACCGACTACATGTGGGACTTCCTGCGGGCCCGCAAAGAGGGCCGGCCGCAGTCCGGCAACGGCCGCCGACAGAGCTACCAGCACCTCCCGATGGTGCGGATGACCAACACGTTCGTCCTCGACGGGCCCGACGACCCCGACGACATCGTCTCGTCGACGCCGCACGGCGTGTACGTCAAGAAGCTCGGCGGCGGCAGCGTCAACACCGCCACCGGCGACTTCGTGTTCGGGATGATGGAGGCCTACCTGATCGAGGACGGCCGGCTCACCGAGCCGCTGCGCGAGGGCAACCTGATCGGCAACGGCCCGCAGGTGCTGCGCGACATCGACATGCTGGGCAACGACTTCTCGATGGGCAGCCCCGGCACCTGCGGCAAGGACGGGCAGGGAGTCCCGGTCGGCGACGGCCAGCCGACGCTGCGCGTCAAGTCGCTGACCATCGGGGGGACCGCGGCGTGACCGTGGCGAACCCCGCCGCCAGCGTGTCCGGGGGCGACCTCCAGGCGCTCGCCGACCGGGTGGTCGAGCGGGCGCGGGCCGGCGAGCAGGTCGAGGCCTTCGTCGCCCGCGGCGGCGAGACCGAGGTCCGCGTGTACCAGGGCGGCGTCGAGCACTTCGTGGCGGCGCAGAGCGAGGGCATCGGCATCCGAGTGATCAAGGACGGGCGGACCGGGTTCGCGTACGCGGGCACGCTCGACGAGCAGGCGGTCGCCGAGGTGCTCGACGAGGCGCGGGCCAACGTCGAGTTCGGCACGGTCGACGACCACGCCGCGCTCGCCGCACCCGACGGCGTCCCGACGACCGAGCAGTCGTTGTGGAACAACGCGCTCGCCGAGTACCCGACCGACCGGAAGATCGACCTCGCCAAGGAGCTGGAGAAGCTCACGTCGGGCGCCGACCCCCGGGTGCGGGTCGACGACTCGAACTACGCCGACTCGTGGGGCGAGACGGCGGTCGCCACGACGACCGGCATCCGCCAGACCGGCCGGGAGAACGGGTGCTACGTCTCGGTCTCCACGCTTGCCGACGAGGGCGACGGCGACGACGCGGAGACCCAGTCCGGTTTCGGGTTCTCGGTCGGCCGGTCACCCGACGAGTTCGACCTCGATCGGGCGGCGCGCGACGGGGTCGAGCGGGCGACCCGGCTGCTCGGCGCAACCAAGCCGCCCTCGAAGCGGCTGACGATCGTCCTCGACCCGTTCGTGACCGCCCAGTTCCTCGGCGTCATCTCGGCGACGCTCAACGGCGAGGCCGTCGTCAAGGGCCGATCGCTGTTCCGCGACCGGCTCGGCGACAACGTCGCCGCGCCGATCGTCACGCTGATCGACGACCCGACCAACCCGGAGGCGTACACCGCGACCGACGTCGACGGCGAGGGCCTCGCCGCCCGGCGCAACGTCCTGATCGAGGACGGCGTGCTCCGACAATTCGTGCACAACTCGTACTCGGCGCGGCGGGCGGGCACCGTGTCGACCGGCAACGCCACGCGCGGCGGGTTCGCCGGCACACCGGGCGTCGGGTGCTTGGCGATGTCGCTCGCGCCGGGGACGCGCACCCAAGACGAGCTCGTCGCCGACATCGACGACGGGCTGCTCGTCCAGCAGATGCAGGGCCTGCACTCCGGCGTCAACCCGATCAGCGGCGACTTCTCGACCGGCGCCGCCGGGCTGCTGATCACCGGCGGCCAGGTCGGCGCGCCGGTGCGCGAGTTCACGATCGCCTCGACGCTGCAGCGGATGTTGCTCGACATCACCGAGGTCGGCGGCGACATCGAGTGGCTGCCGATGCGGGCGTCGGGGATGAGCCTCGTGATCCGCGACGTCACGATGTCGGGCGCCTGAGCCGGACGAGACCCTGCCCGTCGGTGTCACCCGGCGAGTTCGTCGACCCGCTCGTCGAGCAGCCTCACGAGGGGCCATGCGCCACCCGACGTGTTCGAGATCACGGTGTAGCCGGCGCCGGTCTCGAGATCGCGGGCCGAGCGGAACGAGACGCCGGCGTCCATCCCCTCGAGCATGACGACCGGACGCTCGGGATGCAGCCAGAACCCGAGCCCGTACCGCATCCGCTGGGCCGGCGCCTCGCTCCGGGGCGCCGTCAGGCGGTCGACCATCGCGGGCGACACGACGCGACCGCCGAACAGCGCGTCCCACAACGCCTCGACGTCCGCCGCCGTCGTGTAGACCCCACCGTCCCCGGCGCCCCTGACCGGCAGGTGGAAGACGTTGGTCCGCCCGTCGGCGGTGTACCCGAACGCCGTGCGGTGCGGCAGGCGATCGGAGCGGAAGTAGCCGGTGTCGTGCATCCCGGCGGGTTGGAGGACGTGGCGCCGGACGACCTCGTAGAACGACAGGCCGGTCGCCCGCTCGATGGCGACCGACAGCATCACGTAGCCGCCGTTGTTGTAGGCGAACCGCTCGCCGGGCCGGGTGACCTGCCGCGGCGCGGCGATCATCGGCAGATAGTCGTTCGGCTCGGCGAGCCGGTGGACGGGAAGCGTCATCACGTAGTCGTCGATGTCGCCGATCGCGTCCTCGTCGAGGTAGTCGCCGACGCCGGAGGTGTGGCCGAGCAGCTGCTCGATCGTCACCGCCGGGTCGGCGTTGGGCAGGTCGAGCGCCGTGTCGCCACCGGTCAGGCTGCGCAGCGTCGTGTCGAAGCCGAGCTGGCCCGACTCGATCAGGCTGGCGGTGGCGAGGGCGGTCAGCCCTTTGGCCCCGCTGGCGATCGCGAACCGGGTGTCGAGCGTGTTCGGCCGCTCGTTGGCCCGGTCGGCGAGCCCGTGCGCGAGCTCGATCACGCGTTGGCCGTCACCATCGCCGAGACCGTGGACGACGGCGACGCCGGAGAAGTCGGTCTCGGCGGCGAGGGTGCTGAGCTGTGACGCGAGGTTCATCGACGGTAAGCATGCCCCGCCCGCGCGGCGCGGCGGTGACCGGCCGTTCGATGGGGCCGTCCGATAGAAAGGTGCCCCGTGCCGATCATCCATGCGATCGTCCTCGGCCTCGTGCAGGGGCTCTCCGAGTTCCTGCCGATCTCGTCGAGCGGCCATCTGCTGCTGGTGCCGTGGTTGTTCGGTTGGGACGACTTCGATTCGGCCAGCGTCGAGAAGACCTACGGCGTCGCGCTGCACCTCGGCACGCTGATCGCCGTCGTCGGCTATTTCCGGCGCGATCTGGCGATCTACGTGCGGGAGGGGACCAAGCTCGTCGTCACCCGCCGTCGGCCGGCGTCGCCCGAGGGTCGGCTGGCGTGGCTCTTCGTCCTCGCCACGATCCCCGCCGCCGCCGTGGGCGCGCTGTTCGAGTCGGCGATCGACGAGCGGCTGGGCACGCCGACGATCATCGCCGTCTCGCTGATCGTGTTCGGCCTCGTGCTGGCGTGGGCCGACCGCCTGCCCGGAGCCCGCACGCTCGAGGAGTTCGAGACCCGCGACGCCCTGGTCGTCGGAGCGGCCCAGGCGCTGGCGCTCAACCCGGGCACGTCGCGCTCGGGCATCACGATCACCGGCGGCCGCAGCGTCGGGTTCACCCGTGACGCCGCCGTGCGGATCAGCTTCCTGATGTCGGTGCCGGTGATCCTCGGCGCGCTCGTGTTCAAGGGCGCCGGTCTGGTGGCGGACGGTGTGCCGGAGGGGTTGGTCGCCCCGATGATCGTCGGCGTGGTCACATCGGCGCTCTCGGGCTGGTTGGCGATCTGGGGGCTGATCAAGTACGTCAGCACCCGGTCGTTCCTGCCGTTCGTCGTGTATCGGGTCGCGCTCGGCGTCGTCGTCCACGGCGTGGTCGCCGCCGGCTGGCGCTGATCACGGCACGTAGATCAGCGAGGCGGTGTCGTTCTTCGCCGCGGCCGCGACGAGCGGGGCGTCGGCCGGATCGACCGAGACGAACGCGACCTCGTCGATCACCTCGACGACCGTCGCGTCGGCGGCGAGCACGATGCCCTCGGCGACGATCTGGACGGCGAGCCCGATCCGCACGTCACGGGCCAGGTGATCCACGACCGGCACGACGAGCGTGTGTGGCGCCGCGCCGGCTGCGGGACCACCCGCCGGGGTGACGTCGGCGGCGACCACGATCTCGCCGGCGCTGACCCGCTGCTTCGCGCGCGCGTCGGGCGGCGCGTGCGACAGCGCCGTCGGCGGGATCGCCGCGAGCGGCAGCTCGACCGTCGACGTTGCGAGCACCTCGCCGGGCTCGTGGTCGTGCGTCGCGACGTGGACCGCGCGGACCTCGCCCCAGCGGGCGCGGGCGTCGTGGACGTCGCCCAGCTCACGCTGCACGCCCGCGGCGACGCCGATGGCCAGCAGAACGACGGCGAGCCAGTAGACCCATGGACGCCGGGCAAGGAACAGTCGGGCGGCGGCCGCTCGCTGCATGGTCACGCTCCTCGGACGAAGACTCGAGGAGGGAGCCGGTCACGCTGAACCTATCGGCGAAGCACCCGGTCTCGGCTGTCGGCGGCGGCGATCCGGGGCTGGCCCGGCTCGTTGTGATCGAGCGGCCGCGAATATCAGCAGAATGCCGATGTCGGAGGACCCCGACGTCGCGTACTCTTCAACCATGAGCGAGGCGAGGTGCGACCCATGACGGTGATCAACAAGTTCCACAACTGGCAGCGGTGCGGATGGAATTGGAGGAAGCCGCCCTACGAATCGTGTGCGCCGAACCTGATCTCGATCAAGGACTACCTCGTCCAGCGATGGGGCGGCCAGTCGGTCGGGTGTCACGTCAACCGCGAAGTCCGTTCCGGCGGTTCGGTGTCGTCGCACGCGTTCGGCGCCGCCCTGGATTGGCGCTACCAGAACCCGGGCCCCGGTCGCGACACCATGCTCAACGAAGTTCTCCCATTCCTCATCGGTCAGTCGGCCGAGCTCGGCGTCCAGTCCCTCCACGACTACGTCGGCTGCCGCATCTGGCGGCCACCGGGTCACTCTGGCCGGCCCCCCGGCGGCGCCGGGTGGCAGAAGCAAAGAAAGTCCAAGAAGGGGAACATGGGGAAGAGTTCGGCCCTGTGGATCCACATCGAGACGCACCCCGACCACTTCGCCGACTCGTCGCCGGTCGCCGGACGGCTGACCGGCGACGCGGGGTCGATCACGGCCCCGATGGACGAGGAAACCAAGGAAGTGTTGCGCGCACTCCCTCCTGTCGACCTCGAGAACTTCGTCTTCGGGCTCTGGCCGATCGTCCCGAAGGTGATGATGAAGAGGGGCCACCGGCACAGCGGGAACACCAAGGACATGCTGAAGTACGCGCAAGCCGTCCTCAAGAAGAACGGCTTGTACACCAAGGGCATCGACGGGGACTTCGGAGGCGGCACCGAGGCCGCGGTCGCGGCGTTCCAGTCATCGAAGGGCTTGGCGCGGGATGGCATCATCGGCACGAAGGAAACCTGGCCGGCGATCGATCAATCATCCTGACCGCTCGATCATCGCGACGTCACGCGCCGACCTCGGGGTCCCGCCGGCTCAGGGCAGCAGCGGCAGCGTGGCGGTGATCAGCCGCTCGACGTTCGTGACGTTCTGGCGCATGACGGCGAAGACCGCCTCCATCGTCACCGGCTCGTGGCCGTCGACTCCGGCGTCGTAGTCGGTCACGAGGGCGACGGTGGCGTACGGGACGTTGGCCTCGGCCGCGAGCACAGCCTCGGGATAGCCGGTCATGTTGACCAGGTGCCAGCCCATCTCCCGGTACCACCGGCTCTCGGCGCGAGTCGAGAACCGGGGCCCGTCGATGACGACCATCGTCCCCCCGTCGTGCACGGTGAGCCCGTCGACCGCGGCCGCCAGCAGCGCGGCCCGGACGGCGTGGTGGTACGGGTCGGCGAAGCTCTGGTGGTGCACCGGGCCGTCGGACCCGGGCATGCCGTCGCCGGACCCGACGTCGTGGAACGTGTCCGGGCGGCCGGTCGTGCGGTCGACGAGCTGATCGACGACGACGAACTCGCCGGGATGAAGGTTCGGCTGGAGCGAGCCGACCGAGCACGGCGCGATGATCGAGCGCACCCCGAGCGAGGCCATCGCCCACACGTTGGCCTGGAACGGCACGTGGTGTGCGGCGTAGTCGTGCTTGGGGCCGTGCCGCGCGAGGAAGGCGACGCGCCGGCCGGCGAGCGTGCCGACCCGGATCGGCGCCGCCGGCTCGCCGTACGGCGTGTGCGGCACGACGTCTTGGGCGTCGTCGAGGAACTCGTAGAACCCCGAGCCGCCGAAGATCCCGACCTCCGCGCCGAGCTCGGACGCTCCGTCGGCGAGCGGGATCAGCATCAGTCGGAGGACGAGGACGCGCTCGAGGGGGAGGTGGAGGGCGGGCTCGACGTCGAGCTGGTCGACGACCCCGACGACTTCGACCCCGACGACTTCGACGTGGACGAGTCGCTGGACGTGGACGAGTCGCTGGACGTGGACGAGTCGCTGGATTTTGACGAGTCGCTGGACGTGGACGAGCCGCTCGCCGTGGACGAGTCGCCACCGCCGGACGCGCCGTCCGACTTGGCGCCGGCGGTCGCCGGCTTGCCGCGGTTGTCGGTCTTGAAGAAGCCGCTCCCGCGGAAGGTGACACCGACCGGCTGGAACACCTTCTTGACCGGCATCACCTGACCGGAGTCCGGATGGGCGACCTCGGTGAGCGTGTCGTCGCTGAAGGACTGCTGGACCTCGATCGTCTCGCCGGTCTCGACGAACTTGTAGACGTACGTGGGCATCGGAAGGGAAAAGCTATCGTCCCCATCATGCAGGTCCGCAGCGCAGTGATCCCGGCGGCGGGCCTCGGCACCCGTTTTCTCCCGGCGACCAAGGCCGTCCCGAAGGAGCTCTTCCCGATCGGCGACCAACCGGCGATCCAGATCGTGATCGACGAGGCGCTCGGCGCCGGCATCGATCACGTGGTCGTGGTCAGCAGCCGGTCCAAGCCGGCGGTCGAGGCGTACTTCGCCCCCGACGACGCGCTGCTCGGCGCCCTCGACGCCAGTGGGAAGACCGAGCTGGCCGAGCGCCTGCGCGCCATCGGCAAGGACTGGCGGGCGACGGTCGTCTACCAGGACGCGCCGAAGGGGCTCGGGCACGCCGTCGGCTGCGCGCGCGACGCCGTCGGCGACGAGCCGTTCGCCGTCCTGCTTCCCGACGAGATCATGGGCAGCTCGGCGCTCCTGGCCCAGATGAACGGCGTCTGCGCGGCCACCGGCGGGAGCGTCGTGGCCGTGCTCAACGTGCCCCGCGAGGACGTCGTCCGGTACGGCGTGATCGACCCGGCGGGGGAGATGACGCCCGACGGGGTGATCCCGGTCAAGGATCTGGTCGAGAAGCCGACGATCGACGACGCGCCCAGCAACTTCATCCTGATCGGCCGGTACGTGTTGACCGCCGACGCGTGGGACGAGATCGCCGCGCTCACGTCCGGCCGCGGCGGCGAGCTCCAACTGACCGACGCGTTGCGGGCGCAGGCGGCCCGGTCCCCGTTCCACGCCGTGGTCGGCGGCGGGGAGCGGTACGACACCGGGACCCCGCTCGGCTTCCTGACCGGTTCGGTCGAGCTCGGGCTGCGCCACCCGGAGATCGGCGGCCCGCTCCGCGACTTCCTGCGCGGCCTCGATCTGTCGTGACCGTGGCCGGCTCAATGCCGGCGGAACAACTCGGGGTAATCGCGGACCAGCCCGTAGCGGTCGACGTCGAACGTCGCGGTGGCCCCCGAGTCGAGGTTGGTGTACTCCCATCGCCGCTCGGCGACATGGTGGTAGCGCTGCCTGACCTTTGTGACGCCGAGCGTCTCGACGTCGATCATCGCCACGGCGATGTCGGCGGCGTCGCCCACATCGAGCTGCAGCCGCCGGATCGGCAACGTGTTCGTGAACGGTGTGCAGCTCAGGTCGAGCTCGGTGCAGCCGTCGAGGTCGGTGCGATGGTCGCCGTTCATCTCGCCCCAGCGGCCGTTGCCGTCGGTGCCGAGCCAGAGGTCGGGCTCGTCGAGGTCGCGGAAGAGCAGGAACTGGCGGACCTGCCAGGTCGGCGAGAGCCGGAGGACGTAGCTGACCCGCTCCCTGCCGACCTCGCCGGTCGCCGTCCACGCCTCGTTCTCCCAGCGCAGCGTCAACACCTCGTCGGCGTCGGCCTCCCACCGTTGCCAGCGCGCGGTGTAGCCGTCGGCGGGGAACGCGGCGAGTGCGGTCGTCACGGCCGTCGAGGCTACGACCTCTCCCGAAGCGTTGGCTGGTGTCATCCGGGTCGACGACGATCGCGGGCGATTTCGAAGGGGGTTGGGTACGGTGCCGGTGATGACGCCGCTGGAAGACGCGCAGGCCTTCGTGCTGGGTTCGTGCCCCCCCGGTGAGCCGGTCGACGTCCCCCGGTCCGAGGCGCTCGGCCTGGTGCTCGCCGCGCCGGTCGTGTCGACCGAGGACGTCCCGGCGTTCGTCAACACCGCCGTCGACGGGTACGCCGTGCGCGCCGCCGACGTGGCCGATGCGCCGGTCGTGCTGGCGGTGGTCGGCGAGATCGCCGCCGGTCAGGCGCCGGGCCGGCCGGTCGGGCCCGGGCAGGCGATGCGGATCATGACCGGCGCGCCGATGCCGGACGGGGCCGACTCGGTCGTGATGGTCGAGGACTCCGAGCGGGTCGGTGACGACCGCGTGCGGCTGACACGCTCCGTCGAGGCGGGCGCCGCGCTGCGCGGGGTCGGCGACGACGTCAGGGTCGGCGACGAGCTGTTTCCGGCCGGCGTCGAGATCGGTCCGGCGGCGCTGGCCGTCCTCGCCAGCGTGAACGCGCTGACCGTCCGCGTCCACCCCCGGCCGCGGGTCGCCGTGCTGTCCACCGGCGACGAGTTGGTCGACGACGGCTCGCCGCTGGCGATCGGCCAGATCCGGGAGAGCAACAAGACGATGCTCGCCGCCCTGCTCGCCGAGGACGGCTGCGCCGTCGTCGACCTCGGCGTCGTGCGTGACGACGAGGCCGAGCTCGAGCGGGTGTTGCGCGACGCGGCGGCGACCTGCGACGCGGTCGTGTCGAGCGGCGGGGTCTCGATGGGCGACTACGACGTCGTGAAAGCGGTCCTCGGCCGGATCGCCGACATGACCTGGATGCAGATCGCGATCAAGCCGGCCAAGCCGTTCGCGTTCGGCATGCTCGACGGCGTCCCGATCTTCGGGCTGCCGGGCAACCCGGTCAGCTCGCTCGTCAGCTTCGAGCTGCTGGCCCGGCCG
>JBFGCT010000010.1:0-40193 GCA_041581055.1 Ilumatobacteraceae bacterium | reverse complement strand
TCGCGAACAACCAGACCGCAGTGCTGTTCATCCCGCTCGGCAGCACGTTCCCCGCGGTGTTCAACAACGCCATGGCCAAGTCGTCGCTGCCGCCGATCCTCCAGGGGGAGCGGGCCGCCGACATCGCGTCGAACTTCGGCCACCCGTACATGCAGGTCGCGCCGGCCGACGCGACCGAGACCACCAAGCTCGGGATGTACCCGGCGGTGTCGCTGTCGGAGTACTCGTCACAGCCCGTGCCCCAGGCGTTGCTGTCGAACGCCGCGCAGATGTCGAGCTCCCCCTCGATCTGGCCCGAGACCGCCGCCCTGGCCCCGCCGCTCGTGGTCGGCAGCTACTACCGCACCTATACCGACGAGACCGGCTCGGACGACCCGATCGGGGCGTACTTCAGCGCGGTGAAGAAGTTCTTCGCCAGCGCCGAGCAGGACAAGTTGACCGTCGCCGTCGCCTACCTGAACTCGCTGCTGCCCGCGATCCCGCCGGAGACGAACCCGCTCGTCGCGCTGTGGGACAAGCTCGACGCGGCGATCAAGAAGAAGGAGCCGATCGACCTGGTTCCCGGGATCTTGACCCCGGAGCAGGGGTCGATCGGGAAGTTCATCACCAAGATGTTGACCGACTTCTCCGGCAAGCTGACGCTGACCGGCGCGACGCTCGACCCGGAGACGAAGCCCGACAAGCCCGAGGACAACCTCAAGACCGTCACGCTCAACGACGGCACGACCGACGCGTTCGTCAAGCTCGGCGTGACGAACAAGGTCACCATCGTGTTCACCGCGCCGGAGAACTCGATGGTCGCCGACTTCACGTTCGAGGCGACCGAGAAGTGGTCGATGCCGGACGCGCCGTGGATGGTCTTCGACCGACCGTTCATCGAGCTCACCCTGCCTGACGCCAGCCTTCCGGTGGCGGCCACGATCGGCGGGTACTACCCGGGCCTCGAAGGAGTGGGCGGGCAGTTCGTCGCCAAGCTGCAGATCGCGATCGGCGGCGCCGACGGCGTCTGGGCGGCGAGCATCGATTTCCCCGACCCGTTGCCGCCGCCGCCCGATCCGCCGGCGCCGACCTACCCGGGCATCGCCAGCGTCTACCAGATGGCGACCGGGTTCAACGTCGTCAACAGCCTTCCCGCGCCGTTCAACGTGTTGTCCGACCTCGGCGTCAAGACCGTCAAGGTCGACTACGACTTCGACAAGAGCGTGGTCAACTCGCTGGCTGTCGTCGCCAAGTCGAACACGAAGGACCTGCCGCTGTTCGGCAAGCTGGAGCTGGGCGAGATCGTCGTCACCGCGGTCGTCCTCGACCCGATGACGGCCAGGCAACTCGTGCTCGGCGTGTCGGCCGAGTTCAACCTCGGCCCCAACGCCGTCGCCCAGGTGTCGTTCAACTACCCGGACATCGTCCTGCAGGGTTCGCTGAAGTCCGGCACGCCGACGTTCACCGATCTGCTCGAGACGTTCGGCGTCCCCGAGATCGAGCTGCCGCACCAGCCCAAGCTCGACCAGTTCGCGTTCACGTACAACAAGTCGACCGACTACCTCGCCGTGTCGGCGCACCTCACGATGGACGACTGGAAGTTCGAGTTCGCCGGCAAGGAGCTCTTCTCGCTCGATGGCGTCGGGTTCTCCATCACCCGCGACAAGGGGACGAGCACCGGCAACGTCACCGCGCAGACCAAGATCCTCAGCGTCGGCGTCGACATCGGCGGCTACTACCTCGCCAACAAGGACCTCAAGTTCGTCGCCAAGACGACGAGCCCGATCGACATCAAAGAGTTGATCACGACGTACCTCGGCGCCGGCTGGGTTCCCGACGGGATTAGCCTCCCGACGCTGGAGGCGGTCAGCGTCGAGCTCGTCTGGGGCAAGAACGGCGGCGCGGAGGCGGGCGCGAAGTCGTTCCAGTTCTCGGCCAAGACGAAGAGATGGGCGCCGATCGAGGCCCTCGGCAACGATTTCTCCGCCGCCTTCGAGCTGAACGTGGGCTACGAGCCGGAGTCGACCGACGGCGACGAGCCGGCCGCCAGCGCGGTCATCGAGGCGCACGTCGTCGGCGAGTCCCCGCCGGCGAGCGCGCTCGCCGTCGCCGGCGACGGCGACAAGGCGTGGAAGGGCACGTTGTCCGCGGACATGACCCTGTGGTTCATCAACCTCGAGGTGGAGTACGACTTCCAACCCGGTGAGCAGCAGGTGTGCGTCACCTGGACCGATGTCGGCGTGCGCGGTTGTGTCAAGGAGGTCACCGACCAGAAGACCGGGGCGAAGGAGACGATCGCCACCTTCGACTTCACGAAGGACCAGACGATCGGCGGGATGATCGAGCAGTTCGTCTCGTGGGCGACCGGCACCAAGTTCGGCCTGATGGCCCCGTTCAACGTGCTCAACGACATCAGCCTCAGCGGGTTGAAGGTGACCTACAACTTCACGAAGAAGAAGGTCGACTTCACCATCCCGATCGGCCCGATCGACCTCGGGTTGTTCACCCTCAAGGGCATCACGCTGGCCTACAACCCCGAGGGCAACCCGTTGCCGGACGGCACGAAGTCGAAGAACAAGGTCGAGCTCACCGTCGACGGCTCCTTCGTCTGGGAGAGCGGCGACGAACCCCTGAAGTGGGAGCCCGACGATCCGTCGACCACGCCGGCGCCCCCGGGCGGCGGCAACAAGTATTTCGACCTGCGCCTCCTGGCCCTCGGCCAGCACGTCACCGTCGACGGGCTGCTCGACGCGAAGAGCGTCGCCGAGATCATCGACAAGCTGGAGAAGCTCGATCTTCCCAAGCTTCCCGAGATCCCGGTCGGCGGCCCCGGACAGGTCACGTTCGCTCCCGACAGCTCGTGGTTCGTGGCCTTCGACTTCGGGATCTTGAAGGTCGAGACGAAGAAGGACGGCGAGACCCCGTCGGCGAGCGCGGCGATTCCCTCCAGCACGGGCGACGCCGGCGCGATCGAGGTGGCCGGCGGCGACCTGCCCGTCGCCTCGGCGGCGGCAGCCGACGAGAAGCCGGCGCAGTACTTCATCTCGCTGGCGATCGTGTTCAACGACCCGTACGTGTACGGGTTGCGGATCGCCTTGGAAGGACCGATGGCCAAGGTCTTCGCCGGCCTCGACTTCCAGATCATGTACCAGCAGGTCTCGAAGAACGTCGGCAAGTACTCCGCGCAGATCGCGTTGCCGACGGTGATGCGCAGGTTCCAGATCGGCGTGGCGTCGATCACGCTGCCGGTCTTCGGCATCGAGATCTACACCAACGGCGACTTCCAGGTCGACATCGGGTTCCCGTGGAAGGAGGACTTCTCCCGCTCATTCTCGGTGGAGTTCCAAGCGGGGCCGTTTCCCGTCACCGGCGCCGCCGGCTTCTACTTCGGCAAGCTCAGCAGCGCGACCACCGACAAGGTGCCCGAGCACAAGGTCCCCGGCTGGTTCAACCCGGTGATCGTGTTCGGCTTCGGCGCCCGGATCGGTCTCGGCAAGTCGATCGAGGCCGGCATCCTGTCGGCCGGGTTCAGCGTCACGGTGTTCGGCATCATCGAGGGCGTCCTCGCCCGGTGGCAGCCGTACAAGGAGATCACGACCGGCGGCGACAAGAACCAGCTCCAGGACGGTTTCTATTTCTCGCTGACCGGCACGGTCGGCCTGCAGGGCCGGCTCTACGGGTCGATCAACTTCGCCATCATCTCCGCCGAACTCGACGTCAAGATCATGCTGTTCGTGCGGATCACGTTCGCGTCGTACGAGCCGATTCCGATCACCGCCAAGGCGAGCGTGTCGGTGACGCTGACCGTCAAGATCAACCTCGGCCTCTTCAAGATCTCGATTCACCTCAGCTTCAAGGCGTCGATCGAGGTCACCTTCGTGCTCGACAACCCGATGGGCGACGAGAATGACGCGCCGTGGAACAAGCTGCCCGAGGAGGTGAGCGCGCACGCCGCCCCCGAGCTGGCGAGCGCCCAGTCCGCCAGCGCCCGCCTGCGCGCACGCGGCCTCGCCAAGGCCGGCGCCGGCGGACTCGTCGCGATGTCGGCGGAGCTGTCCGCGATGGCGGCCGACGGCGGGTCGTACGACCCGGTCTGGGCCAACCTCCTTCCGGGATCGGCGCTGCGGGTCAACGGGTGGGTCGTCCCGGTCCTGACCGTCGCCGGTGATCTTGCCTTCGGCGAGGACAACGGACGGAGCGATCCGTCCAAGAACGACCCCGGCAAGCAGGCGACCTGCTACGTCCTGAACTTCTTCGTCCAGGGCGAACCGCCGGTCCAGACCCACGACGGCGACGAGCTGACGGCGCACAGCGCGGCAGCGGGCGACGCGCAGGTCGTCGCGCCCGCCGACCTCGCCCAGGTGGCGCTCGACCGCGCCCGCTCCGAGCCGCTGATGGCGGCCAGCGCCGAGGACTACACCAACACGTTCGAGGACCTGGCCATCCGCGTCCTCCAGTGGGTGATCGCCGCCGGCCAAACGGGTCAGCGCGACCCCGCCGGGGTCGACGAACTCACGGTCAGCGAGCAGTATCTCTCCGCCGCGCTCGCCTACCTCTCCGGATCGAAGTCGCCGACGCCGATCGACAGCGGCGCGATCGAGGCCTTCCTCAACGCGCAGGCGAAGTTCCTGTTCAACCTGGAGCTGGGCGACAACCAGGAGCCGGCGACGGCGGTCTTCTTCCCGGCCGCTCCCGGGCTCAAGTTGCAGGCGCCGGCGAGCGCGGAGTGGGGGCCGTTCGACTACACCTTCGGCGGCTACAACAGCAGCTCGACCGACTACCTGACCAACCTCAACACCTACTTCAACCAGCTCAAGGTCCAGGTGGAGGCGGAGGACAAGCAGAACGACGCCAACGCGGCCGCCGCCCCAACCAACGACGGCCCGTCGGTCGGCTCGTACATCTTCGGCGACTACTTCGCCATGATCGGTCGCATCACCATCCAGGCGATGCTCGACGGGCTGCGCGACTTCAAGCTGCCACTGGTCGACTTCGCCGGCAAGACGGTCGACCAGATCGTCGAGTACGTCAACACGAAGATGGGCGTGTCGGCCGGTGCGCCTGACGCGTACACGGTGGGCGAGCTCCTCGTCGCCAACCCGAAGCACCCGCTCCGGGCGGGCGCCGTGCTGTCGATCAAGGGGATGAGATGGCAGTCCCCTGGCGGTAAGAGCCTCGACGACATCGCCAAGCAGACCGTGTTCAAGGGGGCCTTCGACGCGATCGGCCTGGGCGTCGCCAACGCCGCGAACGCGACGATCATCGCGCCCGGCGCCAACCTCGTGAACGGCGCCAAGAGCTATCGGACCCAGAGCGCGGACACGCTGGACAAGATCGCCGTCGAGCTCGGGTTCGGAGACGAACAGAGCCCCGATGTCCGGAGGATGCTGACCGAGATGGCAGGGCTGCAGACGCTCACGACGCTACTCGCGCCGCAGTCGATCCTCGACGTGCCGGACCTCACCCACACCGCGGTGGCCACCGACCAGCTGCGGACCGTCGCCGCTCAGTACGGCCTCACCCTCGACGAGCTCGCCCCGCCGAACGGCGGTGTCGCCGACCTCTTCGCCACCGTCGATCCGCAAGGCAACAAGACGCCGAACATCGACGTGCCGCATCTACCCCAGTTCGAGGTCGGCGCGTTGATCGACGAGATGAAGCGGACCCTCGCGCTGCAGCATTCTGCGGCGATGGCGTCGCGCTACTACCTCCACGGCCTGCGGCTTCCGACGGCCTTCGGCAATGCCGACGGGTTGACCGCCAACGAGGACGGTCTGTTCGTCAAGAAGGGCGAGAAGTACCCGGCCGACATGGGCCTGTTCGGGCTCACCGGCCAGGCGTTCGCCCTCCCGGACGACATCCCGGACCCGTCGAACCCGGGCGACGACGCGCCGTACGCGTTCACGGTCAGCACGGCGAGCGACGCGTGGATCAGCCTCAAGTCCGACGGCGCGAAGACGGTGACCTTCGAGGTCTCCACGAAGGAGGACTACGACCGGTACCGCGCCGTCCAATCGATCGCCAAGGGATACCTCGACACCAAGTCGTCCGGCATCAAGCCGATCGACGTCGGAGCGACGGCGCCCGGGCGCTACCCGCTCTCGACGGAGATCCCCTGGCAGCCTGCCGTCGACGTGACGCTGCCCGGCCAGGTGGCGCCGCCGACGACCCCGCGGCCCCGGATGTGGCAGCTGCCGACCGAGCTGATCAACGTCCCGGCCGGCACCGACGTGCACCCGACCGTCAGGCCCGTGGTGGCGAGGTCCAACGAGGCGCTCGGCACGACCGTCGACGAGCCCGTCGCCAACTTCGGCTTCGGCACGTTGGTGACCTTCAAGGTGCGGCGCCTCGACTCCGTCGCCTCCTCCGGCGTCACGACGAGGACGTACGAGGTCATCGGCGCCCCCGAGAGCGAGATCACGCTGCTCGAGCGGCTGCTCGACCAACTGCAGGACGACGCGACGTCGTTCGACCAGGTCAACTTGTTCTACCGCCCGACGTCGACGAGCAGCCAGGTTGCCGGGTGGCAGTCGGACGATCCGGCGACGACGCTGATGGGCCTGAGCAAGACCAACCTGTCGACCGAGACCCGCCCGCCCGGGTCGGGCGTGCAGGCGATGGCGGCGACCGGCCTGACCAACCTGATCGGCACGCCGAACGAGTTCCTGCGGCTGCTGTGGGAGGCGAGCATCACCCGGTCCGGTGGGTTCTACCTCAACTACAACACCGGCATCCCGTCCGACCTGAAGGGCCTGCCGGACCACGCCTTCAACGACAAGGGCGAGGCCGAGGTCGCCGTGTGCGCGCTGTTCGCCCACGGATCCGCCGACGGTCAGGCGCTGGCCAACTTCATGAACGTGGCGGCGACCAACGAGTCGCTCGACCTCAGCAACGCGGCGCTCGTCGCCGAAGCGGTCGAGGTCGACGTCGCCGCGCCGCGCGTCTTTCAGAGCTCCGACACGCTGCGCTCGTACGCCGAGTCGTACTACACCGGCGCCGGCGTGCTGGCGGAGTTGAACCCGACGCTCGAGTTCCGCGCGGATCCCGTGATCGACGTCCGCGTCGACGGCGGTGTGTACCAGGTCCCGCCACGTCCGCCGAACACGTCGCCCACCGAGGCCGCGCCGTACGGCGACCTGGCGTTGATCGCCCAGCACTTCAAGACCGACGTCGGGTCGATCAACGCCGTCAACGCGGGCGACCCGCTGCCGGCGACGCTCAGCGTGTACACGGCGATCAAGCTGCCGGCGGTGACCGTCCCGTCCACCGGACAGAGCTTCGCCAAGTTGTCCCAGTACTTCGGCGCCCCGATCGCCGAGCTGGCCGCCGCCAACCTCGACGTCGCCGGCCTCTTCGACAAGGCGTTGCGGGTCCGGACCGGGCCGACGAGCCTCGCGCCGACCGTCGACCGCGGTGTCGCCGGCATGACCCTCGAGCGCACCGTGCCGAACGTGCCCAACACGCCGACGGGCGACTGGGGCACGCAGTACCTGCTGCAGAACTTCAGCCTCCTCGGCTACCTCGTCGCCGCCAACCCGGAGAACCCGTACTTCCCGGCGAGCAACTGGGGCCTCCCGAGCGGGCCGATCGAACCCGACTCCGACAGCGGCGACAAGGTCCAGGCGCCGTCGGCGTCGGCGACCGACTGGAACTTCAGGTTCGCCGTGCCCTATTCGAAGCTGCTGGGCGCCGGCCCGTACGGCGGCGTGGGCGGCATCCTCCAGTTCGAGCTGGCGTGGCTCGACATCTTCGGCAACCGGATCCTCACCGAACTCGACAATCCGGCCCCGGCGGCCGGCGTGCCGCTCCAGGGGCAGCCACAGCTCACCGGCTACACCGATCGCCTCGTCGGTGTCGGGCAGTGGCCGGGGGTCGCCAACGCGTTCCGGATGAGCGGGCAGTCCGCGCCGACGCTCACGCTCGAGCTGCACTTCGACCCGACCTCGTACCAAGCTGCCGCGACGGCCATCGCCGTGGGCGTCGAGCCGGCCAAGACGTCCGGCGAGCAGAAGCTCGATCAGGCGATCGCCGCCTACGACCTGATCGTCCAACAGCTGAACGACCCGACAGGCGTGACGATCGAGCTCACCACCACCATCACGTCGAAGGCCTGGCCCCTGCCGGACAGCATCAAGGATTGGGCGGGCACGATCCTCGCGTTCCTCAAGGCGCTCAAGACCGACCCGGCGGCGCCGGTGCCCGACGAATACGAGTTCCCGGTCTCGCTCGTGGGCGAGGCGGTCAACCCCGATCAGATCTTCAAGCTGGAGACGAAGGTCACCGTGAAGCGCGTGCGCTCGCTCGTCGCCGGTGAGTTGGCGACGGTCGCCGGCGTCGCCGAGGCGGCGACGGTGGTGGCCCCGTGGACCGGGTCGCTCACGGCGAACACCGTCGGTTCCGGGGCGGACGAGACGAGCATCCAGCGAGATCTCACGACCTTCGCCCGCGAGTTCACCGCCGCGTTCGGGACGGTCGACAACCGGAGCTACCGCATCGCCACCGGCGCCGATCGCGAGGTGTTCGCCGGAAGCGGCAAGGGCCCGCTGTGGGTGGTTCAGCTCGGGACGCCGGCGGCGGCCGAGCCGATCTCGTACACGATCGTCAACACCGAGACGAACGCCGGCCAGCCGGTCGAGGTCGTCGGGCACCCGACGGTCTACGCCCCGCGGCCGATCTCCAACACCCTCAGGTCGCGGGCGGTGACGCCGATCGTCCCTTACGAGACCGGCAAGCCGATCGACCCGAACGGCCCGGTCGACAACCGCTCGTTCTCCGACATCGACCTCGACAAGTGGATGACCACGACGCTCGGCTACATCGACGAGTTGCTGACCCCGAAGTTCGTCGTGCCGGCGCAGATCCTGCGCTCCAAGATCGGGAGCAACACGCTGCAGCGCGTCCTCGACGCCAAGGAGAGTCTGGCGAAGAACCTCAAGGACGTGATGATCGCCGTCTACGTCGGCGAGCACCCGAGCGACGACCAGCTCCGTGACATCCAGGAGGCGTTCCGCCAGACGATGCTGGCGACGATGGGCGGCTTCTACGCCGTGAAGGCCGGAATCCAGTTCGAGGCCGCCGTCCACGCCGCGATCAAACGTCAGGCGGACGCGACCAACGTGCCGCGGGTCTACGGCGATGTGAGGATGAACCCGCCGGTGGGGAACGCCGTCGATCTCGACAAGAGCGTCTCGGTGTCGTCGCCGAAGCTCGATCTCGCGTTCGCCCCGGACGGGACGGGCACACCACCGCCGGCGAAGGCGATCCCCGCCCCGAGCCCATATCTGAGCTCGCTCGTCAGCAGCACCTCGGTCGAGGCGAAGAAGGTGACGTTGAACCTCGACTACGACGGCCAGTACATCGAGCACCAGATCGGGGTGATCGAGGGGATCCCCGGCTACCAGCCCTCCTCGTGGCTGAGCTTCGTCGACATCGATCCGCCGACGGCGAAGCACCACTCGAACGTGCCGCTGCACGCCGCGCTCGGACAGTTCGACGTGCCGATCGTGCTGCGCGCCTTCCCGACGACGCCGACCCTGGTCAACCAGGACAACGTCGGCACGCTGACCTCGAAGTGCCACCAGCCGTTGGATGCCGGCGAACAAGCGCCGTCAGGGACGTTGCTCAGCGGGATGACCTGCCAGACCACCGGCGACTACGACCCGCTCGCCGCGGCGACCCGCTGGAACTACAGCTTCACCTACTCGCTGCAGCACCATTACGAACAGGACGAGATCCATGGCGAGGTCTCGTTCAACATCCCCGAAGACGTGAACATCATGGCCGCCGACGTGCGGGCCCGCGACATCTTCGACAACCTCGCGCAGTTCACGCAGGTCTACCCCAGGGTTCGCAGCGACCTCAACCAGTTCCTGGCGCCGATCGACGTCGACTCCAAGCTCGGCCCCGAGCTGACCAACGCCGAGGCCGCGCTGGAGTCGGCGGCGCAGATGATCGAGTGGCTGGCGGCGAGCCCGCCCAAGCTCCCCGCCCCGGATCCCGACGAGCTGACCGCGTCGGCGGCCGCGGCATCGGTGAGCTTCGTCATCTCCGAGGTCGGCGTTCCGAAGGACGGCGTCACGGCGCTCCAGGTCACCGTGGCGCTGGCGGCGCCCCTCCCACCGCGCGTCGGTCTGCCGTTCGTCGAGATCGCCGGCTATCACTGCGAGCGCCAGACCAACGACCCGGTTGACCCGACGAAGGGCGTCTTCCTGTACAAGGACGACAACGGGGACTACCTCCCCGCCTCCGACGGCGCCAAGATCGCGGCCCGCACGTTCGTGCTCCCCGACCTCGACATCCTCGAGCGGCAGGACGCGCAATCCGAGGTCTACATCACACGCAACGCCGATCTCGTCCCGGGCAAGGTCATCGTCAAGGACTTCATCTACCAGACGCCCACCGTGTCGTTCGAGGGACCGCTCCACCCGACCCTCTTCAGCGACGACCAGATCAACCTGGCGACGATCTACTCGACCGGCGGGCAGGATCCGCTGAAGCGCACGCTCGACTGCCAGCTGAGCTTGTTGTATCAGTCGCTGTTCGCCAAAGCGGGGACGTCCGACGTCACGATGCAGGCCAGCCTGTATTACGAGTACCAGATCAACCCGGCGATCGACCGCGTCCGGCTGCCGGTGTACCTGATGCCACCGACCCGGACGAGGCTGAACGATGCCGGGACGGGGACACCGCTCTCCGCCGTGGTCGACCTGCAGGTCAGGGGCTGGACGACGTGGTTCGCGGCCAACACCCCGCAGACCGAGGGCGGCCAACTCGTGCTCGACCTGACCGTCATGTCCGACCTGACGGCGAAGCCGATGCCCATCTTGCACCTGGCCGGGCTGTTCGTTCCGTACGCCGACCTCGACTGACGGCCCGCTCGGGCCGGCGCCCGCTCGCGGCCCGTCAGTGCGATCGCACGCGCTGGGCCGACCCGCAGCCGCTGGTGTCGAGCGGGATGGAGCGGAGATGAAGGCCCCGCCGCTTGGCGGTGTACATCGTTCGGTCGGCCCGTGCGATCACCGTTTTCCACGGTTCGTCACGACCGGCGCACGCCGCGCCGATGCTGAGCGAGAGCCGAGCCTCGCAGGGGGTCTCCACGTTGTCCCGCTCGATCGCCGAGTGGATCGCCGCGGCGGTCTCCAGCGCGACCTCGTGGTCGGCGTCGTACATCAGCACGCCGAACTCATCACCGCCGAGGCGGGCGACGAGGTCGGAGCGGGGGACGTTGTCGACGAGCGCACGCGCCGCCCGGCGCAACAGCTCGTCGCCGGCGGGATGACCCCTCTTGTCGTTGACGACCTTCAGTCCGTCGACATCGGCGCACAGGACGGAGATCCGCTCCGGCCGTCCACCGTCGAGCGGCAACAGCCGACGCGCGGTCTGCGTGAACGCCCGCCGGTTCGCCAACCCGGTCAGCGGGTCGAGCAGCGAGAGGCCGATGTAGTGCATCTCGCGCTCGAGCAGGTCGGCCAGGTCGCGCAGCACCCGCTGATCGGCGGCCTCGAGGCCGCGCGGGCGTTGGTCGATGACGCACAGCGTCCCGAGCCGGTGGCCGCGCGCCGAGATGATCGGCGCGCCGGCGTAGAAGCGAATGTGCGGTGGACCCGTCACGAGGGGGTTGGCGGCGAACCGGGAATCGAGCCGCGCGTCCTCGACGACCATCACCGGGGCCGCGGACACGATGGCGTGGGCGCAGAACGCGTCGCGGCGCGGCGTCTCGTCGGCGTCGAGTCCCTGGCGTGAGCAGAACCACTGCCGATCGGAGTCGACCAGCGAGACGAGCGCGGTCGGGACGCCGAGCGTCCGGCGCGTGACCCTGGTGATCCGATCGAACCGCTCGTTCGGCTCGTGATCGAGCAGGTCGAGGGCATAGAGATCACCGAGGCGCGCCAGTTCGTCGAGCGGTTCGGGAGCATCCATCGACTGTGTCATCGGTGCGAAGCCGCCGCGACCTGAGCATGACTTGACGATCGGGCCTTGACCGGGGGAGTAGGTTGAAGGTGTCGATCGAACCGAGGGGGACCGATGACATCTCGGATCCAGCCACTCGCGCCGGGTGACAGCCCCGACGCCGAAGTGAATCAACTGTTGCAGGACGGCCGCGACGGCTGGTGGGGTGATGCCGCGATGTTCGGCGTGATCGGCCGTTGCCCGGCGCTGCTCAAGAGCATCGTGCCCGTGTTCGGCGCGTTCTTCGGCGCCGGCCTGGTCGAGCCGCACATCCATGAGCTGATGCGATTGAAGACCGGCCAGATCAACGACTGTGCGTATTGAATGACCGTTCGTACCACCGCCGTGCGCGGTGCCGTCGGTCCGCGGGAAGCGGCCTGTGCGGGCCATCAGCCCAAGGCCGGCGACGTGCTGAACGACCGAGAGGCGCTCGGGGTCTCGCTCGCCGAGCGCATCGCGCTCGATCCCCACACGGTCACCGACGACTTCTTCGAGTCGCTCCGCCAGCACTTCACGGACGACGAGATCGTCGAGATGGTGTTCGCCTGCGGGATCTTCAACTGGGGCAACAAGTTCAACATCACGATGAACCTCGACGCCGAACCGGAGTCGGAGTACGACGTCGGGTTGGAGTACCGGCAGGAAGAGATCGCGTGACCGAGCGGCTGACGCTCGACGAGGTCGACGTTGCCGGGCTCGACGAGGTGCTGCTCGCCGAGGACCGCGGTGTCGTCATCGACTTCTGGGGCACCTGGTGTCAGCCGTGCCGAACGTTGCGCCCCCACCTCGAACAGATGGCCAGCGACCACGCCGACCGATGGCGCTTCGTCGCCGTCCACGCCGACGAGCAGACGGAGCTCTCGACGCGCTACGGGGTGATGAGCACGCCGACGCTGATCTTCATCGACGGCGGCGACGAGGTCGACCGGATCGCCGGAGCGGCGACGCCGTCCGCCATTCACCAGGTGCTCGTCGCGCTGTCGTGACGGCGCCCGAGCGCGGCGACGACCGCGCACGAGTGGAGCTGCTCGTCCACGCGTGGCGCGCCGCAGCGGGTCAGGTGGCGACGGTCCAGGCGAAGGCGAACTGCGCGGCGTAGTACAGCGGGAGCCCCCAGAGCCGGTTCTCCGGGCCGGGGGCGACGAATCGGTCGCGGGCGACGGCGAGGTCGGAGCAGTAGAAGGCAATCGCGGCCCCGACGATGCGGCCGTCGGCGTCGAAGACAACCGTGCCGACCGCCGCGGCGACCATCAACGAGATGACCGACGAGTACGCGGCGACCGGGGGCCGCATCGTCGGCGGCACATGCGGCCAGAGCCAGCGGATCACGACGACGGCCGGCACGGCGAGGGCGACGACCGCCACCGCGGTCGCCCGCGTCTCGACGCCCCGGGCGACGAACGCCGCGACGTAGGCGACATGGCCGAGCAGGAAGCTTCCGAGCCCGAGAAGGAACAGCCGCGACGACCGGCCGAGGAGCGCGACGTCGCCCACCGCCGACAGGACGAGCGCGGCCAGCACCCACCGCCCGTACGCGCTGTCCGCGGCGCCGGCGAGCAGCGCGACGGCGACGAAGGAGGCCGAGGCAGCCGGTTTGGCCAGCAGCCGCCAGCGGTTCGCGCGCCCCTCCGACCACACCAGCGCGGCGACAGCGGCCGCGCCGAGGACGGTGAGCACGGTCACCCGGCCACTCTCCCACGGTGAAGGCTGGGCGCCGGGGGATGGGGAGGCCTCTGGCGGCGGAACGGGCGCGGTTGGACCCAGAACCTCGCGCAGACCCCGAAACGCCGCTCAGGCGGTCGCGACGCGTCGCCGCCGGTCGAATGCGCTCGCGAGCTCGGTGACGACGAGCACGGCGAAGAACTGGGCGACGGCGAACCCGGCGACCGTCGCCGAGGCGGCGGTGTCGGCGTGATAGCTGATCGTCAGCCCGGCCACGACCGACGTCCACCCGAATCCGACGCCGAGGGCCATCGCCAGCGGGATGCGCCGCACGAGCAGCACCGCGGTCGCCGGGGGCGCGACCAGGAAGCCGAAGACGAGCAACGTGCCGACGACCTGGAAGCTCGAGACGACCGACAGCGCGAGGAGCACGAGCAGTGCGCCGTGAGCGAGGTCGGGCCGCAGGCCGAGGGCGGTCGCCTTGTCGCGGTTGACCGACAGGGCGAGGAACGATCGGTGCCCGAACGCGAGCCCGACGATCGTGATCGCGAGCGCGCCGACGCCGAGCCGGAGCTCGTCGTCGCTCACGCCGAGGATGTCACCGAAGAGGAAGCCGGTGAGGTCGCCGGCGAACGTCGCCTCACGGCTCAAGATGATGACGCCGAGCGCCAGCATCCCGACGAACAGCAGGCCGATGCCCGTGTCATCGGACAGCCGCGTGGTGCGGTGGACCAGGTTCACCCCGAGCACCATCACGGCGGCGCTGACCATCGCCCCGATCGTGAGATCGAACCCCCAGATGGCGGCGAGGGCGATGCCGGGCAACACGCCGTGGGCGAGCGCGTCGCCGAAGAACGCCAGGCCGCGCACGACGACCCAGGTGCCGACGAGGGCGGTGACGGTGGCGGCGAGCAGGCCGCCCAGCAGGGCGCGCTGCGTGAGCTGTGAGCCGAACGCGTCGAGGAGGAAGTCGAACATGTGGTCCTGGGAGATCGTCGCGCCCGCCACCGGCCGGCGTCGAAGTGAGAATGTTTCTCAGAAAACGAGTCTACGCCGATGTCGTCAGTCCGGCGTCACGTAGGCGGCGGTGATGCCGCCGTCGACGGCCAGGTTCGCGCCGGTCATGAACGACGACGCGTCCGACGCCAGGAACAGCGCGGCCTCGGCCATCTCCGCCGCCTCGCCGAACCGGCCCAGCGGAACGTGCACGAGTCGGCGCTGCCGCTTCTCCTCGGTGTCGAGCAACCTCATCAGCAGTTCGGTGCGCAATGGGCCGGGGGAGAGCGCGTTCACGCGGATCCCCTCGCGGGCGTGGAGGACCGCCAGCTCGCGGGTCAGCGACAGCACGGCGCCCTTCGACGCGGTGTAGGCGATCTGCGGGGTGGCCGCGCCGAGCGTGGCGACGAACGACGCGGTGTTGACGATCGACCCGCCGCCGGACCGGCGCATCGCCGGGATGCCGTGCTTGCACCCGAGCAGGACGCCCTTGACGTTGATCGCCAACGTCGCGTCGATCGTGGCCTCGTCGGTGGCGACCGCGTCGTCGTCGGTCGGGAGCATCACGCCGGCGTTGTTGAACAGGATGTCGAGCCGGCCGAACCGGGCCTCGGCGAGGTCGGTCATCGCCCTCACGTCGGCCGAGTCGGTGACGTCGACCCCGATGGCGACCGCCCGCCCGCCGGACGCCTCGACGAGCGACACCGTCTCGTCGTTGCTCGCAACGTCGATGTCGGCGGCCACGACGGAGGCCCCCTCCGCGGCGAAGCGCAGCGCGCTCGCCCGCCCGATGCCGCCACCGGCCCCCGTGATCACCGCCACCTTGCCGTCAAGTCGCATGCCGTCCCCCGTTCGATGACATCAGATCCGCTCGAAGTAGCGGGCCCGCTCCCAATCGGTCACCGCGGCCTCGAAGCTCGCCACCTCCGCCTCGAAGAAGTGGGTGTAGTGGTCGACGACGGCCGGGCCGAACGCGGTGCGCGCCGCCTCGCTCGCCGAGAAGCCGTCGACCGCCGCGCGCAGGGTGCGCGGCACCTTCGGAATTGCCTCCGCGTGGTAGACGTCGCCATCGTGGGCCGGCGGCGGCTCGATCCGCTGTTCGATCCCGTCGAGCCCGGCGGCGAGGGCCGCGGCGTACGCCAGGTACGGATTGCAGTCGGCCCCCGGAATCCGGCACTCGATCCGCAGACTCGGCCCGCGGCCGACGACGCGGAACCCGGCGGTCCGGTTGTCGACCGACCACGCCACCCGCGTCGGCGCCCACGACGCGTCCTCGAATCGCTTGTACGAGTTGACCGTCGGCGCGTAGAAGGGCATGAACGCCCGCATGTGGGTCATCCAGCCGCCGAGGAACCAGCGGAACAGGCTGCTGCCGGCCGGACCCTCGTCGAACAGGTTCGTGCCGCCGGCGGCGTCCCACAGGCTGAGGTGGATGTGACAGCTGTTGCCCGCCTCGCCGGTGTGCGGCTTGGCCATGAAGGTGACGCTGACCCCCATCGCGTCGGCCAACTCCTTCATGCCGTGCTTCATCACCGAGTGGCGGTCGGCCATCGAGAGCACGTCGGCGTACCGGATGTTGAGCTCGTGCTGCCCGACGGCGGCCTCGCCCTTGGAGTTCTCGACGGGGATGCCGCTCGCCCGCAGCGCACGGCGCGCCGCGCCGACGAACGGCTCGACGCGCGCCCCCTGGAGGAGGTGGTAGTCCTCGATGTACCAGCCGGCTCGCGCCAGGCCGGCGAACCCCTTGTCGTGGGCCTCGCGGTAGCTGTCGTCGTAGAGCACGAACTCCAGCTCGGAGGCGGCGAACACCGTCATCCCGTGGTCGGCGAGCCGATCGAGCTGGTGGCGCAGGATCGACCGCGGCGCGACGTCGACCGGGGCGTGCGTCGACCCGTCGACGAGGTCGCACTGCACGATCGCGGTGTGCGCCGCCCACCCGGCGCGACGCAGCGTCGCGAGGTCGGGCGCCATGTGGAAGTCGCCGTACCCGCGATCCCAGTTGGCGTAGTCGTACCCCGGCACGGGCGTCATCTCCATGTCGACCGTGAGCAGGTAGTCGCAGGCGTGGGTGCCGGCGCGCAGCGCCTCGTCGAGGAAGAACCGCGCGTCGAACCGCTTCCCCATCAACCGTCCGTAGTGGTCGGTGAAGGCGACGACGACGGTGTCGATCTCCTCGCTCTCGACGAGCGGGCGCAGTTCGTCCGGTGTCATGGCTGTCCATGCTCCCACGCGTGGGGCTCCGGCCCACCGATCGACGCGCCCCTACAATGTCGCCGGCAATGGCGACATGGCGAACGAACGGAGGTGACGCCCGCTGATGGGCCACGAGCACGATCACTCGCCCGGCCTCGCGGCCGGTCAGCGGGCCGGCGCGGCGTATCGCAACCGCCTCGCGCTCAGCTTCGCGCTGATCGGCGTGTTCTTCGTCGTGGAGGCGGTCGCCGGCGTGCTCACGAACTCGCTGGCCCTGCTCTCCGACGCCGGGCACATGCTGACCGATGTGATCGGGCTCGGGATGGCGCTCGCTGCGATCCAGCTCGCGACGCGCTTCGAGCAGCGCGACTCGTCGTCGGCGACGCGCCACTCGTTCGGCCTCTACCGACTGGAGATCCTGGCCGCGTTCGTCAACTCGCTGCTCCTGCTCGGCGTCGCGGTGTGGGTGCTGGTCGAGGCGGCGCGCCGCTTCCTCGACGAGCCCGAGGTGTTGTCGACGCCGATGCTCGTCGTCGCCGGGCTCGGGCTGGCGGTCAACCTCGTCGCGTTCGCGCTGCTGCGGCAGGGCGCGAAGGAGTCGCTGAACGTCGAGGGCGCATACCTCGAGGTGCTCGCCGACACCGTCGGCTCGATCGGGGTCGTCGTCGCCGCGCTGTCGATCTTGTGGTTCGGCTGGACGTGGATGGACCCGGCGATCGGCGCCGCGATCGGCCTCTGGATCCTGCCCCGCACATGGCGGCTCGGCCGGAAGTCGGCGCGGATCCTGCTCCAAGCGGCGCCCGACCATGTCGCGCTCGACGTGTTGCACGGCGAGTTGTCGCACCTCGACGGCGTCGTCGATGTTCACGACCTCCACGTCTGGACGCTGACGTCGGACATGGAGGCGGCGTCGGCGCACCTGATGGTCGCCGACGGAGTCGATGCCCACGCCGTACTCGACCAGGCCCGGGAGCTGCTCGTCGACCGGTACGGCATCGACCACGGCACGTTCCAGGTCGAGCCCGAGTCACACACCGGCTGCCACGACGTCACATGGTGACCGGGCGCGCCGGCCGCCCGCCGCGGCGCGTCAGTCGTCGTCGAGGTCGTCGGATTCGTCGCGGAGGTCCGGGAGCGGGTCGGAGGCGGCGCGGACGATGCCGAGCAGGTTGGCGACGATCCGCTTGAGGTAGCGGTAGTAGATGGCCCGCGGCACGACCTCGTTGCCGGGCCGCTCGGAGAGCAGGTATCCCTCGATCTTCTTCTGGTGCTCGTCGAGCATCGCCTTGCCCCGCCGTTCGAGATCGGCGAACCGGTCGTCGTCGTGGTCGTGGACCAACTCGGCGACCTCGGCGAACATCGCCGAGATCACGCTGCGCTCGGCGAGCATCGCGTCGGTGTCGGGGCGCCCCGCCAGCGAGACGCCGGCCTCGACCAGATCGAGGATGTTCCCCGCCTGGTCGCCGATCCGCTCGATCTTCTTGATCAGCAGGATCATGCCGAGCACCGAGCCGATGTCGGCGGTGCCCTGCACGCTGACGTGGACGACGAGCTCGGAGCGCAGCTCGACCTCCGTCTGGTTGATCTTCCTGTCGGTCGCCCGGATGTCGTCTTCGACCGCTTTGGCGGTGGTCTCGGTGAGCAACGCCAGGGTGGCGAGGTCGAAGGAGTGGCGGGCGTCGCCGAGCATGCCGATCGACTGGGACACGATGTGCTCCAGCCCGGTCGGGCCCTTGCGGAAGAACGACATGACCATGGTTTGAACCTTTCTAGCTCATCCGAGGATGAGGATGCCGAGGAGTGGCAGGACGATGAACGCGCCGGTCACGTAGGCGACCGCGTAATACCGTTGATGGACAGCGACGTCGGCCAATTGCTCGGCGCAGTAGACGGGCAGCCCGCGCACGAACGGCGGGACGTAGAGCACCAGGATGCCCATCACGTTGAACGTCGTGTGGGTCAGGGCGATCGTGAGCGCGTCGTTGCTGGCCGTGGCGAGCGCGGCGAGGAGGGCGGTGATCGTCGTGCCGACGTTCGCCCCGAGCGTCACCGGGTAGGCGTTGCGCAGCGTCACGACTCCCGCCGCGGCGAGCGGGATCAGGATCGACGTCGTGATGCTCGACGACTGGACGAGCATCGTGATCACCACGCCGAGCAGCATCGCCACCGTGCCGTTGCCCTTGCCGAGCACGTTGTTGATCGACCGCTCGACCCGATCGGCGATCAGCTTGCGCATGTTCTTGGTGATCATCGTGAGCGCGCCGAGCACCAGGACCAGGCCGGTGAGGACCATGATCGTGCCCAGCACGTTGCCGGTGATGCCCACCCATTCGTAGAAGTCCTGGATCCAGCCGACCGGCTTCTTGACCCACTCCTTGATCGGGCTCTTCCAGGTCGACCCCGACGAGCCGACCAGCAGCTCGCTGATGCGCCCGGCGATGCCCGACACGACGCCGGTCAGTAGTTCGAACGGCAGCAGGATCCCGACCGCGAACACATTGAAGAAGTCGTGCACGGTGGCGGCGGCGAAGGCCCGGCGGAACTCCCCGGACTGGCGCACGTGGGCCAGGGCGACGAGGGTGTTCGTGACGGTCGTGCCGATGTTGGCGCCCATGATCATCGGCACGGCGATGTCGATGTCGATCACGCCCGACGCCACGAGCCCGACGATCACCGAGGTCGACGCCGACGACGACTGCACGAGCACGGTGCCGAGGACGCCTACGCACAGCCCGGCGACCGGGTTGGACACCTGGGAGAAGAGCCGCTCTTGGACGTCGGAGCCCATGATCTTGATGCCGGTCTCGAGCGACGACACGCCGATCAGGAAGAGATAGATGAACCCGCCGACGAGAAGGGCTCGGACCGGCGTCGGCATCGACTCCGTCGACCAGGTTCGAGAGGTGCGATCCGCCATGCCGAAGCCGGAGGCTACCCGCTCTCTCGCCGGTGGCGACAACGACGCTTCGACGGCAGGGGAGCCGCTGCGTTACGGTCGCAGCGTGAGCCGGCCGAGGACGCCGAGCCCGACGAACTCGATCGAAAGGACCTCCCGACATGGTTGGTGGCGCACTCAAGACGGCGAACATGGACGACCTCGACCTGCGGATGTCGGAGCACGTCCGGCCGCTGTACGACGCCGTCGTCGGGTTCATCCGTGACGAGGTGGACCCGATCACCGAGGAGTTCTACCGGCTCGGGGAGAACCGGGCCGACCGCTGGAGCTGGGGCGAGGGGCAGCTCGAGCTGCTCGAGAGCGCGAAGGCCAAGGCCCGCGCCAACGGCTTGTGGAACTTCTTCCTGCCCGACGCCGAGACGGGCCAGGGGCTGAGCAACCTCGACTACGCGTACATCGCCAACGAGCTCGGCAAGAACCGGTTGGCCTCGGAGTGCCTCAACTGCTCGGCGCCCGACACGGGGAACATGGAGGTGCTCGAGCGGGTTGGCACCCCGGAGCAGAAGAAGCGGTGGCTCGAGCCGTTGCTCAACGGCGAGATCCGCTCCGCGTACGCGATGACCGAGCCGGGCGTGATGAGCTCGGACGCCAAGCAGATCCAGACGCGCGCCGAGCTCGACGGCGACGAGTGGCTGATCAACGGCGAGAAGTTCTACATCTCCGGCGCCGGCGACCCGCGCTGCAAGATCATGATCACGATGGTGCGCACCAACCCCGACGCCGACACCTACAAGCAGCAGTCTCAGATCCTCGTCCCGATCGACGCCCCCGGCGTCGAGATCGTCGGGCCGATGCACGTGTTCGGGTCCGACGACGCGCCGCACGGGCACATGCACATCAGGTTCCACGACGTGCGCGTCCCGAAGGACAACATCCTGCTCGGCGAGGGCCGGGGCTTCGAGATCAGCCAGCTCCGGCTCGGGCCCGGGCGGATCCACCACTGCATGCGCTCGATCGGGACCGCCGAGAAGGCGCTCGAGATGATGGTCGACCGCGGGCTCGACCGCGAGGGCTTCGGCAAGAAGCTGATCAACCTCGGCAAGAACATGGAGACGCTGTCACGGCATCGCATCGAGGTCGAGGCGATGCGGCTGATGGTGCTGCGCGCCGCCAAGGCGATGGACACCCTCGGCAACGCCGAAGCCCGCATCTGGGTCAGCGCGGTCAAGGCGATGGTCCCGGAGAAGGTCTGCGACATCATCGACGACGTGATCCAGATCCACGGCGCCGCCGGCATCTCCCAGTGGTTCCCGCTCGCCGACATGTACCACGGCCAACGCACGCTGCGCCTCGCCGACGGCCCCGACGAGGTCCATCACCACGTGGTCGCACGGGCCGAGGTCAAGACCCGCAGCGCCGAACGCTCGGCCGGCCAGGGCAGTGGCCACCAGCAGTCCGGCGCGCTGTTCACCGGCTCGTCGTGACGCCGGCCCGGCTCGCCGCGACTCAGACGTCAGGGTCCTAGCCCGGGCTAGTCTCGCTCGCCAAACTCCTCGTCGTAGTCGGCGATCGACGCCTCGACGACGGCGTGGGCGTGCTCGCGGCCGTAGCGCTCCTCGATCACGACGTGCAACGTCGCGCCGGGCATCGCCTTGTACGTGGCGAAGTAGTGCTCGAGCCGGTCGACCAGCGCGACCGGCAGGTCGGCGAGGTCGGTGGCGTCGCCCCAGACCGGGTCGTCGCGGAGCACGGCGATGATCTTGTCGTCGGCCTCGCCTCCGTCGAGCATCCGCAGTCCGCCGACGACCCGGGCCGTGAGCGTGATGTCGGCGCGGTCGATCGGGCGCTCCGACACGACGCAGATGTCGAGCGGGTCGCCGTCGGCGATCTCGACCGACGGGCTGAGCGCCGCCACTCGCGGGCCACAGTAGGTGCGCGGGATCAGGCCGTAGAGCTCCGGTGGCGTCGCCGAGCTGCGCTGCGGCCGGTCGACGTTGAGGTACCCGGTCTGCTTGTCGACCTCGTACTTGACCAGGTCGAACGGTGTGATCTCGATGTACGCGGTCACCAACTCCGGCGGGTTCGGCCCGACCTCGAGACCGTGCCACGGATGTGGCCGCCACTCGAGATAGCGGTCGGGCTGGGCCATCGGGCCGACACTACTGGTCGTCGCACCAGGCGCTACTGGTTCTTCGGGAGGTCGGAGAACGGGGTGGTCTTGTCGTTGTTCGGCTCTTTGGGGAGGCCGAGGGCGCGCTCGCCGATGATGTTGCGCTGGATCTGATCGGTGCCGCCGTAGATCGGCGGCGCCTGGGCGTACAGCGCCGTCCCGGTGACGATGCCCAACACCGGGTTGCCGGTCGCCGCGTCGAGCGCCGCGCGCTGTTCCTTCGTATAGCCGTGGAGCGTGCCGTAGGGCCCGAGCAGACGGAGTCCCAGGTCGCGGCTCAGACGGACGACGTCGCTCATCAGGAGTTTGGAGATGTTCGCCATGCCGGGGATGTCCGCGCCGCCGGCCTTGGTCGCCTTCAGGCGCTGGCCGTTCAGGCGGCCGACGGCGTCGAGCGTGTGCAGCCGGGCCAGATCCTGGCGGATCGTCGGGTCGGCGTGCTTGCCGAGGCCGCGGGCCAGTTCGGTGAGCATGGACGCCCCGCTCGTGCGCGCCGGGCCGGCCTTGGTCGGGGACGTGGCTGCCCGCTGCGGCACCAGATCGCCGGCGCGCAGCCCGAGCTGCCCGGCGACCGTGCCCGGCACCGCCCCGCCGACCCCACCTCCGCCGCCGCCGGCGCCGAGCCCGGCCCGCTCGTTCTGCAGCGTCGTGTTCGCCGCCGCCCAACCGGCGTTGAGGTCGCCGATGACCGCGTCGTTCGACACCCGGGCGTCGGTCAGGAAGACCTCGTTGAACATCGAATGGCCGGTCATCTCGACCAACGGCCGCAGCTCGACGCCGGGCTGGTGCATGTCGATCGCGAACCACGTGATCCCCTGGTGCTTCGGCGCGTCGGGGTTCGTCCGGGCGATCAGCATGCCCAGGTCGGCGCTCTGGCCGAGCGAGGTCCACACCTTCTGACCGTTGACGATCCACTCGTCGCCGTCGCGCTCGGCGCGCGTCGTGAGGCCGGCGAGGTCGGACCCGGCGCCGGGCTCGCTGAACAACTGGCACCAGGCCTGGCGCCCGGTCACGATGTCGCGGACGTAGTGGTCGACCTGCTCTTGCGAGCCGTGGGCCGCGATCGTCGGCGCGGCGAGCAGCAGGCCGAGGCCCGACGGCGGCCCGAGCGCCCCGAACGCGCCGATCTCGCGTTGGACGGCGACCGCGTCGCTGCGCGACAGGCCGCGGCCGAACGCGTTGATCGGCAGCGTCGGGCCGGCCCAGCCCGCGGTGCCGAGACGCTCCCACCACTCGGCGACGGTGAGATCCGGATCCCAGTTCTCCTCGAGCCAGGCCCGCACCTCGGCGACCGGGTCGGCGCCGGGTTCGATGAGCGCGTTGGTCGTCGTCACGGCGTCGACGTTAGGCCCGCGTGCCGATCGACCTACGATCCGGGGATGATCCGCCTCCGCCAGGTCGCCACCGTGGCCGCCGACCTCGACGCCGTCGTCACGCAGCTCTGCGACACGTTCGGCCTGACCGTGTGCTTCAACGACCCCGGGGTCGGCGCGTTCGGGCTGCACAACGCGCTGATGGTGATCGGCGACCAGTTCCTCGAGGTGGTGCCGCCGACCGAGTCCGGGACGACCGCGGGCCGGTTGCTCGACAAGCGCGGCGGCGACGGCGGGTACATGGCGATCTACGAGGTCGACGATCTCGACGAGCGGGTGGACCACCTGCGTGAGCACGACGTGCGGATCGTGTGGGCCGGCGACTTCCCGACGATCCGCGGCCGCCATCTCCACCCGCGCGACGTCGGTGGCGCGCTCGTCTCGATCGACCAGCCGGCGCCCAGCGGCAGTTGGACGTGGGCCGGCCCTGAGTGGCGCGCCCACGAGGACAACGTCATCGTCTCCTCGATCGCCGGGGTCTCGATCGGGGCTGGCGACCCGGCGGCGATGGAGGCCCGATGGGTCGAGCTCGGGCTGGCGACCGGGGTGCGCTTCGATCTGGCCGGCGACCGCGGTGAGGGCATCGACGGCGTCGACCTGGTGGCCACCGATCGGGGTCGAGCCGGCGAGGCGCACGACATCGGCGGCGTCCGGTTCACGCTGGTCTGACCGCGACGATGCGCCTCGCACCCGCCGCCGAGTTGTTGCCGCTGCCCGAACGCGGCCGGCGCTTCAAGGCCGCCCGTACCGTGCGGCTGAGCGACGTCGATCGACGGGCCGCCGTGCGCTTCGACGCGATCGCCCGCTTTCTGCAGGATGTGGCCACCGACGACGCCGACGATTGCGGGCTCAACAACTCGTTCGGCTGGGTCGTCCGGCGCACGATGGTCGAGATCGTTCAGCCGGCGCGGCTGCGCGAGCGGCTCTCGCTGACGACGTTCTGCACCGGCACCGGGCGGAGCTGGGCCGAGCGGCGCACCACGATCACCGGCGACAGGGGCGCCGCCGTCGAGGCCGTCAGCCTCTGGGTGCAGGTCGACCTCTCGACGGGCCGTCCCGCGGCGCTCGGCGACAACTTCCACGAGATCTACGGCGAGGTCGCCGGCGAGCGTCAGGTCTCGACGCGGCTCTCGCTGCCCGGGCCACTCGCCGGCGTCAGCCGACGGCCGTGGTCGGTCCGCCGGGTCGATCTCGATCCGTTCGACCATGTCAACAACGCGGTGCATTGGGCCGCGCTCGAAGAGATCGTGGGGCTGCCCGGGTCCGACCGTCGGGGGCGCGCCGAGACCGAGTTCTCCACGCCGATCGACCTCGACACCGCGGTCGAGCTGCACATCGCCGAACTCGCCGACCGGTCGGATCTCTGGCTCGTCGCCGACGGCACGGTGCACACGACGATCCGCTGGACCCCGGCCCACGCCGCGTGAGGCGCGGTCAGGCCGACCGGTGAATCGCCGCGAGATGCCGCGCCGCGGCGCGGCTGGCGGCGCCGGCCGCGCCCGCCGGGTCGTCGTTCCACGCCGCTCGAACCCCGCTGCCGTGCGTGAGGAAGCCGGCGGCGAACGCGTCGCCGGCGCCGGTCGTGTCGGCGACGGTGGCGAGCGGGGTGACGGGAATCTCGATCCGGTCGTCGGCGCGGAGCACGACGACCGGGTCAGGACCGTGTTTGATGACGGTCAGCGCCGAGCCGATCGGTGCGTCGATGGCCAGCGCCGCGGCCTCGTCCGCGTTGGCGAACACGACGGTCGGCTGCAGCGCGGCGAGCGCGCGGCGAACTCGGTCGGCGCCGAGCGCCCTGATCACCGCGGTCGACGAGAGATCGATCGACACCGCGATCGCCCGGTCGCGCGCCCAGTCGACGAGCTGCTTCGCAACCGTGGCGAGCGGCGGCTCGGTCAGCGAGTAGAGCGGGACGTGGAGCGTGCGGACATCGTCGAGCCAGGTCGGATCGGCCGCGTCGAGCAAGCGCGCGGCGCCGCGGTCGGTCAGCATCGAACGCTCGCCGTCGACGTCGACCAGCACGACGATCGTCCCCGTCGTGCCTCCGAACCGGACCGCGCCGACGTCGACCCCGAGCGCCCCGAGCCCATCGACGAGCGCTCGACCCGCCGCGTCCTCACCAACCTGGCCGATGAACCGCGCCGCATGGCCGAGCCGCGCCACGGCGGCGGCGACGTTGGCGGCGCTCCCGCCCTGGCGACGCTCGATCGTGGACGGTGTGTCCGAGGCGACGTCGACGGCGCCGCCGAGGCGCACGACGACGTCCTCGACCAGGTCTCCGACCGTCGCCAGCACGAACCCGACCCTAGGCGGGCGCCGCCGGTGTGGCCGGCAGCGCGCCGTTCCCGCCCATCTCGGGTTCGGGGCCGTGGTCGAGCGTGATGTGCCAGTAGGCGCGAAGGCGGGCCACGAAGGACCCGGGACGTTCGGCGTAGACGCTGAACGCGAGCCGGAACGCGTCGGCCCGGAGGTCGTCCTGCCGCGCCCGCGCCACGCGGCCCACGTCGGCGATCGCCACGGCCCCGCCGTACCGGTCCGGCGCCGCCGCCAGGTGTTCGAGCAGGACCGCCAGGTCGTGATCGTCGCCGAGCGCCTCGGCGATGCCGTCGAGCGACGTCTCCAGCGGCCCGAGCACGCTCGGCGCGGCCGGCTCGAGCAGGCGAACCTGGTACCAGAGCTGCTTCACCGCCTTCCGCCACTCGTGGATCAGGTCGTCGCCCGGCGTCCGGGCGGCGCGGCGGACGAGCCGCTGACCCCGGCGGTAGGTGTCCTGCAGCCCCCGCTCGATCGCCTCGAACCCGCGCGGCAGATCCCAGCGATCGACGTCGCGGCGCGCCGCGGCGAGCAGCCGCCGCGCCTCGGTGAGCCGAGGGTCGCTAGGGCCGAATGTGTCGGCCGCCTCCGACGTCAGCTCGGCCTGGCCGGCCCGGACGAGCTCGAACGACGCGTCGCAGGCGTCGGGCGCGGCGGCCCGCAGGCGGTCGATGGTCGTGAGGGCGGCGTGGGCGTCGCGGATCGGTGACAGCTCGGCCGCCGCGTCGCGCACCCGCGCGTTGAAGCGGTCGAAGTCCCGCCCGAGGGCCGGCCGGGCGACGCGGGCCAGCGCCCGCGCTTCCTTGCAGCGCTTGCGGGTCTCGTGGACGTGCTCCTCGACCGCCGCCACATCCCCGTCGAGTCGGTCGAGCTGGTCGAGCGCGTGGTCCAGCCGCTCCCGGGCGGCCCGCTTGACATCGCGCCCCACATGGTCGCTCGGCGTCAGGAGGAAGGCCATCGGATCGTCGTCGTCGTCATCGTCGCCATGCGCTTGCTCCTCGAGTGGGTCCAGCTCCTGTTGACACCATCGCGTCGGCGCCGTCCTCCCGCAAGACGCAAAAGTATTGCGAGTACGACTTGCAAAAGAGTGGGCGATGCCTTATGGTCTCCCATCGTGGGGCAGACGGGCAGCGCGACGTCGATCGATGGCAGACGAGCCCGCCGCGAGCGCGGACGAGCCGCCGTCATCGACGCGATGTTCGAACTGCTGCAGGAGGGCCGGCGGCCGCCGAGCGTCGACGAGGTCGCGGCGCGAGCCGGTGTGTCGGCGGCGTCCGCGTTCCGGTACTTCCACGGCATCGAGGACATGCAGCGGCAGGCGTTCGTGCGGTTCCGCGAGCGCTTCGGCCACCTCTACGACATCCCGGGCGTCGGCGCCGGATCGCGGCAGGCGCGGGTGACGGCCTTCGTCGAAGCCCGCCTCCGCTTCTACGACGTCGCAGGGCCGATGTTGGCCGTCGCCCGCACCCGGGCGATCGAGCACGATCCGGCGGCCGAGGCGGTCGCCTCGAACCGCCGGCGCCTCGCCGATCAGGCGCGCGAGCAGTTCGCCCCGGAGATCGCCGAGGCGTCCCCGGCGTCCGCCGCCGACCTCGTCGCGCTCGTCGACTCGATCACCTCGCCCGAGGCGTGGGAGATTGTCCGGCGAGCGCATGGCCGGTCTCGTCGCCAGATCGAGAAACTGTGGACGCTCGGGGTCACCGCCGTCCTGGACACGTATGCCCGACAGGGGAGTTCGACATGACACGACCATCGCGATTCGAGGGGACGATCGGCCGCACGGTCGCCGACTCCGAACCGTGGTTCGACGAGCCGCCCCATCCGGGCGACGACGCGCCGAACGTGGTCGTCGTGCTCCTCGACGACACGGGTTTCGCGCAGTTCGGCTGCTACGGCTCCGACATCGACACGCCGAACGTCGACGCGCTCGCCGCGAACGGGCTGCAGTTCACCAACTTCCATGTCACCCCGCTGTGTTCACCGACCCGCGCCTCGCTGCTGACCGGCCGCTCCCAGCACGCCGTCGGGATGCGGGCGGTGTCGAACTTCCGCACCGGCTTCCCGAATCAACTCGGCCACATCAGCAACCACGCCGCCACCGTCGCCGAGGTCCTCCGCGAGGAGGGGTACGCCACGTTCTGCGTCGGCAAGTGGCACCTCGCCCCGATGGAGCAGTGTTCCGCGGCCGGCCCGTTCGACCAGTGGCCGCTGGCCCGCGGCTTCGATCGCTTCTACGGGTTCCTCGAAGGCGAGACCGACCAGTTCCACCCGGAGCTGGTGTGCGACAACCATCCGATCGAACCGCCCGCCAAGCCCGAGGACGGGTACCACGTCTCCGAGGACCTGGTCGACCGACTGCTCGAGATGGTGTCCGACTCCAAGGGCGTTCGCCCCGACCGGCCGTTCTTCGCCTACCTCCCGTTCGGCGCCACCCACGCGCCGCATCAGGCGCCGGCGAGCTACCTGGAGAAGTACCGAGGCAAGTACGACGAGGGCTGGGACGTCGTGCGGCAGCGCTGGTTCGAACGCCAGCTCGAGCTGGGCGTGATTCCGGCGGGCACGAAGCTGGCGCCACGCAACCCGGGCGTCGACGCGTGGGACGACCTTCCCGAGAACCAGCAGAGGTTGGCCTGCCGCCTGCAGGAGGCGTTCGCCGCCTTCCTCGACCACACCGACGACCAGATCGGCCGGCTCGTCGACGGGCTGCGCGACATCGGCCAGCTCGACAACACCGTGTTCATCGTGCTCGCCGACAACGGGGCGTCGCAGGAGGGCGGCCCGTTCGGCGTGATGCACGAGATGAAGTTCTTCAACGGCATCCTCGAAACCCCCGACATGGCGATCGCCAAGATCGACGACATCGGCGGCCCACACAGCCACACCAACTATCCGTGGGGCTGGGCGCAGTGCGGCAACACGCCGTTCAAGTGGTACAAGCAGAACACCCACGAGGGGGGTGTGCACGTGCCGCTGGTCGTGCACGCGCCGGGGCACATCGACGCCGCCACCACCGGCAGCCTGCGCCACCAGTTCGTCAACGTGGCCGACATCACGCCGACGATCTACGAACTCGTCGGCGCCACCCCGCCGGACACGTATCGCGGCCTGGAGCAACTGCCGGTCACCGGCCACTCGTTCGCCGGCGTGCTCTCCGACGCCGCCGCACCCCCGGCCAACACGCTCCAGTACTTCGAGATGTCCGGAAGCCGGGCGCTGGTGGCGGGCGACTGGAAGGCGGTGTGCAAGCATACGCCGGGGTCCGACTACGACGCCGAGCAGTGGGAGCTGTACCGCCTCGCCGACGACTGGTCGGAGTGCGACGACCTCGCCGCACAAGAGCCCGACAAGCTCGCCGAGCTGATCGACCTGTGGTGGCTCGAGGCCGAGCGCCACGGCGTGCTGCCGCTCGACGACCGCATGGTCGAGCTGTTCGGCGCCCGGTTCCGGCCCCGCTCACCGCATCCGGTCGACCGGCGCTACGTCTACCGGCCGCCGATGTCGCCGATGCCCGGCCAGGCGTCGGCGGCGATCGGCGGGCGCAGCTTCGACCTCACCGCCACCGTCACCAGGGAGGCGGGGGACGACGGCGTGTTGTTCGCCACCGGCACACAGAACTCGGGCATCTCGGTCTTCGTCCAGGACGACCGGCTCGTCGTCGATTACAACGCGTTCGACGACCACACGATCCTCGTATCCGACGTCGCGGTGCCGGCCGGCGGGTCGACGCTCGTCGCCAAGTTCCGGCGCGGTGAGGGCATGGCGGGCAGCATGTCGGTCGAGGTCGACGGCGTACCGGCCGGCTCGGCCGAGCTGCCGTTGTTCATGCGGATGATGTCGTCGGTCGGGCCGAGCGTCGCCTACGACCACGGCTCGCCCGTGTCGAATCGCTACGAGGCGCCCTTCCCGTTCGCCGGGGCACTCCACGAGGTCGTCATCCAGCTCCTGTCAAGGCAGGACCTCGACGCGCTCGCCGCCGAGGCCGGCGCGGAGATGAGCCGCCAGTGATCACCGTCACCCTCCTCGGCACCGGGAGCCCGATGCCCAGCCCCGACCGGGCCGGCCCCGCCACGCTGGTCTCCGCCGGCGACGGCGCCGCCGCCGAGCACTACCTGGTCGACGCCGGGCGGGGCGTGCTGATGCGGATGGCGGCGCTCGGCCTCGGCGCCCCGAACCTCGCCGCGGTGCTGCTGACGCACCTCCACAGCGACCACATCACCGACCTCAACGACGTGATCACGACGCGTTGGGTGATGACGTTCGAGCCCACCCCGCTCACCATCGTCGGTCCGGTCGGCACGCGGCAGGTCGTCGATCACATCGTGGCGTCGCTCGAACCGGACATCGGGTACCGCATCGATCATCACCAGGACCTGAACTACGGCTTCACCGAGATCGACGTGATCGAGGTCGAGGAAGGCGAGATCGAACTCGGGGGAGCGGTGACGATCACGTGTGCGCCGACCGATCACAAGCCGGTGCATCCGACCGTCGGCTTTCGGTTCGAGCACGACGGCGCGGTGGTCGTCGCGGCGGGTGACACCGTGCCATGCGACGGCCTGGACTCGTTGTGCGAGGGCGCGAACGCGCTCGTGCACACCGTGATCCGCAAGGACATCATCGAGACCATCCCGATGCAGCGCATGCAGGACACACTCGACTACCACTCGTCGCCGGCCGAGGCTGCGCAGACCGCAGCCAGGGGTGGTGTCGACACGTTGGTGCTGACGCACTACGTGCCGCCGATCCCGACCGGTGGCGACGGCGCCGACTGGAAGGCGCTCTGCGCCGAACACTTCTCCGGCGCCGTCGAAGTCGGCGACGACCTCCATCGAATCGACGTAAAGGGAACCCGACGATGAAAACACTGCGCACGCCCGATGAGCGGTTCGCCGACCTCACCGGCTACCCGTTCGCCTCGAACTACGCCGAGATCTCCGATCAGGACGGCGGCACGCTGCGCGTCCACTATCTCGACGAGGGGCCCGGCGACGCGGCACCGATCGTGCTGCTGCACGGCGAGCCGTCGTGGAGCTACCTGTACCGCACGATGATCCCGACACTCGTCGCCGCCGGCCACCGCTGCATCGCTCCTGACCTCGTCGGGTTCGGCAAGAGCGACAAGCCGGCCGAGAAGAGCGACTACACCTACGAGCGCCACGTCGGCTGGATGAGAGAGCTGCTGATCGACACGCTCGATCTCACCGGTGCCACGTTCTTCGGCCAGGACTGGGGCGGCCTCGTCGGGTTGCGGGTCGTGGCCGAGAACCCCGACCGCTTCGAACGGGTCGTCGTCGGCAACACCGGGCTGCCGACCGGCGAGCATTCGCCGAGCGCCGCGTTCATGGCGTGGCAGAAGTTCAGCCAGGAGACGCCGGTCTTCGACATCGGGTTCCTCCTGCAGAGCGCGACGAACACGACGCTGACCGATGCCGAGGTCGCGGCGTACGACGCGCCGTTCCCCGACGACTCGTACAAGGAGGGCGCCCGGATCTTCCCGTCGCTCGTCCCGACCAGCCCGGACGATCCTGCCGCCGATGCGAACAAGGCGGCGTGGGAGGTGTTCAAGCGGTGGGGCAAGCCATTCGTCTGCTGCTTCAGCGACGGCGACCCGGTCACCGCCGGCGGCGACAAGCCGTTCCGCGCGCTCGTCCCCGGGGCGCAGGGCCAGCCGCACGTCACGATCGCCGGGGCCAACCACTTCTTCCAGGAGGACGCCGCCCCCGAGTTGGCGCAGCTCCTGATCGACGTGATCGGCTGACCCGTTGACCGACTGGCTCGACCTCACTCGACGGGCGGCGCTCGAGTCGCACCGGCTCGTCGGCTGGATCTACTGGGATCCCGTTGCCATCGACCGGTACGCGGCGCTCGGGCCCGACCCGATCACGTATTACTGCGCCACGCGTGGCGCATCGCTCGGCGACGCCGGCAACGAGGCGGTGACCGCCGCGTTCTACTCGATCAGCCCGCCGTTCATCGCGCTGAGCCTCGACCAGTGTCGTGAACACACGACGTTCGCCGCGGCGGCCGGGGCGCGCGACGAAGGGGTCGTCGCCGGGTTGCGGCAGTACGTCCCGGAGATCTGTGACGAACTGGCCGAACTCGCCGGGCCGTTGTGGGACGCCGCCGACGCGCTGCCGGTCG
Source organism: Ilumatobacteraceae bacterium (assembly GCA_041581055.1). Classification (GTDB taxonomy): domain Bacteria; phylum Actinomycetota; class Acidimicrobiia; order Acidimicrobiales; family Ilumatobacteraceae; genus JBFGCT01. The sequence goes on along the minus strand of JBFGCT010000010.1, from coordinate 8,521 downwards.
CCGGCCGAGTGCTGTTCGCCAGCCTGCGCGCATGGCCGCGCCCGGACGATCGGTTGCTGTCGGCCTGGTTGGCCGTCAACTGCATCCGCGAGTGGCGCGGCGACACCCATTGGGCGATACAGATCGCCGAGGACATCGGCCAGGTCGAATGCGGGATCCTCGACGGGGCGTGGCGGTCATACCTCGACGACTGGTTGGCGCGCAGCCGGGGCGCCGACGACGGCGCGCTGGCCGCCGCGTTCGCCGAACTCGAGCGGCGCGGGCTGGCGACCGACGGCGAGGTCAACGCCGCCGGCATCGCGTACCGCCAGGGCCTCGAGGACCGCCTCGACGAACTGTCGTCCACCGCGTGGCGACACCTCGGCGCAGAGGGGACGCGCCAGTTCATCGCCCTGATCGAACCGGTCGGAGCACGCCTCGTCGAGCGCATCGACATCACGGCGGGACCCAACTGGATGCCCGCAGCACGAGACCGAGTACCGAGATGAGGATTGCCCGATGACCACCGTCCGACGCACCGCCGTCGTCCCCGCGCCGCCGAGCGAGGTCTGGGCGACGCTGTCCGACTTCGCCGCGATCAGCTCGTGGGCGCCCAACGTCGACCACTCCTGCCTGATGACCGAGCAGGACTCGGGTGTCGGCGCCGTGCGCCGCATCCAGACCGGCCGCACCACCGTCGTCGAGACGGTGACCACCTGGACACCCGGTGAGGTCCTGGCGTATTCGATCGCCGGCCTCCCGCCGGTGATCCGGTCGGTCACGAACACCTGGCGGCTCGAGCCGGCGGGCGACGGGACGACCGTGTCGCTGACGTCCGAGGTCGACGCCGGCCCCCGCCCGCCGCAGAAGGCGATCGCCAAGGCGGTCGGCCGCAAACTCGGCTCGGCCTCCGACGACATGCTCGCCGGGCTCGCCCGCCACGTCGGTGCGACCGAGGTCGCGTCATGAGCGAAGCTCGGCCCGACGTGGTCATCATCATGACCGACGAGGAGCGGGCAGCACCGCCGTACGAGACACCAGACGTGGCCCGCTGGCGCCGCGAGACGCTGACCGGTGCGGCGTGGTTCGACGACCACGCGGTCAACTTCGGGCGGCACTACACCGGTTCGCTGGCCTGCGTGCCCAGCCGCCCGACGATCTTCACCGGCCACTACCCCGACGTTCACGGGGTCACCCAGACCGACGGGCTCGGCAAGATGGCCGACGACTCCCGCATGCGCTGGCTGCGCGAGGGCGAGGTGCCGACGCTGGGCAACTGGTTCCGGGCCGCCGGCTACGACACGCACTACGACGGCAAGTGGCACATCTCCCACGCCGACCTGCACGACGACGACGGCGAGCGGATCACCACCAACGACAGCGCCGGCGTGGTCGACGGCGCGGCGGTCGAGCGGTACCTCGCCGCCGATCCGCTCCGACCGCACGGGTTCTCCGGATGGGTCGGTCCCGAACCACACGGTGGCGCGCTCGCCGACTCCGGTGTCCGGCGCGATCCGCTGATCGCCGCCCGCGTCGTCGCCTGGCTCGAGGATCGCTACGCACGACGCCGGGCCGGCGATGCCGACGCGCGGCGGCCGTTCCTGCTCGTCGCCAGCTTCGTCAACCCGCACGACATCGTGCTGTTCCCGATGTGGGCGCGACGCGGCACCCCGTTCGAAACCCCCTCCCCGCTCGATCCGCCGTCGATCGCCCCGCCGCCCACCGCGGCCGAGGATCTGGCCACCAAGCCGGCGGCGCAGATCGCCTACCGCGCCTCGTACCCGTCGGGCTACGGGCCCGCCGCCGCCGTCGCGCGGGTCTACGACAAGAACGCGCAGCAGTACCGCGACCTGTACTACCGCCTCCACGCCGAGGTCGACGGGCCGCTCGACCAGGTGCGCCGGGCCGTCACCGACGGCGGGTCCGAGCACGCCGTGATCGTGCGCACGTCCGACCACGGCGACCTGCTCGGCGCACACGGCGGTCTGCACCAGAAGTGGTTCACGCTGTACGACGAGGCGACACGAGTTCCGTTCTCGATCGCCCGCGTCGGCGCCGACGCGACGTCGGGCACGAGGATCGACAGCGCCCCCACGTCCCACGTCGACATCGTGCCGACATTGCTCGCTGCGGCCGGGATCGACGAAGCGGCGACGGCGGACGTGCTGCGGGCGTCGTTCACCGAGGTCCATCCGCTGCCCGGCGCGAACCTGATGCCCGTCGTCGACGGCGCGGCGGAGGCCGACGAGGCTCGGGCGGTGTACCTGGTGACGCGCGACAACATGCTCGAAGGCGATACCGGCGCGTCGGGTGTGGCGCGGCGCATCGGCCGGACCGTCAACCCGCCCGCCCCGCTGCGGATCCAGGTGCCGGCCCACGTCGGCGCCAACTTCGAGGGGCTCGTCGCGCGCGTCCCCGACGATTCCGCGGCGGGCGGCGGCGGCCATCTCTGGAAGCTCGTCCGCACGTTCGACGACCCGGCGACGTGGACCGAGCCAGGGGTGCGCCATCTCGCCGCGACCGGGCCCGGTGGCGCCGAGTACCGCACCGCGGCGCTGCCCGACCAGTGGGAGCTGTACGACCTCGACGCGGACCCGGTCGAGGCGCAGAACCGCTGGCGAGACGAGACGGCCGCCGACGTGTTCGCCGTGATGCGGACCCGCCTCAAGGAGGAGCGCGCCGCACGCGTGCCGGAACGCAACAATCCGTGGCCCTACGAGCCGCGCCGTCCAGCGGGAGGACCGATGACCAAGAAGCCACCACCGCCGGCGCGCCTGTTGCGCAAAGCGCTGCAGAAGCTCGGCCTGCATCCCGACGACCCGGATGCCGTCGAGTTCGACCTCGCCGGCCGTCGCGCTCTCGTCGTCGCCACGAACACCGGCGTGCTCGACATCGGCAAGGCCACCGGCGTGTTCGCCAGCGAGATGACCGTGCCCTACTACGCGTTCCTCGACGCCGGTATCGAGGTCGACGTGGCCAGCCCGCTCGGCGGCGTGATCCCGGTCGACCCGCAGTCGGTCAAGCCCGTGCTTCGCTCGGCGGACGACGATCGGTTCCTGGCCGACGACCGCTTCCGCGAGCAGGTCGCCAACTCGCTGGCGATCGGCGATCTCGACATGGCCGACTACGACATCGTGTTCCTCGCCGGCGGGTGGGGCGCGGCGTTCGACTTCGGGTTCTCCGAGCCGCTGGCGGCGAAGATCACCGAGGCCAACGCCCTTGGCAAGGTGATCGGCGGGGTGTGCCACGGGCCGCTCGGGCTGCGCAACGCGACGGGCGCCGACGGCGAGCCGCTCGTCAAGGGTCGCAAGATCTCCGCCGTCACCGACAAGCAGGTCACCGAGCTCGGCATCGGCAACTCCACGCCGCATCACCCGGAGACCGAGCTGCGGGCGATGGGCGCCGAGTTCGAGAGCGAGACCAAGTTCCGCGACCCGCTCGCCAACCACTGGGTGGTCGACGGCAACCTCGTCACGGGACAGAACCAGAACGCCGGCCCGATGGTCGCCCGCGAGATGATGCAGCTGCTCGTCGGCGGGGCGACGTCGACAACCGGCGAAGCCGCCGAGTCCGCCCTCGAACCCGCCTGACCACGTGCAAGGAGCGCCAATGTCCGACAGTGATGCGACCGACACGACCACCCCCCGCTACGGGACGGTCGACCGCGAGTACGGAATGCGCCTCGCCACCACGCCGCCCGACGAGGACGGCCCGGTGTGGATGGTCAACCTGATGAAGTACCGGGAGCGGGCGGACTACGCCGACGGCCGTGAGAGCGAGATCAGCGGCCGTGAGGCCGACGACATCTACGCGCCGGTCGAGGCGCTCGCCGCGATCGGCGCCGAGATCGTGTTCGTCGGCGACGTCGAGCAGCAGCTGCTCGGCGACTCGCCGACGTGGGACCGCGTCGCCGTCGTCAAGTACCCCACGCGGCGAAGCTTCATCGAGATGCAGGCCCGGCCCGACTTCCAGGCCAAACACGTCCACAAGGACGCCGGCATGGAGCAGACGTTCGTCATCGGTTGCCAGCCGATGGCGCTCCCGTCCGGGGGCCTCAACGCCGCCGACGCGCCGGCCTGGGCCGACGTGCCGCACCCGCCGACCGCGGACGACGGGCCGGTGATGGTGCTGCACGTGCTCAAGTACGAGGACGCGGAGGCGGCCGACATCTCACCGGAGGACATGGAGGCGTACTCGAACGCCGCAGCCAAGGTCGCCGTGCCGAACGGGGTTCGGCTCGCCGGTTGGTTCGCGGCGGAGGGCACGATCGTCGGCGACGGCCGCACGTGGGACCAGGTGCGGTTCAACGCGTTCCCCAGCAAGGCCGCGTTCATGACGGTCGTCCTGGATCCCGATCGGCTCGCGGCGCAGAAGCGGCATCGCGAGGCGGCCATCGCCGACACGTACACGATGATCGTGCGGCCGACGATCGACCGCATCGCCGAGTCGATCGCGGGCTGACGGCGGGGGTCCGGCCGAACTCACGAGCCGGCGCCGGACCCGTCTCGCGGCAGTTCGGTGAAGATTCCAGCAGAGCTTGCGACGCGCGCGGTGAATCGGCAACGGTGGTGAGATGACCGAGCGCCCCGACATCGTCGTGTTCATGACCGACCAGGAGCGCGCGGCGCCCCCGTACGAAACCTCCGAGCTCACCGGGTGGCGCGATCGGGTGCTGACCGGGCGGCGCTGGTTCGACGACCATGGCGTCGCCTTCCGCCGGCACTACACCGGCTCGCTGGCCTGCGTGCCGAGCCGCCCGACGATCTTCACCGGCCAGTTCCCCGACGTCCATGGCGTGACGCAGACCGACGGGCTCGGCAAGACGGCGGAGGACTCGCGCATGCGCTGGCTCCGGTCGGGGGAGGTGCCGACGCTCGGCCACTGGTTCCGCGCCGGCGGGTACGACACCCACTACGACGGCAAGTGGCACATCACCCACGCCGACCTCGTCGACGAGAAGACCGGCAAGGCGCTGGCCACCAACGACGACGACGGCGTCGTCGACCCGGCCGCGGTCCAGGCGTACCTCGACGCCGATCGGCTCGACGAGTTCGGGTTTTCCGGCTGGGTCGGTCCTGAGCCGCACGGCGCGCTGCTCGCCGACTCCGGGGTCCGCCGTGATCCGCTGATCGCCGATCGGCTCGTCGCGTGGTTGGACGACCGGTACGCCCGGCGGGCCGCCGGTGACGAGGCCGCTCAGCGCCCGTTCCTGCTCGTCGCCAGCTTCGTCAACCCCCACGACGTCGCCCTCTTCCCGGCGTGGGCAGGACGGGGCAACCCGCTGTCGCCGTCCGAGCTCGACCCGCCGCCGGTTCCCGCCGCGCCGACCGCCGACGAGGACCTCGCCTCCAAGCCGGCCGCCCAGGTCGCGTATCGGGCCGCATACCCGACCGGCTACGGCCCGGCCCGGTTCGTCACCCGGCTCTACGACAAGAAGGGTCAGCAGTACCGCGACCTCTACCACCGGCTGCAGGCCGAGGGCGACGGTTCGATCGACCGGGTCCGCCGGGCGGTGACCGATGGCGGCGCGGACACGATGCTGCTGCGCACGTCCGACCACGGCGACCTGCTCGGCGCGCATGGCGGGCTCCATCAGAAGTGGTTCAACCTCTACGACGAGGCGACGCGCGTCCCGTTCACGATCGTCCGGGTCGGCGCCGGCGCCACGACGGCGAAGGTGGTGGACGACGCGCCGACCTCCCACGTCGACATCGTCCCGACGCTCCTGGCCGCGGCCTCGATCGACGAGGCGGCGACGGCGGCGACCCTGCGGGACTCCTTCTCCGAGGTCCATCCCCTGCCCGGGCGCAATCTGATGCCGGTCGTCGACTCGGCCGACGAGCCCGACCGGGACCGAACCGTGTACCTCATCACCCGCGACAACATCCTCGAGGGCGACTCCGCGATCCCCGGGCTGATCCGCAAGCTCGGCAAGGAGACCAATCCGCCGGCCCCGCTGCAGATCCACGTCCCGGCGCACGTCGCGGCGAACTTCGAGGGGCTCGTGTCGCGCGTCGACGAGGGCGACGCGCCGGGTGGCGGCGGCCGCCTGTGGAAGCTCGTGCGCACGTTCGACGATCCGGCGACCTGGACCGAGCCGTTCGTCCGCCACCTCGCGGCGAGCGGGCCGGGGGGCGAGCAGTACCGCACCGAGCCGCTGGCCGACCAGTGGGAGCTCTACGACCTCGACGCCGACCCGGTCGAAGCCGAGAACCGGTGGAACGACGGTGCGGTGGCCGCCGTGTTCGCCCTGCTGACCGAGCGGCTGGAGGCGGAGCGCGCCCGGTCCGTGCCCGAGCGCAACGAGCCGTGGCCGTACGAGTCCCGGCACCCGATCGGCGGGCCGCCGCTCGAGTCGCCGCGCCTGCCCGCCCGCGGGCTGCGCACGCTGCTGCAGAAGCTCGGGATGCATCCCGAGGACGCGGACGCCGTCGATCTCGACCTCACCGGGCGGCGGGCGCTCGTCGTCGCCACCAACCACGGCGTGCTCGACATCGGCAAGCCGACCGGGGTGTTCGCCAGCGAGCTGACCGTCCCGTACTACGCGTTCCTCGATTCCGGCATGCGGGTCGACGTGGCCAGCCCCGGCGGCGGGGTGATCCCGGTCGACCCGCAGTCGCTCAAGCCGGTCCTGCGCACCGCGGCCGACGACCGGTTCCTCGCCGACGACCAGCTGCGGGCGCTGGTGACGGACTCGCGACCGATCGGCGACCTCGACATGAGCGCCTACGACATCGTCTACCTGGCGGGCGGATGGGGCGCGGCGTTCGACTTCGGGTTCTCCGCCGAGCTGGCCGCCAAGATCACCGAGGCCGACGCGCGCGGCGCGGTGATCGGGGGCGTGTGCCACGGCCCGCTCGGGCTGATCAACGCCATCGGGCGCGACGGTGCCCCGCTGGTCGAGGGCCGGCGGGTCACCGCGGTGACCGACAAGCAGGTGCGCGAGCTGGGCATCCAGGCGACGCCGCACCACCCCGAGACGGAGCTGCGGGCGAGGGGCGCCCGGTTCGAGAGCGAGACCCGGTTCCGCGACCCGCTCGCCAACCACTGGGTGGTCGACGGCAACCTCGTCACCGGCCAGAACCAGAACGCGGCGCCGATGGTGGCGCGGGAGATGATGCAGCTCGTGCTGGCCGCCGCCGTCGGCGACGCCGACGCTGCGCCGCACGCCGCGCGCGACGCCGCGCCCGACGCCGTGCTCCCCGCCTGAGCCTCCGGCGGACGGGCGATCGGGGACCGTTTGACCAGCTCAGCGACGTGATTTAGGCTCCGACATCGAGCGGTCGCGCCGGCACGCTCGGTACACGGTCACGGGAGGGGATCCGATGGGGACGAACAAGCAGCCGAGCCCGGACCTGCCGCCACCGACCGACCTCCACGTCTGCGTGGGCCTCAACTCGTGCGCCGGCCAGGACATCACGCGCACCGCCAAGATGGCCGGCACCGGCGTCTGCGCCACCGTGCAGCACCAGTGCCACGGCAACAACCAGTGCCGCGGGCAGGGCGGGTGCGGCTATCTCGGGACGCCGCAGGATCAGGGCTTCCCCGGCGAGAACGAGTGCCGTGACTCCGGTAGCTGCGCGGTGCCGATCAACCGCAGCCGCGTCTCGAGCGAGGGGGCGAACAAGGGCAAGAGCGTGTGGCAGCTCGCCCGCCGCCGGTTCGAGCAGCGGATGTATGACATCGGCAAGCCGTTCGGACCGTCCCCCAGCGAGGGCATCCCCGACGACGCCGTCCCCGGGTGGTTCGAGGGGTCGAACTGCGGCGGGGGAGGCTGCTCGAACTGCTCCGCCTCGGGCCCGTACATCCCTCCCGAGCAGGTCGCCGACTCGCACTCCTCCGGGGGCTGACGGCGGTGCCCACCGCCGCAGGCGCCTTCCCGCCGCGCCTCGGTCTCCCCGATCTCGGCCTGGGCGTCGGGCTGCGCTCGGTCCACTTCGACCACGTGCTGCGGGAGTGGCCGACCGTCGACTGGTTCGAGGCGATCTCGGAGAACTTCATCGACTCGCAGGGCCGGCCGCGCCACGTGCTCGACCGGATCGCCGAGCGCTACCCGGTCGTCCTCCACGGTGTGTCGATGTCGATCGGCAGCGCCGACCCGCTCGACCACGACTACCTCGCCCGGCTCAAGCGGCTGGCCGACGGCGTCGGCGCGGTCTGGGTGTCCGATCACCTGTGCTGGACCGGCGTCGCCGGCATCAACACCCACGACCTGCTCCCGATGCCGCTCACCGACGAGGCGCTCGGTCACGTCGTCGACCGGGTGCGGGTGGTGCAGGACGTCCTGGAGCGCCCGCTGGTCCTCGAGAACCCGAGCAGCTATGTCGAGTTCGTGGCGTCGTCGATGCCGGAGTGGGAGTTCCTCTCCCGGCTGGCGACCGAGACCGGGTGCGGGCTGCTGCTCGACGTGAACAACGTCTACGTCTCGTGCGTCAACCACGACCACGACCCGCGGGCCTACATCGAATCGCTGCCGCACGACCGGATCGTGCAGATGCACCTCGCCGGCCACACGAACTGTGGGACGCACATCGTCGACACC
>JBFGCT010000009.1:0-43074 GCA_041581055.1 Ilumatobacteraceae bacterium | reverse complement strand
GATCGACACGGTGAAGCAGGCCGAGACGTTCGCCGCGATCCGGGAGCGGTACGGGATCGAGCGCGACGACAACCTGTCGCTGCGCGACTACCCGACGCTGGCGTCGGTGATCGGCTTCGTCCACGAGCGGGCGACCGGGCTCGACGCCCCGGCCGCTCCCCAGGCTGCGACCGGTGCGCCCGGGGCGGCGCCGCGGCTCGGCGAAGTGTTCGCCGGCGACGACGAGCAAGCCGCCGCCATCGCTCGACGGATCCCGACGCCGGTGATCCGGCCCGGGCTCGACGGGTGCGTCCCGACCGGCATCGAGCTCGGCGAGGACGACCGCGTCGTCGTCATGGTCGACGAGGGGGGTGTCGGCGCGGCGCTCGCCGAACGGCTCACCAAGCGCGGCGTCGAGGTCCTCTTGATCGACGATGCCCCCGATGCCGACGAGGTCCTCGCGCGCATCGACGGCTGGCGGGCGGGCGACGACGTCACGGGCGTGTATTGGTTGGCGGCGCTCGACGTCGAGCCGACCATCGAAGAGCTCGACCTCGCCGCGTGGCGCGAGGCGCTCCGGCGCCGCGTCAAGCTGCTCTACCGCACGCTGCGCCACCTCTACGAGCAGGTAGGGGGCAGCGGCGGCTTCCTCGTCAGCGCCACCCGCCTCGGCGGGCGCCACGGCTACGGCGACGACGGCGCCACCGCCCCGATGGGTGGCGGCGTGGTCGGGTTGACCAAAGCGTTCAAGCGGGAACGGCCCGACGCGCTGGTCAAGGCGGTGGACTTCGGCAAGAGCCGCAAGACCGCCGGACTGGCCGACATCATCATCGAGGAAACGCTTCGTGACCCCGGCATCGTCGAGGTTGGCCACCACGACGACCACCGCTACACGATCGCCCTCCGTGAGACGCCGCTGCCCGAGACGTCGACGGGCATCCAGTTCGGCCCGGGCTCGGTCTTCGTGGTCACCGGCGCGGCGGGCAGCATCGTCTCGGCGATCGTCGCCGACCTCGCCCGGGCATCCGGCGGCACGTTCCACCTGCTCGATCTCGTGCCCGAACCCGATCCCACCGACCCTGACATCGTCGCCTTCGACACCGATCGTGACGGTCTCAAGCGCACGATCTTCGAGCGCCTGCGCGCCGGGGGCGAGAAGGTCACACCGGTGATGGTCGACAAGGAGCTGGCCAAGATCGAGCGGTCGCACGAGGCCCTGTCGGCGGTGCAATCGGTCGAGACCGCCGGTGGCACCGTGCACTACCACCGCGTCAACCTGCTCGACCCGGAGGCGATGGGGGCCGTCACCGACGCGATCACGGAGATCAGCGGCAAGGTCGACGTCTTGATGCACGCCGGCGGCCTGGAGATCAGCCGGTTGATGCCGGACAAGCAGCCGAGCGAGTACGACCTGGTCTTCGATGTCAAGGCCGACGGATGGTTCAACCTGATGAAGGGCCTCGGCTCGCTCCCGATCGCCTCGACGGTCGTGTTCAGCTCGATCGCCGGACGGTTCGGGAACGGCGGCCAGACCGACTACAGCGCCGCCAACGACCTCTTGTGCAAGTTCACGGCGAACCTTCCGGTGAGCCGTCCGGGCACGTTCGGCCTGGCGATCGACTGGACGGCGTGGGGCGACATCGGGATGGCGACCCGCGGCTCGATCCCGACCGTGATGGCCGCGGCGGGGATCGACATGCTGCCCGCCGCGGCCGGGATCCCCATCGTGCGGCGCGAGCTGACCGGCGACGGTTCGACACGAGAGATGCTCGCCGCACGGCGGTTGGGCGTCCTGGTGGACGAGCTGCACGACACGGGCGGGCTCGACACGACCGTGCTCGACGAGGCGCTCGCGGGCTATCCGCTGCTGACGCAGGTCGTCGGCGTCACCATGAGCGACGGCCTCGTGGTCACCGCCACGCTCGATCCGGCCGACCAGCCGTTCCTCGACGATCACCGGATCGACGGGACACCGGTGCTGCCGGGCGTGATGGGCATCGAGCTGTTCGCGCAGGTTGCGAGCCTCGCCTTCCCGCGTCGGCATGTCGTCGCCGTCGAGGACGTCGACTTCCTCGCCCCGCTCAAGTTCTACCGCGACGAGGCGCGCACGCTTCACATCTCGGCGCAATACCTCGCCGCCGACGAGGACGTCGTCGCCGAGTGCGTGCTCGTCGGTGAGCGAGTGCTCGCCAATCAGGAGGAACCGCAACGGACGGTCCACTTCACCGGGCGGGTGCGGCTGGCGACCGAACCGGTCGAGGCGGCGCGCACCGCGCCGCCGCGACCCGGAGCGCCCGCGGCGACGCCGGAGGAGATCTACGCGATCTACTTCCACGGGCCCGCCTACCAGGTGATGGCGGGGGCATCGCACGACGGCGACGATGTGGTCGGAGAGATGGTCGGCGAGCTCCCGCCGAACCAGCACCCCGCTGACGCGCCGTTGGTCACGTCGCCCCGGTTGACCGAGCTCTGCTTCCAGACCGCGGGGGTATGGGAGATCGGCACGACCGGTGCGATGGCGCTGCCGATGCATGTCGGTCGAGTCGTCCTCTCGTCGGGTACGGAGTCGTCGGCCGGCGCGCGGTTCTCTGTCGTCACGCCGCTCGACGACGGTTCGTTCGAGGCCGCGGTCGTCGACGCCGACGGACGGGTCGTGCTGCGGCTGGAGGGATACCGGACGGTGCGGCTGCCCGGTTCCCTCGCCGACGAACAGGTCGTGCCGTTGCGCCGGGCGATGATCGACCAGGATTGACCGGCATGGTTCGGACCTTCGAGCGCATCGCGATCGTCAACCGCGGGGAGCCGGCCATGCGGCTGATCAACGCGGTTCAGGAGTACAACGGGGCAAAGGGCACCGACCTGACGACGATCGCGCTCTACACGGAACCCGATCGGCGGGCGATGTTCGTGCGCCGCGCTGACGAGTCCTATTCGCTCGGCGCGGCCACGTTCACCGACGAGCACGGCAACCGCCAAGTCGGTTACCTCGACTACCGGCGCCTGGAGGAGGCGCTCGTGCGGACCGGTGCCGATGCCGCCTGGGTCGGTTGGGGATTCGTCGCCGAACACCCCGATTTCGCGGCGATGTGCGAACGGCTCGGAATCGTCTTCATCGGGCCGTCGTCGGACGTGATGCGCCACCTTGGCGACAAGATCACGTCGAAGCTGGTCGCCGAGGCGTCCGACGTGCCGGTCGCGCCGTGGAGCGGCGGTGCGGTCAACACGGTCGAGGACGCTCGGGTCCACGGCGCGCGGCTCGGCTATCCCCTCCTGATCAAAGCGACCGCCGGCGGCGGCGGCCGGGGCATCCGGCGGGTCACCGCGGCCGAGGAGCTCGATGTCGCGTTCCCGTCTGCCCGGAGCGAGGCACGCAACGCGTTCGGCAACGACGCCGTGTTCCTGGAGACGCTCGTCCCGCGGGCCAAGCACATCGAGGTCCAGATCATCGGCGACTCGGCCGGCACGGTCTGGGCGGTCGGCGTGCGCGACTGCAGCGTCCAGCGACGCAATCAGAAGCTGCTGGAGGAGTCGCCGTCGCCGTCGCTGACGCCCGCCCAGGACAGGGAGGTGCGGGAGGCGGCGGTGCGCCTCGGGGCGTCCGCTCGGTACGAGAACGCGGGGACCGTCGAATTCCTGTTCGACCCGTCGACCGGCCAGTTCTGTTTCATGGAGGTCAACGCGCGGCTGCAGGTCGAGCACCCCGTCACAGAGCTCACGACCAGCGTCGACATGGTGAAGCTTCAGATTCACGTCGCATCGGGAGGGTTGCTCGAGGGCGACCCGCCCCCGACCGTCGGCCACGCCATCGAGGCCCGGGTCAACGCCGAGGACCCCGACGCCGGGTTCGCGCCGTCACCGGGGATGATCGAACTGTTGCGCCTGCCGACGGGACCCGGCTTGCGGATCGACAACGGGGTCGAGGAGGGTGACGAGATCGCGGCCGAGTTCGACTCGATGATCGCCAAGGTCATCGCGTTCGGCCACGACCGCGCCGAGGCGCTGGCGCGGCTCCGCCGCGGTCTCGGCGAGACGGCGATCGCGATCCGCGGCGGCACGAGCAACAAGGCGTTCCTGCAGGGCCTGCTCGGCGAACCCGAGGTGATCGACGCGACGGCCGACGTTGGGTGGGTCGACCGGATGATGGCCGAGGGGCGCCAGCGGCCGAGCCAGCACGCGGACGTCGCCCTCGTGACCGCCGCGATCGAGTCGTACCGCGACCGGATGGCTGCCGAGCGACGCCAATTCCGCGGGTCGGCGCTGCGCGGCCGGCCGCACGTCGACACGGCGATCGGCCGGAAGGTCAACCTCCGCTCCCGTGGGGAGAGCTACGCCGTCTCGGTGTTCCGACTCTCGCCCGATCGCTACCGGGTAGAACTCGACGGACGATCGGTCGAGGTGCGGCGGGACGACCTCGGACGGGCGGGGATCCGGCTCGAGATCGGCGATCGGCTCTATCGCGCGCTGGCGAACTCGCACGGGGTCACCCATCTCGTCGAGGTCGATGGGTACCCCCATCGCATCACCCACGACGAGGGCGGCATCGTGCGTGCGCCGGCGCCGGCGGTCGTGGTGTCGATCGACGTCTCTGCGGGCGACGAGGTCGAGGCGAAGGACCGCCTGATGGTAATCGAGGCGATGAAGATGGAGACCGCGATCGAGGCCGAGTTCGCAGGTGTCGTCGACGACGTGTACGTGCCGGTCAACGCCCAGGTCGGGGCGGGCGCGCCCCTGCTGAAGATCCGGCCGACCGGTACCGAGTCGGCGGTGTCCGGCGATCGCGTCGACTTCGCCGGAATCGCCGCGCCCAACGACGTCGCCCACGATCGCTGCCGCCACGTGCTCGACGCGACCCACCAGATGCTGCTCGGGTTCGATGTCGATCCACAGCTGGTCGCCTCGATGACAAGCGTCGGCATCACGCCGTGCTCGGACCTGCTCGACCCCGACGAGGTGCGCCGGCGCGAGGACGGGCTCCTCGAGATCTTCGCCGACGTCATCGCCCTGTTCCGGCGCGAGCCCGACACCGACGACGACGACCTCTCCGAGCTCAGCCGGCGCAGCACCGAGGAGTACCTGTTCGACTATCTACGGCACCCCGAGTCGCGCGGGAGCGAGCTACCCGAGCGGTTCGTCGAGCAGTTGAAGAAGACATTGCGCCACTTCGGCGTCGACAGCCTCGAACCGGGTTCGCCGCTCGACGTCGCGCTCTACCGCATCGTCGTCTCCCAGCACCGGATGCAGGATCAGCTGGCGTCGGTGCGCACCATCTTGGACCACCGCCTCGAGAACGTCCCGGCCGGGGGCGACGAGTCGCTGCGCCGGCTGCTCGATCGCGTCGTCGACGAGACCCGGGGCCGTTATCCGGCGATCCACGACCTGTCACACGAGCTCGGTTATCGCGTCTTCGACGAACCGTTCCTCGCCGGGGTCCGAGACCGGGTGCTGGAGGCCGCCGACGCCGACCTCGACGCGCTGACCGAGGAGCTGCCCGCCGGTGAGCGCGCGGCTCATGTCGACGCGCTGGTCGCCTGCCCACAGCCGCTCAAGAAGTGGCTGTCCCACCGGTTCCTCGGCGCGTCACCCACGCTGCAGGGAGCGATGCTCGAAGTGATGATGCGGCGCTATTACCGCATCCGGGGGCTGGTGAACATCTCGGTGGCCGACGTCGGGAGGCGGCGCTACGCATCGGCCGAATACGACCACGAGGATCGCCGGATTCAGGTGATCGCGACCCACATCGACAGCGGCGAGCTGGAGCGGGCGACGGCCGAGCTCGTCCCACTCGTCGAATCGGTCGACCCCGATCACGACATCGCGCTGGACATCTACGCGTGGCGGGCCGATCCGACGTCGGACGCCGACCGGTTGCGCGACGACATCGAGGCGGTGCTCGCCTCGACGCTTGGCCGGTTCGCCCTCCGCCGGATCGTGGTGGCGGTGGCGCAGCCCAACGCGAGCTCCGGCGCCGGCGCGTCGCGCGTGATGCACTTCACGTTCCGCCCCGACGGCGAGGGTGGCTACCGCGAGGAAACGCTGTACCGCGATCTCCATCCGATGATGGGCAAACGGCTCGAGCTGTGGCGGCTGACCGAGTTCGACGTTCAGCGGATACCGACGACCGAGGATGTCTACGTCTTCCACGGCGCGGCACGGGAGAACGCACGCGACGAGCGCCTGTTCGCGCTCGCCGAGGTACGCGACCTGACACCGCTCCGTGATGGTGACGGCAAGATCGTCCGGCTGCCGGAGGCCGAACGGGTGATCAACCAGGTGCTCGGCGTGATCCGCCGATTCCAGGCCCACCGTCCGGCGTCGAAGCGGCTCCAGTCGAACCGGGTGATCCTCTACGTGTGGCCGGTGCTCGATCTCGCCAACGACGACATCGCCGCGCTGGTCGAGCGGTTGACCCCCGATACCGTCGGCCTCGGGATCCAGAAGGTCGAGGTGCTCGCTCGCTTCGGGACGAAGGACGATGCCCCGCGGATGATGCTCGAGGCGAGCAATCCGAGCGGGAGCGAGGTCCGACTGACGGTGCGCCAGCCGTCGACCGAGCCGATCCGGCCGCTCCAGGCGTACGAACAGAACGTCGTCCGCCTCCGCCAGCGGGGGCTCACCTATCCGTACGAGCTGGTCCGAATGCTCGCGCCGTCCGACGACGCGCGAGACGGCATCCCGCCCGGAGCGTTCCTCGAATACGACTTCGGCGACGACATCGCCAGGCTCGTGCCGGTCGAGCGACCGCCGGGTGGGAACGTCGCCAACGTCGTCGTCGGGATCGTGACGAACCGGACCGAGCGGTACCCGGAGGGGATGCGGCGGGTGGTCTTGATCGGCGACCCGACTCGCGGCATGGGCAGCCTCGCCGAGCCGGAGTGCAGCCGGATCAACGCCGCGTTCGACCTCGCCGACGAGCTCGGTCTTCCCGTCGAGTGGTTCGCCGTGTCCGCCGGTGCGCTCATCTCGATGGAGAGCGGGAGCGAGAACATGGACTGGATCGCGCGGGTCCTCCGGCGCATCATCGAGTTCACGCAGCGCGGCGGCGAGGTCAATGTCGTCGTCACCGGTATCAACGTCGGAGCGCAGCCGTACTGGAACGCCGAGGCGACAATGCTCATGCACACCAGGGGCATCCTGGTGATGCTGCCTGACAGCGCGATGGTGCTCACCGGCAAGGACGCGCTCGACTTCTCCGGTGGGGTGTCCGCCGAGGACAACGTCGGCATCGGCGGGTACGAGCGGATCATGGGTCCGAACGGTCAGGCCCAGTACTTCGCCCGCGATCTTCCCGCCGCGTGTCGACTGCTGCTCCAGCACTACGAGTACACGTACGTCGAGCCCGGCGAGCGGTGGGCCCGACCCGCCGACACGTCTGATCTCAGCGACCGCGATGTCCGCGGCGCACATCACGGCGGCCATTTCGCAACGGTGGGCGATGTGTTCGACGAGACGACCAACCCCGGTCGCAAGCAGCCCTTCGAGATCCGCCGGGTGATGGCGGCGGTGGTTGATCAGGATCATCCGACGTTGGAGCGGTGGTTCGGCATGCGCAACGCCGAGGTGCCGGTCGTGTGGGATGCGTTCCTCGGCGGTCGCCCGGTCGCGATGATCGGGTTCGAGTCCAAGAACCTGCCCCGGTCGGGCCTCGTGCCGGCCGACGGACCTGACCACTGGACGTCGGGCACGTTGTTTCCCGAAGGCTCACGAAAGGTCGCCCGGTCGATCAATGCGGCAAGCGGGAACCGGCCGCTGGTCGTGCTGGCCAACCTGTCGGGCTTCGACGGATCACCGGAGTCGATGCGCGAGCGGCAGTTGGAGTTCGGGGCCGAGATCGGTCGGGCGGTCGTCAACTTCGACGGCCCGATCGTGTTCTGCGTCGTCTCGCGTTACCACGGTGGTGCGTTCGTGGTGTTCTCGGGCGCACTCAACGACAACTTCGAGGTCGCCGCGATCGAGGGGTCGCACGCCTCGGTGATCGGCGGCGCGCCCGCCGCGGCCGTCGTCTTCGCCCGCGAGGTCAACGCCCGGGCCGCCGCCGACAAGCGGGTGCGCGAGCTGGAAGAGGCCGTAGCGGTCGCCGAGGGCGCCGAGCGCGCGCGGCTCGTCCGCGACCTCGCGGCCCGGCGCGAGGAGGCGCACGCCGAGAAGCTCGGCGAGGTCGCCGACGAGTTCGACGCGATCCACAACATCCAGCGGGCGGCACGGGTCGGCTCGGTCGACGCGATCATCCCGCCCGGCGAGCTGCGCCCGTACCTGATCGACGCGGTCGAGCGAGGGATCGAACGTGCCGGACCCGGCTGACATCGGCAGCCCGCCTTCGTACCACGCGGTGGGGATGGGCGACCTCCCGACCCACGACCGCTGGCTCACCGAACCGGAGGCGGCCCGCCTCCGGTCGTTCCGCTACACGAAGCGCCGCGACGAGGCCCGGCTCGGCCGGTGGACGGCGAAGCGGACCCTGGCGTTGGCGATGTCGCGCAGCTCCGAACCGGAGTCGCTGCGCGAGCTCGTGATCCGCAACGCGAGCGACGGCGCGCCGGAGGTGTTCGTCGACGGCCGGCCGGCCGGCGTGAGCATCTCGATGACCGATCGAGCCGACTGGGCGGTGTGCACGGTCGTGCACGGCACGATGTCGATCGGCTGTGACCTGGAGCTGATCGAGCCCCGCTCGGAGGTGTTCGTACGCGATTGGTTCACGCCGGCTGAGCACGATCTCGTGGCCGCCTCGCCCGACGAGCACGATCTGCTGGCGAACCTCGTCTGGTCGGCCAAGGAGAGCGCACTCAAGGTGTTGCGGACCGGGCTCCGCCGCGACACGCGATCGGTCGAGGTGCGACTCGATCCGGCCGGCGATCTGAATGGGTGGCGCCCGCTGGTGGTCACGGCGGCGGAGGGCGATGAGTTCTCCGGTTGGTGGCGCCGGTTCGGTGACTTCGTGCTGACCTATGCGAGCGCCGTCCCAACCGGCCCCCCGAGCACGCTCGTCAACCCGTCGCCCCTCCACGGCGCGGCTCCCGCGCACAGGTGGATGGAGGATCCCCTCCATCGATCGGGGTGAACCTACGGCGAGGACGGTTGGCGCTGCGCCCACGGGTGGGCGGCTTCGAGCTGGGCGGCGACGGCGATCAACAGGTCCTCGCGACCGTAGGCGGCGACGAGCTGCACGCCGATCGGGAGCCCGTCGTCGTTCCAGTGCAGCGGGACATTGATCGCCGGCTGACCGCTGGCGTTGAACTGCGGGGTGAAGGCCACGAACGAGGTGGCGCGCTTCATCCCCGCCATCGGGTCGTCCGGCCGGGCGTCGTGCTCGCCGATCTCGACCGGCGGCTCGGCGAGCGTCGGTGTGAGCAGGAGATCCCACCCGTCGGCCCACCACTGGTGAAGGGCGCGGCGGAACTCGAGCACGGCGGCGAGCGCCTCGGCGTAGCGCACCCCCGACAGCTGCCGGGCGAACTCGGCCTGTGCCCAGTTGACCGGCTCGACCTCGTCCTCGGTCAGCTCGTGGCCGGCCATCTTCGACATCGTGTCGATTCCGACCGCCATGTTCGTCGCCCACATCGCCATGAATCGAGGCGTGAACGAGCTGTCGCCGAGCACGTCGGGGTGGGCCGGGCTCACATCGTGGCCGAGTCCCTCCAGCAGTGAGGCTGCGGAGCGCACGGCGGCGACGCAGTCGCCGTGCAGCGGGCGTTCCTGCGGGTGGCTGTCGAGCAGGCCGACGCGCAGCCGGCCCGGATCGGCGGCGAGCTCGTCGGCGTATGGCCTGGCCGGTGGCGGTGCGATCACCGTGTCCCCCACGCCCGGCCCGCGCACCGCGTCGAGCAGCCGGGCCGTGTCGCGCACCGACCGGCTGACGCAGAGCACGGTGCTCAGTCCCGTCTCGTCGCGCTCGGGGCCGAGCGTGATCCGGCCCTGGGACGGCTTGAGGCCGACCAGCCCGCAGCAGGAGGCGGGAATGCGGATCGACCCGCCGCCGTCGCTGGCGTGGGCCATCGGCACCATCCCGGCGGCCACCGCCGCCGCCGCGCCCCCGCTGGAGCCACCCGCCGTGCGCTCGAGGTTCCACGGGTTGCGGGTCGGGCCGTAGGCGACCGGTTCGGTGACCGGAAGACTGCCGAGCTCGGGGCTGTTGGTCCGGCCGACGTTGACCAGCCCGGCCTCGCGGCAGCGGGCGACCAACGTCGTGTCGAATGTCGAGATCGGTTGCGCGGCGCGCAGCGCGGCGTTCCCGTTGGTCATCGGCGTGCCGGCGTCGTGTGCCCAGAGATCCTTGAGCAGGAACGGCACGCCGGCGAACGGCGCCCAGTCGCGATCGGTTCCCTCCGCCGACCAGGAGTCGTCGATCGCTTCCGCCTGCAGCCGGGCGCGGTCGAACCAGCGCATCACGACCGCGTTGACGGCGCCGTCGAGCCGGTCGATGCGTTCGATCGCCGCGTCGACCAGTTCGCACGCGGTGACGTCGCCCGTCGCGACGAGCTCGGCCTGGGCGGTGGCGTCGAGCCACCGCGTGTCGTCAGCGATGTTCGCCATCCGCCGTTGCTAGCACCGCGGAGCCCCGTCACACCAGCCGGCGACCCCGCGGCGCCCGCGAGTCGCCGCGCCGGCGCGGCCACGCCGTGCCGCCGCCAGCGCCGGCCGGTCGCGGGATCCCGACGGCGGTCGAGCCCGGCGCGGCGGAAGATCGAGGCGCCGACCCAGCGCCGGCCGGTCGCGGGATCCCGACGGCGGTCGAGCCCGGCGCGGCGGAAGATCGAGGCGCCGACCCAGCGCAGGCCGTGCCAGCTCCGGCTGACGAACCCGAGGAGCAGCGCGACGTTCAGCGCGCCCCAATAGACCGTCGCCAGCAGTAACGCCGCGTTCGGGAGCGTGCGGTTGACGACGGCGTAGACGGCGACGGCCGCGACGATCACGAGCGGCACGGCCTGCGGCACGGTGTGCTGCCAGTGCCAGCGGTGGTCGTCCTCCTTGCGGGTGACCTTGTACACCGGTTTGCGGCGGGGGCCGCTGATGACCGCCTGGACCGACGCCTTGGCGTACACCGGGGCGAGGCCGGTCCAGATGATCCGCGCCCGCCACAGGTCGAGGAACGGGTGCCGCTGCCGTGTGCGGCGGTCGTTGTAGGGGCGGTTCGTCGCCAGCAGCCAGAGCTCGGTGGCGATCACGATCGGCCCGATGTGCAGCAGGTAGCTCCATCCGCTGGCGACGAACGGCGTCGAGCCGAGCAGCGACATCAGGAGGCACGGCAGGTAGATCATCACCGCGATCCCGTGGAGGTAGTCGAGGAGCATCCCGTAGAAGTGGCGCCGCTGGCGGAAGTTCAGTCCGGACAGGTCGCCCCACACCATGAGCCGCACGGTGTCCAGCGCCCATGTGCCGCGTTGCTTGTACACGTTCGGAAGGTCCTCGGGGGAGTGCTGCGGCACGGCGCCGACGATCGGGAGGTAGCAGCCCCGCCACCCGCGGCGCAGCGCCTCCACCCCCGACTGAAGGTCCTCGACGAGGTTCCACGTGGGGAACCAGCCGATGTCGTCGAGCGCGGACCGCCGCCAGACCAGCCCGGAGCCGCACGGGAACACCGCGTTGTCCGGGTTCCGGGTCAGCATCTGGCCGCGGTAGAACATCGACTCCCGGTTGTTGAACGGGTCGCCGGGGCTGACCTGCGCCTCCTTGATCGTCTGGACGTAGGCCAGTCGCTCGTCTTCGACGAGCTGGCCGAGGGCGGCGCGCAGGAAGTCGACCGAGCCGACCTCGTCGTCGGCGTCCCGCGTCTCGACGAACTCGACGCCCGGATGGTGGGCGTCGATGAACGCCATCGCCGAGTTCAGGTTGCCGGCCTTGGCCGCGCCGTCGCGCCCGGGGGCCCAGCGGTCCGGCGGCTCGTGGTACTCGACCATCAGGAACAGGTCGTGCAGCCGCTTGCGCAGCACGGGGTCGTGGCCGTCGTCGGAGACCACGATGACGATCCGGTCGTTCGGATACTCCTGTTCGTAGATCGACTCGACCGTGCGCAGGATCATCGCCACCGGCTCGTTGCAGGTCGGAATGATCACGGCGACCATCGGCTCGGCGCCGGGGGCGAGAAGGCGATGCGCCGGCGCCTCGCGACTCCACTGATTGCTGACGACGACCAGCGAGTAGAACACCGAGAACGTGTTCGTCACCACGAACGACCAGGACAGCCAGGGGGCGTCCTGGTTGAGCGAGGTCCACATCCACGGCACATAGAACGCGGTCGCCGCGACCAGCAACACGGCGGCGACTCGAACATGCCGTTGAGGCACCGGCAGCGGGTAGTCGTCACCGAAGCGCCGGACGGCGCGGGCGATCGAGTTGGTTGGCGCGGCGGTGATCTCCGCCTCAAACGTGGGCGGGCGCGTCCGAGCGGCCACATGCATGGCGCGCCGCCGCGTGGGGTCGCCGCTGCCCGGGGTGTCCGTCGACCGCTGCCGCACCACACCGACCGTCCGTCGACCGGCGATCGACGCCGTTCAGCCAGTACGCCGCCCGATCGCCCGACACGACTCGGAATCGTGTGGTCGAACCGACCGCAGCTCGGCGAGCGCGCCCCGTCGTCGCGTCAGCTCGACGAGCGCGGGTCGAGGTCGATGACCGTGAGGCCGCGCGAACTCGCCCGACGCGCGAAGTCGTCGGTCGCGCTCGGCCGGTCGGGGTCAGGGGTGGGCCGCACCGCGACGGCGAGCACCTGCTCGTCGCCGGCGACGCTCAGCGCGTGGTCGAGGATCGCGTCGTTGCCGCGCAGGTACCAGTCGTCGTGTTCCCCGAGGTCGCGCACGACGGCCGTCGAACCATCGGGCAGCACCTGGGCGAAGCGTGCCACCCATGCGGGCCCGCGATCGGCGACCGATCGTCGCACGAACTCCTCGACCGGCAGCGGCAGCACGATCTCGGTGTGGATGCCGAGCTCTCGGGCGACACCGAGGACCAGCAGGTCGGCGCCCGCGGCGGCGGCGCTCACCACGCCGGTCGGGCGGAGCGCAGCGAGCAACCGGCGCAACCGCCCCTCGACCCACGGGACGTCCTCCGGGCGGAACCGAGGCGTCGTCGCGTCGTCTGCGTCGACCCGATTCCCGGCGTGTGCCAACCACATGAATTGCCTCCTCGACGTTGGTGCGCCGTCAGTCGTCGCCGAGCGGGCTGGGTCCACGCCGTCTGGCGATCGGCCAGAGCGCGCTCGACGCCCTTCCGTTGTCGCGTGCTCCGATCACCGTATCGATCGAGTTCGAGGGTCGACGCACCGCCTTCCGGATCGCCCGCGTCGGCGACGTCGCCGCTGGACACGTGGGTGTCGACCGCTTCGACGGCTTCATCTGAGCGCGCTTCGTTAGGCTCTCTGTCCCGGCCCTAGTAGCTCAGCGGATAGAGCTCCCGCCTCCTAAGCGGTAGGTCGCAGGTTCGACTCCTGCCTAGGGCGCCCCAGCCGCCAACCGCGGGCGCGGCCCGGTCGCGAGGGAGCACACGATGAGCAAGGTTGCGATGTTCGGAACGATCACCAGCCAGGACGGCAAGGCGGCGGAGATGGAGGCGGTGCTGACATCGATGGTCGACGCGGCCCGCGCCGAGCCCGGGGTGGAGATCTACTCGTACCACCGCGGCGAGGAGAACGGCTTCCGGTTCTTCGCCCTGATGACCGACGCCGAGGCGATGCAGGGCCACGGCCGGCGCGACGCGATGCGGACGGCGATGCAGTCGTTCATGCCGCTGATGGCGGCGCCGCCCCAGATGTCGGTGACCACGCCGATCGCCGCCGTCGGGCTCGACCTCTGACGCGCCGCAGCGACGCGCGGGTCGCGGCCGGGGCGGTCGAGACCGAGTCGACGGCCCGGCAAACGGCGCGGATGTGATCCCGCCGCTGCTCTTCGTCGGCCTGGTCGCCGGGGTGTTCATCCGCCGTCGTCGCTCCCTTCGGCGCGTGGTCGCCGTTTGTGTGGTCGTGGCGCTGATGTTCGGCCTCGGCGTCGGGATGAGCGACGGCGACCTCGGGCTCGTCGCCGGGGCAGCGGCGCTCGTCCTCGCCAACCTCACCATCGGCTCGCTCGTCGGCGCGGCGATCGGCGCCGCGCTCGGGTCCTTGTCCCGCCGCGGCGGCGCGCCGACCTGACGGCCTCCTGCCTGGCGACCGGCTCGCCCGGGAGGCGAGGATCGGTGACACACTGCAACCGTGTCAGCGCCAGCCTCGTCCTCGCACCGCTCGGGCGACGACCTCGTCGAGCCGGCGATCGACCTGGCCGCCGCGTGGCTCCGCCGGGCGGCCGAGGTCGAGACCGGCGACGACCGGCGGGCGACCGAGCGGCTCCACCGGCTGATCGGCGACCCGCACGGTGTCGAGTTCGTCATGCAGTTCGTCGACCGGGTGGCGCGGCCCGACAGCGACCGCGTCGCCGCCGGCCAGCTCGCATCGCTCCTCGCCAGCCGGCCGGCGCCCGGCTTCCTCGGCCCGATCGACCGGTTGCTGCTGCGCTCCGGCGCCCGCCTCGCCCCGCGGCTCCCGAGCGTCGTGATGCCGTTGGCCCGGCGGCGCATGCGGGCGATCGTCGGCCATCTCGTCGCCCCCGCCGACCCCGACGCGCTCGCCGAGCACCTCGGCCGTCAACGGCGGGCCGGTTACGACGTGAACGTGAACCTGCTCGGCGAGGCCGTGCTCGGTGAGCGGGAGGCCATCGCCCACCTCGATCGCCTGATCGGCCTGTTGCGTGTGCCGGACATCGACTACGTCTCGGTGAAGATCTCGGCGGTCGCGTCGCAGCTCAACCACTGGGACCGTCCGGGGAGCATGTCCCGGGTCACCGAGCGGATCGCCGCGCTGATCGACGCCGCCGCCGAGGTCGATCCGCCGACCTTCGTCAACCTCGACATGGAGGAGTACCACGACCTCGATCTGACGGAGGAGGCGTTTCGCGCCGTCCTCGGCCAGCCGGGCCGGCGTCACCTCGACGCCGGCATCGTGCTCCAGGCGTATCTCCCCGACGTGTTCGACATCCTCGGCGACCTGGTCGGTTGGGCGAACCGGCGTCACGAGGACGGCGGCGGCACCGTCAAGATCCGCCTTGTCAAGGGGGCCAACCTCGCCATGGAGCAGGTCGACGCCGCGATGCACGGCTGGGAGCAGGCGCCGTACCGGTCGAAGGTCGAGACCGACGCCAACTACCGGCGCTGTCTCGACTGGGTGGTCGACGCCGAGCGCCTCCGCGGTGTCCGCATCGGCGTCGCCAGCCACAACCTGTTCGATCTCGCATGGGCCAAGGTCCTCGCCGACGAACGGGGTGTCGCCCCGCGGGTGCAGTTCGAGATGCTCCAGGGCATGTCGCCCGGTCAGGCCCGGGCGGTCAACGAGGCGACCGGGGGCGCCGCCGCGGCGATGCTGCTGTACACGCCGGCGGTGGCCGACGACGACTTCGACGTGGCGATCGGCTACCTCTTCCGCCGGCTCGAGGAGAACGCGTCGAAGGACAACTTCATGCGCGCCCTGTTCGACCTCGAACCGGGGTCCGCGCAGTTCGAGGCGCAGGCGGCGCTCTTCCGCGAGGGTGTGGCGCGGCGCGCCGACGTCGCGTCCGGGCCGGCGCGCTCTCAAGACCGGACGGCGCCGGTCGAACCATTGCCGCTCGACGCGCCGTTCCGGAACGAGCCGGACACCGACCCGAGCCTGCGCGCCAATCGGGCGTGGATCGCGGCGGTCGCCGAGGCGCGTCCGACGCCGTGCCGGACCCCGCTCACCGATGATCGGACGACGCTCGACGGGCAACTCGACGTGGCGCGCCGGGGCGCCAGCGCGTGGCGGGCGGTCGGTCCCGGCGAGCGCCGTGCGCTGCTCCGCCGCGTCGGCGACGAGTTGAGCCGGCGGCGCGGCGAGCTGATCACGACGATGATGCACGAGGCGTCGAAGGTCTTCTCCGAGGCCGACGTCGAGGTGTCCGAGGCGGTCGACTTCGCCCGCTGGTACGCCGACCGTGCCGCAGAGCTCGACGGCGTGCACGGGGCGACGTTCGAGCCGTTCGGCGTCGTCGCCGTGATCCCGCCGTGGAACTTCCCGACCGCCATCCCGGCCGGGGGCGTCCTCGCGTCGCTCGCCGCCCGGAACGCCGTGCTGTTCAAGCCGGCCCCGGAGACGCCGCGCTGCGCCGAGATCGTCGCCGAGGCGTGCTGGGCGGCGGGGATTCCCGCCGACGTGCTGCAGTTCGTCCGGACACCCGACGACGAGACGGGGCGGCGGCTCGTCGAGTCGGCGGACGCGGTGATCTTGACCGGATCGATCGAGACGGCCGACCTGTTCCGGTCCTGGCAGCCGGACATTCGGCTGTTCGCCGAGACCTCGGGCAAGAACGCGCTGATCGTCACGCCCAACGCCGACCTCGATCTCGCCGCGGCCGATCTCGTCCGCTCCGCGTTCGGCCACGCCGGCCAGAAGTGCTCGGCGGCGAGCCTTGCCATCCTCGTCGGCGAGGCCTACGAGTCGGCCCGCTTCCGGCGGCAGCTCGTCGACGCCGTCGAGAGCCTGACGATCGGGTCGTCGCTCGACCTCGGCACCGACGTCGCGCCGCTCGTCGGCGGCGGCAACGAACGTCTTCGCCGGGCGGCGACGCAGCTCGACGAGGGAGAGCGCTGGCTCGTCGAGCCGGCGATCGACGGGGCGACGATGACGCCCGGCATTCGGGACGGGGTCGTTCCCGGCTCGTGGTTCCACCGCACCGAGTGCTTCGGGCCGGTCCTCGGGCTGATGCGCGCCGCCGACCTCGACGACGCCATCGACATCGCCAATTCGAGTGAGTTCGGCCTCACCGGCGGCATCCACACCCTCGACCCGGCCGAGAGCGAGCGATGGGCGCAGCGCGTCCAGGTCGGCAACGGCTACGTCAATCGGGCGATCACGGGCGCGATCGTCCGCCGTCAACCGTTCGGCGGCTGGAAGCGCAGCTCGGTCGGGCCGGGATCCAAGGCCGGCGGGCCGAACTACGTGATGCAGCTCGGCCACTGGGCGCCGACCGACGTCGCCGACGACTACGAACGGCAGTGGTCCGAGCACTTCGCCGTCGAGCACGACGAGAGCGGCCTGTTCTGCGAGGCGAACATCTTCCGCTACCGGCCGCTCCGCCGGATCGGGTTGCGGATCGGACCCGACGCCGCGCCGGGCGATGTCGAGTTGGTCGAGCGGGCGGCCCGGTTGGCGGGTGCCGCCGTCGTGACGTCAACGGTGGCGGCAGAGCCCGACTCGGCCTTCATCGCCCGGATGTCCGAGTCGGGCGTCGAACGCGTCCGCATGGTCGGGACGGCGCCGACGGCCGAATTGCACGGCCTCGCGTCGGTGGCCGGCGTCCATCTCGCCGCGGCCCCGGTCACCCCGGCGGGCCGGATCGAGTTGCAGCATTACGTCCGCGAGCAGGCGTTGTCGATGACGCTGCACCGGTTCGGCAATCTCGTCGGCGCGCCGGCCGGACCCCGACCGGTCACGCCGCCGACATCGCCGACGCGGTGACCGGTCGGAACCGCTGCCCGACGCCCGAGACCAGCCACGTCGACGCGGCGGCCACGAGCGGCACGACGAAGAGCAGCGTCGAGGCCGCGATCCACGGGAACGGGGCGGGGCGGTCGAGCGACCGGGAGATCACGGCGAGGACGAGGAACCCGGTCGGCACGGCGATGGCGGCGGCCGCGGTCGTCAGCACCCAGGCCTTGGCCGCGCCGAGGCGCCGGAGTGTCGCGGGTGGTGCGCCGACGGCGTGCAGCACGTCGCGTTCAGCACGGCCCTCGGTCGCCGACAGCGCGAGCCCGATCGCGACGACCATCAGCACCATCGTCAGCGCCACGGCGAGGACGATCGCGTTGATCAGCACCCACGGTGGCGCCGACGACGGCCAATACCAGGCGGCGTGCCAGAAGCGTGGCGACCCGGGCGTCGCGGTGGCGTCGGCGCCGCCGGGCGCCTGATCGCTGAGGAAGGCGCTTTCGGGCGCCCACGGCGAGAATCGGTCGGTGACGACCGCCAGCGCCGAACGCTCCGCGTCGGTCAGGGTGTGCGGCTTGTCGACCACCCACATCGTGGTCGCCCGCCCGAGCCCGGCGTCGGCGACCCACTCGGGGGTCACGACGGCCGACGCCGGCAGTGACGCCGGATCCCACAGCTCGAAGGCGCCGGCGGGGGGTTCGTCGCCCGTTCCGAGGTCGAACACCTTGACCCTCCCGCCGACCTCGGCTCGGATCACGACCGTCCAGCCCGGGGCGAGCACCGTGGCCCCGGTCGCGGAGAGCCGGGCGGCCTCGGTGGGACTGAGATCGAGGAGTGCGAGCACCTCGGGGGTGGCGACGACGATGCCGTCGCCGAACGGGCTCGGGTCGGTCGCCGAGAACGGGGCTGGATCGAAGACCAGGGTCTGCACCTCGGTCCACACCGCGTCGGGAAGGATCGACTCGATCTGGGTTCGCAACGCGGTCGGCAGCGGATCGGGCTCCACCGCGGCGCGGTCGAACATGGCGCCCTCGGCGATCGGCTCCTCGCCGAACGCGTCGATGACTGTCAGCGTCACGCGGTGGAGCGGGAAGTCGGGGGTCGACGGCGTGGACCGCTCGCTGCCGACCGCGGTCAAGCCGGCGACGGCGATCGCCATCACCGTCGCGATCGCGGTGATCACGGCCGCCGAGCGGGTTCGGGTGCGAGCGAGGCTCCGGGCGGCCAACCGCACGTTGCCGCGGGTCCGGGATCCGACGACACCGACGCAGTGGACGATGAGCGGCGACGCGCACACCATGCCGAAGAGGACACCCAGGGCGCCGACGACGGCGACGAGCGCCGCCGAATCACCGCCGTTGCCGCTGTTGGCGGCGGTGACGAGCATGAGGAGCCCGACCACGAACGAGGCGAGGCCGACCGGCGCCATCCATTGAGGCGGGTCGGCGAGCGGGCGTCGACCGGCGAGCGCGGCCAGCACGGGCACCCTCGCCGCCGAGCGGGCCGGCACGAGCGCCGCCACTGTCGCCGCGACCGTCGCCGTCATCACGATGACGAGCAGGTCGAGCGGGACGACACGCGTGTCGGGGATCCGGTGGTTGAAGACCTCCTCGATCAGTGGCCATGACGTGAGCACGATGCCCAGGCCGACGCCGACGCCGGCGATCGCGCCGAGCAGCCCGGTCCACGAGCCCTGCAATCCGAGCGTGCGGCGGATCACCCGTTCCGACGCGCCGTTGGCGGACAGCTGCCCGACCGTTGTCAGCTGGCGGCGGGCGCTCGTGGCGAACGCGGCCGAGATGATGATGCCGACGGCGATCAGGGACACCACGCCGGCGACCCAGCCCCACGCCAGCTCCCGCGCGTCCGAAGCGTCGGCGCCGGCGCTCGCCGGGTCGAACCGGCGAGAGGCGCCGAAGAGCTGCCGGGAGGCAAGGTCGTCGAGGAGGGCCCGTTCGTCGTCGACGGTGACCGACGGCGCCAGGTCGACGAGTGAGATCAGCGTGCGGTGCGCGGGTGTGATCGACGCGCGGTCGAGCTCGCCGACGATGACGAACGAGCGGGAGTAGCCGGCGGTGGACCGTCCGACGCCGGTCACCGTCCACGCGACGTCGGGCTGATCGAGCACGAGTTGATCGCCGACCCCGACGTCGAAGAGGCGGGCGACATCGCGCGACACGAACACCTCGGTGCTCGTGCTCGGCGGGCGGCCGTTGTCGATGTCGAACGCGCCCTCGAAGATCGGGTCGCCGATCGGGGCGTCGGAGAACTGCACGAAGCGGCGTTCCGGAAGGCCGTCGCGGTTCGTCCCCCCGATCGAGGTGTCGGTCAACAGCGCGGTCACGAGGCGCCCGTCGGCGCCCACGAGTCGAGCCAGGTCGTCGGTCTGGTCGGCGGAGTGCGGCACGACCAGATCGGCCTGTCCCGCCCCGGCGTCCAGGTTCTGGCCCTCCAGCGCAACCCGGCTCCGGGCGATCACGCTGCCGAGCGCCATGCCGACGACCGGGATCATCACCAGCAGCATGACCAGCAGTGTCCGGCCGGGGCGCCGCCGCGTGTCGCGTCTGGCGAGGCGGGCGGCGAGGCGCCATGACGAAAGCGTCCGGCGCGGGGCCGCCGGGGCGCGGCTCGCCGGCGGCGCCGGGGTCCGTTCGTCGCCGCGGGGTGGGTCGAGCACGGTCACGGCATCGCCCCGGCGTACTGCGACTCTGTCTGGTCGACGACCCGGCCGTCGCGCAGGAACACCACCCGGTCGGCCCATGACGCGAAGCGCGGCTCGTGGGTGACCATGACGATGGTCGCGCCGTCGTGGCGGCAGAGCCCCGCCAGGAGCTCGACGACCTGGTCGCTGTTCATCGTGTCGAGCGCCCCGGTCGGCTCGTCGGCGAGCAGCAGCCGGCGGTCCCCGATGATCGCCCTGGCGATGGCGATGCGTTGCTGCTGGCCGCCGGAGAAGTCGTCGGGATAGCGATCGAGGTGCTGGTCGAGGCCCACCTGGCCGAGCCGCTCCCGGGCTCGCTCGCGGGCCCGCCGGAACGGCACGCCGTCGAGTTCGAGCGGCAGCATCACGTTCTCCAGCGCGGTCAGCGACGGGACGAGGTTGAGCTGCTGGAACACGTACCCGACGTCGCGGCGGCGAAGCTCGGAGCGCTCGACGGCCGACATGTCGGCCAGGTCGCGCCCGGCGACGCGGACGTGGCCGGCGCTGGGGTACTCCAGCGCTCCCGCGAGGTGGAGCAGGGTCGACTTCCCGCAGCCCGACGGGCCCATGATGGCGACGAACTCGCCGACTTCGACCGTCAGGTCGACATCGGTCAGCGCCCGCACCTCGGTCGACCCGGCGCCAAAGCTCTTGACGACCCCGGCGAACTCCAGCATCGGAGTCGGCCGCGCCAGATCGGCGTTGTGGTGGTTCATCACATTTCCTTTCTCGAGGCGACGAGTCGCGCCTCACAGAGGTCGAGCCAGCGCAGGTCGGCTTCGGCTCGGACGATCAACGCGTCGGTGACCAGCTCGGCGGCGAGCGCCTCGCCGTTCGTCGGGCGGCCGCCAGCGCCGTCGGAACGCTCCCGGCGGCGTTGTTGGAGGAGTGCCACCAACGCGGTGCGCTGGCGGGTGATGACGGCGAGCGAGTGGTCGGCCCCCCGCTCGATCGCCATCAAGACTTTGAGCATCAGCTCGTCGCGCGGCGGCGGGTCGTCGGCGGGCACCGCGTCCCACCAGTCGCCGAGTTCGTCGAGCCCCTCGACGGTGATCGAGTACAGCTTCTGTTCGTCGTCGCCGAGCCGCATCGAGACGTACCCGTCGCGTTCGAGGCGATCGAGTGTCGTGTACACCTGTCCGACGTTGAGCGGCCAGACGCCGCCGGTCACCGACTCGAACTCGGTCTTCAACTGGTACCCGTAGTGGGGTTCGTCCCGGAGCAACGCCAGGAGGCCGTGCTTCACTGCCATGGATACCGAGTATACATACTCGGTATCCAAATGCAATACCGAGTATGTACAACGATCAGGCGGGTGGGCTGGGGGACGCCGCTGACGACTCGGATCGCGTCGGCCGGGCCGCGCGCCCCGTGCGGCGCAGCGCCGGGCCGAGCTCGGCGAGGCGCTCCAGCCGGTAGAGGGGCGCGAACGCCACCAGGAACAGCGGGTAGGGGAAGCCGACGAGCATCAGGGCGAAGATGCCGGCGTGCATCGTCCAGGCGGCGGCGACCCACGCCGTTCGGATCCGGCCGCCGAGCAGCGCCACCGGGGCCGAGCACTCGATGACGACGGCGGCGACCGCCATCGGGGTGAAGATCCAGACGTGTTCGACGAGGCCGCTCGCCACCGGCGACGGGCGACCGCCCAGCAGTTCGAGCCGCCCGGCCGAGTACGCGACGTGGTTGCGCAGCGTGTCGCCGAACATCCAGTCGAGACCGCCGTAGCGCAGCTTGGCGATGCCGGCGATGAGGTAGGTGAGCACGAGGATCAGCCCGGCCAGCCCGAGCGGCCAGCCGTACGCCGTCGGGTCGCGCCGGGGCGCCGGCCGGCGGCGGGCGTCGAGCGACCACGCGTCGGCCGCCGGCGTGAGCGCGGCGACGACGACGTAGAGCACCATCAGGTTCTCGAAGTGCAGCAGTTGCCCCCACGAGCCGCGGTAGGTGGTCAGCACGAGCAGGCCGGCGGCGAACGCGGGCCCGGTGGCCGCGAACCGCCAGCCGAGGGTGGAGGCGATCCCGGCCGCCAGCGTCGCCGCGATCAACCCCAGGACGGCGCCGTCCGGGAGGGGGCCGGTCAGCGGGGTGAGGACGCCCACCGGCTCGAACCCGGCCGCGTCGCGGTCGCGCAGCGCCAGGAACACCGGGAGCCGAACCGCCAGGTAGCCGATGGCGAACAGCCCGGTCAGGATGCGGAACATGGCGAGCCGCTCGGGGGGCGCCGTCGCACCGACGACCGCGACGCGCCCCATCAGCTCGCCCCGACCGTGCAGCGGGCGTGGACCGTCCGCTCGAGCAGGCTGTCGCCCCCCGTCGCCAGCCGCACCACGTCGTGCAGCTCGGTCACGACCTCGATCACGTCCGGGTCGTCGGGCGCTCGCTCGTCATGCCAGCGGTCGGCGATCTCGCGACATCGATCGGCGGCCCGTCCGGCGCGGATCGCGGCCCGCAGCTCGCCGGCGACGATCAGCGGGTCGTCGCTCGCGCCGATGACCTCCAGCGAGAGCCGGCGCGTCCGCGCGGCGTCGTCGATGGCGTGGGCGGTGGCGAAGCCGACCTCGGTCGTGCGCACCTGGGAGTACATCGGATAGGTCGACAGCGGGAAGCCGTCGGCGTCGAGCGCGACAGGGGCGACGAGCGCGCCGACCGCGGCGGCGGTGACCAGCGTCCTTCCCCGGCGATCCAACGGTCATCAACTCCTCACGGTCGACGAGCAACCCCAGTCTGCCTCCGGGCGATCCGTCGCGAAACATCGACGGCGCGACGATCGAGTCCGGCGCGGTGTGGTCCCCGCCACCCTTGCTCCGTACGATCGCCAGATGGCCAAGTTCCGTCGCAAGCGGCAGCTCACCGTCCGAGAGCTGCTCGCCGATCTCGGCATGGACGCGGCCACGATCGACGAGGCCGAGCTCGCCGGCACGGCCGAGCTGCTGGCGATCGACGGCGTCGTGCTGCCCGAGCGGGCGAAGTACACGCTCGCCGAGTTGGCGGACAAGGTGGGCGCCGACGTCGACCTGATCCGCACCTTCTGGCGCGGGCTCGGCTTCGTCGACCCGGACGAGAACGAGCGCTCGTTCAACCGCCGCGATGTCGCGATCCTGAAGTCGCTCGGCACGCTGACCCGAGACGGGCTGATCGACCGCGACGTGTCGCTCCAGGTCGCGCGCGTGCTCGGGCTGGCGATGGCCAGCGTCGCGACGGCGGTCGTTGACGCCAGCGAGGCGCGCGCCAGCGAGCTGCGCGTGCTCGCCGACGACGACGAGCCGCCGTCCCCGGAGACCGGCTCCCTGGCCGTGCGCGCCGGCGAGCTGCTCCCGTTCCTGTCCGACGTCGTCGATTACGCCTTCCGCCGCCATCTGCGGGCCGCGGCTCGGCGGCGCGTCGTCGTCGCCTCCACGGTCGACGGGGCGGGCCAGGTGATCGGGTTCGCCGATCTCGTGCGCTTCACCGAGCTGAGCATCCAGCTCGACGACCGCGAGCTCGCCCGGTTGGTCGGTCGCTTCGACGAGGTGGTCAACGAAGTCGTCGTCCGGCACGGCGGGCGGATCGTCAAGATGATCGGCGACGCGGCGATGTTCACCCTGGTCGACCCGGCCCGGGCGGCGCTGATGGCCCTCGAGCTCTCCGAGGCGGTCGCCGGCGACGACGTCCTGTCAGGGCTGCGCGTCGGGATGGCGAGCGGACCGACGCTCGCCCGGGACGGCGACCTCTACGGCCCCGTCGTCAACCTCGCCAGCCGGCTGGCGACGATCGGTCGAGCGGGCGCGATCAACGTGAGCCAGGATCTGCGCGCGGCGATCGCCGGTGACCGGCGATTCGCGCTGCGCAGCCTCGGCAACTACCGGCTGCGCCACATCGGCGATGTCCGCGTCTACCGGCTCCGCCCCGGCCCCGACCGGGGGGTCGACCGCGCCGACGGCGCATCGTGACCGGTCGGCGCCGGGGCGACCGATTCGACGACGGTGAATGTCCCGAACCGGTCGGGGACGGACGCTCGGGCCGCCCGGACCACGCGGCATCGGTCGTCGGCGGTCAGGGCTGGAGCAGCGCGGTGATCTCGTCGCGGAGTTGCCTGACGTTCCACGCCGACAGTTGGGCGAGCATGTTCACGCCCTCCTTGTCGATGTGGATCTGCGGGCCGGTGGTGTAGAGCGGGAAGTTCTCGAGCGGGCCGTGGCCCTTCGCCTTCGAGTTCGGCGACCCGTCCTCGTTCTGGCCGGCCTGGCCCGCCGCCAGGTCGGCCTGGATCCCGGCGTCGGTGATCTGGTCCTGCCAGGCGTTCACCCGGTTGTTGACCACCCACAGCACGGTGACCTCGCGGCCGGCGGCGATCCGGGCGACGGGGTTCTCGATCGTCGTCAGGTGCTGCACGAACGCCGCCGTGGCGGTGCCCGCCGGCGCGCCGCCGCCGGCGGTGGTGGCGTCCCAGAGTCCGTTGCGCAGCGCGTCGAACATGCCGCCCTCGTCGTCGAACACCTGAGCGAAGCGGCGCGGGTTGGACTCCGGGTACCGCACGTAGCGGCGGTCGTCGTTGTCGAAGGTGTAGCCGAACAGCGTGGCGAGCTGCCCGTCGATCCTGATGTCGCCGGTCACGGGGTCGTAGAGCTGCCCGTCGACCTTGATCTCGCCCGTCTGGTCGTCGCGGGAGATCGGCGCCGCGCCGTTGACGAAGGCGATGACCCGGTTGGCGTCGGTGCGGGCGAGCATGCCGAGCACCCCGGTGTCCTCGAAGCTGCCACCGTCGGAGAAGCCGTACTCGGTGGTGGTCGGATCACTCTCGCCCAGCTCGCCGAGCGGCCAGTACGGGTAGCGGGGGATGAGGTCGGAGACAGCGGCGTTGAGCAGCGGCTCGAGCCGCTGGTGCAGGAAACGGGCCGCCAGCTTGCCGAGGAAACGGGGCACGTGCAGCCGACGCAGCTCGTTGACGATCGCCGCCTGGATGGAGTCGAACTCCTGGTCGAGGCGCTGGATGAGCTGCTCGGCGAAGAACGCGCTCGAACAGCCGGCGATGTCGGCGAGCGAGTACCGCCGGTCGATCTTGACCACGGCCGTGCCCGGGTCGCTCCCGGGCCCGACGAGCGCTCCGCCGAAGCCGAGCGACTGGACGCTGCCGCCGCCGACGACCGTCCCGTCCGGGCTCTGGCCGAGGACGCCGACGACCTCGGTCGTGGCCTGGATCGGCATCTGGACCGGGTCGACCGCCCGCTCGTCGAGGAGGACGTTGAAGTTGACGACGAGCGACGGCCGGCGACGCCCGACGAAGTGGAAGTGGTCCGGCTCGAGCTCACCGTTGCGCCCGCGGATCTTCTGCTCGAAGTAGTCGCGGGACCGGCTGAAGAAGTGTGAGGGGCGCGTGACATCGACGCCCTTTGGGTACTCCGCGTCGTAGAGGCCGAACGGTTCGAGGATCAGCTCGCCGACCGCCGCGATCCAGAACCAGTTCCACTTGGCGTCGTTCTTGAAGAGCCCCCAGCGCCAGTACTTGTGGAGCACGCGGGCGATCGGGAGTGGCGCGAACCGCTGCGGCGCGGTTCCCAGGCAGTGCGGGTTCATGTGCTCGACGTTGGCCGCCTGTGGCTCGTGGCCGGCTTTCACCAACCGGTCGGGCTCGATCGGCTCGATCAGGAAGTCGGCGTCGTCGACCGGCTGGCCGCCGATCCGCTCGGGCAGGAACGTGTACGCGACCGACGCCCAGCTCCCGCCGGACACCGAGGACAGGTGCTGGACGCGGTCGATCACCGTGCCGGTGGGATCGTCGGGATCGGGGAGCGACCGCAGCCCGGACAGCGCTCCGAGGGCGGCGCTGAGCGCCCGCGACCCCCCGCCCGACAGGCACACGCCAAGCACCGGCTCGGCCGGGGGAGCGGGCGGCGGCGGCGAGGGGACCACCTCGACAACGACCTCGGCCGGGGTGTCGCCCGTCGTTCGGCCGTTCACCTCGGCGGCGGCGTGGGCGGCGTCTTGGGCTGCGTTCATCAGCGGAACCTAGCGCGCGCGAAGGTCGCGGTCCGGCGTGCCGGTCGTCAGCCGAGTGGCGGGCCGACCGGTTCGGCCGACGTGGGCGCCGACGCTTGGACGCCGTCGTCGATCCGGTCGCGGAGCGCGTTCATGACGCGCAGGCCGCGGCGGAGGAATCGCCGCTTCGCCACATTCCTCGGTTTGCGGGGGAACAGCGACAACACGGTCACGTTCAGCGACGGCGACGCGTACAGCCGCAGTTTGGCCGCCCTCGTCCGCCACGGCCAGACCCGCAGCTCCACTCGCCAGGCCAGCTCGTACCTGCCCACCTCGCGCGATCCCGGCTCGACCAGCAGCCAGCGCGGCGGTGGGTCGAAGATGTCGCTGCGCAGGGCCTGGGTCACCGACTCCACCGGCCTCGAACGGAGGGTCACGACGATCTCGTCGCGATAGCCCTGTTTGCCCGGGCGACCGATGCCCTGCACCTGCCGGGCGACCGGGCGGAACCGGTGGAAGTCCTCCTCTTCGCGCTCCTCGTCGAGGACCGCCCGCCAGGCCCGGTACACCTCGCCCAGCGTGCGCGCCGGAGGTGGGCTCTCGCCGGTCAGCTCCTGACCGTCGGGACCGAGGAGGAACATCACGATCTCGGGCGACGCGGGCTGCCGGTCGTCCTCCGTCGGGGCGGTCAGGTCGTGATTCGGCACCCGGAACCTCCGGCGACCACGTTACGCCATCGTTGGCGGTGGGCGGTCCGCGCCATTCCGTTTGCGTCGCGCGTTCGGGCGCCACCCGATCTGCCAGGCTGGCGTGGTGAGCGAGCACAAGGTCGACATCACTTCGGGGTGCGAGGTCGACCGCCCCGCCGACGAGGCATGGGCCGTGATCTCCGACTTCGCCCGCAACCCCGAGTGGCAGGGCGGGATGCGATCGTGCGCCTGGAGCACCGATCCGCCGCTCGCCGTCGGGTCGCGCTACCGCCAGGAGGCGGCGTTCCTCGGGCGCGCCATCCGCACGACGTTCGAGGTGATCGGGCTCGAGGAGGCCGCCGACGGTCGTCGCTCGGTCACCATCGACACCGTCGAGGGCACCTTCCCGATCACGGTGACGAGGACGGTCGAGCCGCTGGGGGCACAGCGCTGCCGGGTGTCGGCGCACGTGCGCGGGTCGCCGGACGGGTTGATGGGCGTGCTCAGCCCGCTGACGAAGCCGATGGTCCGCCGCGCGGTCGACCGCGACTACGCCCGCCTGAAGCAGCTGCTCGAAACCTGAACGCCCGATCTTCCGTTTGCGTCGCGATTGTGAGCGCCCGGCGCGCCGAAATCGCGACGCAAACGAGGTACGGGGGTGGGTGTGCGTGTTCAGGCGGGGCGGAGGAGGTCGGCGAGGCCGAGGAGGTTGGCCTCCATGTTGGCCCGCAGGCTCGCCAGCCGTCCGGCGACGATGTCGTGCTCGCGGTCGGGCTTGCGCTGGATCGCCACGGTGAGCCCGCTCGGACCCGGGCCGAGGCGCACCCGCTGCTCGACGCGTGTCCCCCCATCGACCGGTTCGAGCGTGAACCGCCATCGCGCCCCGGCATCGTCGGGGTCGCCGACCGCCCAGCCGAAGACCCGCTCCGGCTCGAACTCGACGACGGTGCAGGTCACCTGCCAGACGCCGAAGTGTCGATTCTCGTTCGTGCCCTGGAAGCGTGCCCCGAGCGCCGCCTCGGTGGCGCCGTCGAGCCATTCGGCCCCCTTGAACTCGTCGGAGAACCGGGCCGGCATGCCGATGTCGGTCACGAGCGGCCAGACGTCGGCGGGGGGCGCGTTGATCACCAGCGAGACCTCGGCCGTCGGGCCGTCGGCCAATCGAAGCCGGCCGTCCTCTGTCATGTTCGGTCTCCTCTCGCGCCCGCGGGCAGCGGCGTCCGCCCGGCGCCCGGCGTACAGTCGCCACTGTATGCAGGTCGGGGTCAGTGCGGTCGTGTCGTCAGCCGGCGACGCCGACTTCGTCGTCGAGGCCGAGCGGCTGGGGGCGACCTCGGTCTGGGCGCCCGAGGCGTGGGGCTACGACGCCCTGACGCCGCTCGCCTTCCTCGCCGCCCGGACGTCGACGATCAAGCTGGCGACCGGCATCGTCCAGGTCGGCGCCCGCACGCCGGCGATGCTGGCGATGCAGGCGATGTCGCTCCAGGCCGTCTCCGGCGGCCGCCTGCTACTCGGGCTCGGTTCGAGCGGGCCGCGGCTGATGGAGGCGTGGCACGGCGTGCCGTTCGACCGGCCGGTGGCGACGATGCGGGAGACGATCGAGATCGTCCGCCTCGCGGCGAGCGGGGCGCGGTTGGAGTACGACGGCGCCGTCTACCGGCTGCCGCGCCCGGGCTCGGGCACGGCGATCCGCTCGATGGCGCCGCCGACCGACATCCCGATCTACATCGCCTCGCTCGGGCCGCGCAGCCTGGAGCTCACCGGGGAGGTGGCCGACGGGTGGCTGGGCAACGCGTTCACGCCCGAGCACGCCGACGTCTTCCTCGATCCGATCCGCGCCGGGTGTGCTCGGGCCGATCGCTCGATCGACGAACTCGACCTCGCGATGCCGGTCGCCGTCGAGTTCACCGACGACGTCGAGGAGGCCGGGCGCCGTCACGCCGGCGGCTACGCCTTCACGATCGGGGCGATGGGCGCCGCCGGCCGGAACTTCTACAACGAGGCGTTCACCCGCCAGGGGTACGGCGACGACGTCGAGGCGGTCCAACGGCTGTGGGACGACGGCCGGCGCGAGCAGGCGGCGGCGCGGGTGCCGATCGAGATCGGGCTGCACACCAACCTCCTCGGCCCGCCGGCGATGATCAAGGAACGCGTGCGGCGGTACCGCTCGGCGGGCATCGACACGTTCCAGGCCAAGCTCTCCGGCCCGCTCGGGGACCGCCTCGACACCCTCGCCCAACTCGTCGAGATCGTCGCCGAGGTCGACGCCGAGCAGGCCGAGCCGGCCGACCACGGCGAGCCCGACTGATCGAACGCCGATGCTCGTCCGTTCCCCGGTTCCGGCTAGAAACGGGAGATGACCGAAGGATCAGGCACCGTCGTCGTCAACCGCCCGGTGTCGGAGGTGTTCGGGGCGATCTCCGACATCACCCGCATGGGCGACTGGAGTCCGGAGTGCACCGCGACGCGGTGGGTCCAACCGGCGACGGGCCCGGCGGTCGGGGCGAAGTTCGAGGGGGACAACGTGGCGAAGGCCGGACCGATCACGCTGAAGCGGTGGACGACCGTGTCGGAGGTCACCGAGTACGAGCCGAACGCCGTGTTCGAGTTCACCGCCGAGGACTACACGCAATGGCGCTACGAGTTCATCGAGCGCGACGGGGCCACGGTGGTGACCGAGTCGTTCGCCCATCCGCCCTACGTCGGCTGGCAGAAGCTGGTCTATGGCGTGCTCGCCCGCCGCCGGCGCGGCATGGTCAAGGGGATCGACGAGACCTTGGCGCGGGTCAAGCGCGCCCTCGAGGCAGCGTGACGCGGCGCCGCACCGGCGCTCAGGTCGGCCGCGTGACGACGGCGGAGAAGCACATCTCGTCGTTGGTCCCGTCGGCCCACATCACGTAGGCCGGCTCGAGCGTCTCGTCGCGCAGCGCGCGATCCCACGCGCACTCGACACGGACCCAATCGCCGGGCCGCAGGACGATCGGCTCGCTCGGCTCGTAGATCAGCTGCCAGTCGAAGTCCCACACCGGGATGTCGAGCAGGATCCGCTCGTCGGGCGTGTCGGGGTTGAGCGTCAGGCGGAAGCTCGTGCCGA
The DNA here is from genome assembly GCA_041581055.1 of Ilumatobacteraceae bacterium. GTDB lineage: Bacteria > Actinomycetota > Acidimicrobiia > Acidimicrobiales > Ilumatobacteraceae > JBFGCT01. The sequence continues at coordinate 13,201 of JBFGCT010000009.1, read as the reverse complement.
TCTCGTGCTCGTGGCCGAAGACCGAGACGATCTCGCCGTAGCCGAGCACCGGCTGATCACAGCTCGCGGTCGCGATCCCGCTGGTCATCGCCGCGAAGTCGGCCAGGTCGTATCCGCAGGCCCCGACCAGGGCATCGGCCAGCACGCCCTCCGGACCGTACGCCTCGACGAGCTTCTCCTTCGCCGCGGCGCGGTCGCAGAGCGGCCCGGACTCTTCGATGCCGCACGGGATCTCGGCGGGCGCCAGGTACGTGATGAGCTGCACCGGGTCGGTCCCTGAGGGGTCGGCCCACTCGATGGCGAACGTCGACCGGTCGGCGGGGGCCTCGACCTCGAAGTGGTAGTGCGTCTGCATCACGAAGAAATCGCCGGGCTCGACGGCCCGACCGCTGCCGGCCGGGTACGCCGTGGGCCCTTGGCCCGGCGCCCACGTGAACACGATCTCGGCGGACGGCGCGGGGCTGAACCCGAAACACGACCAACCGCCCTGGCCGTCGGCGCCGTCGCGGCGGTCGATCTGCGCGCGGTCCTCGGCGCCGACGAGGAATCCGACCGCGTGGTGGACGACCTGGGTCTGCTGCGGGAGGAACTCCATCGCCCCGACAAACGCCGGCGCGGTGATCTGAGGGTCGTAGACGAAGCAGCGGTACTCGTCGGGCTGGCCCAGCTCCCCGTCGTAGCTTCCGCTCGCCTCGATCCTGAGGTCGGGGTCGGCGAGGCCGGGTGGTCCCGCCGTCGGGATCATCGGCTCGCCGGCGGGCACGTCGAGGACCGCGCCGGCCGCGTCCCACCCGACGATCGCCGCGATCTGCTCGTCGTTCAGGCTCCAGTCGTGGTCGAACGGGACGCTCGAGTCGCCGGCCGGCCACGGCGGCATGAGGCCGGTCTCGACCACGAGCGAGATGTCGCCGGAGTTGGCCGCCAGGTCGGCGGCGGTGTCGAAGCGGACGTGCTGGGTGCCGGGGCCGTCGCCGGTGTGGCAGCGGGCGCACACCTCGGTGACGACCGGCCGAACATCGGAGGCGAATGACACCGGCCGAACGCTCGCGCCGCTCGGCGCGGCGACAGTGGTCGGCGCCGCGGCGTCGGTCGTCGGAGCGCCCGTCGATGGCACGGGCGCGTCGGTCGTGGTCGTCTCGGCGGACGGCGTCGAGGTCGGTGTCGATGTCGGCCCGGCGGCGCCGTCACCGGTCGATGGCGGGGCGGCGGCCGGCGCGGTGTCGTCGCCGAGCGAGAGCCCACACGCCGCAACCACCACGGCGGCCAACAGGCACAGGGCGGCGCCTCCGACCCACGAGGGCGCCCACCGGCCCGGCCCGGCGGGGATGTCGGAGACTGGTCGAGCGTCGATGCGGGCAGCGTATCGCCGCGCACTCAGGGGCCTCGGTCGTGCCCCCGTTCGGAGCGGGCGCGGCGGCCGGAGTTCGACCGCCGGCGTCGCCCGCCGCCGTCAGCGGCGGGGAACGGCGATCCGATCCAGGTCGGCGGCGAGGATGACGTCGTCGAACTCCTCGCCCGCCTCGTCGGCGAACGCCTGCATGTCGGGATACCGCCGGGAGAAGTGGCTGAGCACGAGCCGCCGCGCGCCGGCTTGAGCGGCGAGCCGGCCGGCCTGGCGGGCGGTGAGATGTCCGAACTCGGCGGCCATGTGCTCGTCCTGGGACAGGAACGTGGCCTCGCAGACCACGAGGTCGGCCCCCGCCGCCAACTCGAGTGCCGCGTCGCACCACGCGGTGTCCATGATGAACGCGAACGACTGCCCGGCGCGATGCTCGCTGACCTCCTCGAGGCGCACGGTCCGACCGCCGACGTCGAGCCGCCCGGTCGCCTGCAGCCGTCCGACGTCGGGCCCGCCGATCCCGAGCGCGTCGAGGCGGTCGGGGAGCATCCGCCGGCCGTCTGGCTCGGTCAGCCGCCAGCCGATCGCGTCGATGCGGTGTGTGAGCGGCGCGCAGCTGAGCGTGAAGCGATCGTCGGCGTGCGCGACGCATGGCGCGTGCTCCGGCCGGGCGTCGACCTCGACGTGCTCCTGACCGGCCGACGCGTATCGCAGCCGCTGGAAGTGCTCCTCGCCGCTGGCGGGATAGTGGATCGGGACCGGGAGGCGGGCCTGGTCGAGCGCCATTCGCATGATCACGCCGGGCAGGCCGAGGCAGTGGTCGCCGTGGAAGTGGGAGACGCAGATCCTGGTCACCGACGCGGCGGAGACGCCGGCCAGCGCAAACTGCCGCTGCGTGCCCTCGCCCGGGTCGAAGAGGATCGCCTCGCCGTCCCAGCGCAGCAGATACCCGTTGTGGTTCCGCTCGCGGGTCGGCGATTGGCTGGCCGTGCCGAGCACGATCAACTCACGTGATGACATGTCGCGTGCCGCGCGCGGGATGGCCGGGAGGCCGCCCGGTCAGTTGGTCGCCCGCGCCCGGTTCGGGCGATGGTAGAAGCGGATCCGGTGGTCGCCGCTGGCGCTGACGACGCACTCGTCGAGCACGATCTCCCCGATCGGCCGGAAGCGCCGCACGCCGTCGGGGTCGTCGGGGGCCACCGACACGACGAAGCGCAGCACGCCGTCGGCGTAGTGCTCCAACTTCAGCTCGTCGCGCAAGTCCGGCTCGTCGGACTGGCCGTTGGCCGACTCGTGGTGGGTCTGCATCCAGTGCGGGGCGCGCGCCGCCCCCGGCGCGACGCCCACGCCGGCCAGGTCGGCCAACGTCCGGTGGGTCGGCTTCTTGTCGATGAGCTGGAACGTGACCACGGTGTGCACGACCACGCCGACGATCTTCAGCAACGACGCGTTGATACCGAGCGCGGGCTCGTTGGTCAGCCGCTGGTCGGTGAAGCGAGCCGCCTTCGAGCCTCCCAGGACGTCGATCAGGACGAAGTTCGCGGTGTCGACGCGCTCGTCGGGGTCCATCGTGGGGAAGATCTTGCCGGCCAGCCCGAACCCGCGATACCGCGCCCTCGCGCTGGTGGTGCGACCGAGCGGCGCCGAGCAGCGCACGAGGATCAACGCCTCGGTCCCGCGGGCGAAGAGCCCGGTGTACTCGCTGTCTTCGGTGATCCGCCACGTGCCGCCGAAGCAGATTCCCGAGGGGTGGAGCAGCTTGTCGAAGTACGGCACGACGTCGGAGCGATCGGTGAGCAAGGTCTGGTTGTCGCGCCACAGCAGGTTCTTGCACCCCTCGAACTGGCTGCGCAGCGTCGCCTTTCGAGACGGGTACCCGGCGGTGTACGGGTCGCTGAACGCGAGGTCGCGCACCTCGCGGAACGTCGAGCCCTCATACGCGTCCATCGTGCGCCTCCTCCGACCATGGCGGCGAGTCGTCGGTCTGGCCGAGTGCGTCCAGCATCGCCGCCCGCACGCTGGTGGCCAACTCGTCTCGCGCGTTCGGGCCGGAGACCGGGGGGATCGGCGCCAACACGCGCAGCTCGACGACCCCGGATCCGACGAGCTTGGCGCCGCGGGGGTAGAGCCGTTGCAGCCCGGAGAGCACGATCGGAACGACCGTGGCGTTCGACTCGACCGCCATCTGGAACAGCGCCGGCTTGAACGTCAACAGCCGCCCGTCGAGCGACCGATGACCCTCGGGGTACATGATCACGCCGATGCCGGCGCCGAGCCGGTCGATCACCGTCTGGTAGCTCTCGAGCGAGGTCCACACCGACGTCCGGTCGATGCGGACCTGGCCCCACCGCTTCCCCACCCAGCCGTACAGCGGGATCTTGCCGTTCTCGGCCTTCTCCAGGCCGACCACGTAGCCAGGAAGATGACCGAGCACGACGAAGTGGTCCAGCAGCCCGACATGGTTGGACGTGTAGAGGTAGGTGGCGTCGGGATCGAGGTGTTCCAACCCGGTCACGCGGACGCGGATGCCGAACGTCCGCAGCATGGTTCGGGCCAGCGCCTTGACCGGCCGCACGAGTCGGGGCGCGGCGACGAACAGGCTGGCGATCGCGAAGAACGCGAGCATGGCGACGAGCAGCGTGAAGCCGGCGGCCGTGCGCACCACCGATCGCCTCGGCGCGGTTGCGTCCCCGGGCCCGGCGTTCGGGTTCATCTCGTCGGCGTCGGCTGGGATGTGAGCTCGCCGACGATCTCCGCGATCGAGCGTGCCAGCGCCGTGGTGTGCGGCGGGTAGAGCAGGGAGAAGTGGTCGCCGCCGACGGTGAGGACCCGGTCGAAGCCGTCGAGGTGGCGGTTGTGGGAGCCGTCCGACTTGAGCAGCACGAGCCGGGTCGCCGGCAGCGCGGGTGGCTCGTTTCCGTCGAGCAGTCGGATGTTCCGCTCGTAGGTCTCGAGCTGCTCGGCGATCGCGGTCTGCACGCCCGCGTCGCTGACCAGGTCGAGCGCCTCGTCGAGGGTGACCTCGCGGCGATCGGCGAGCAAGCCGCGGATGCGATCGACGTCGGCGGTCGGCAGGTAGTCCTCGCTCACCGCGAGGAACATCCCGATCTCCTCGCCCTGCGGGCAGTCCAGGACGCGGCTCGGCGACCGGTGGATCTCGTCGATCAACACGAGCCCGCTCACCTCGTCGCCGCCGGCGACGAGCAATCGCGCCATCTCTCGGCTGACGGTCGCGCCGTAGCTGTAGCCGCCGAGCACGTACGGCCCGTCGGGGCGGATCGACTTGACCGCCGCCACATAGGTGTCGGCCATCTCCTGCAACGACGCCGCCGGTTCGAGCTGGCGAAGGGCGCACAGCGGTTTGCCGTACTCCTTGGCCAGTTCGAGATAGCACTCGATGCCGCCGCGGGACGGATGGACCAAGAACAGCGGCGGCGCGCCCGAGCCGTCGTCCGGATTGAGCGTGACGAGGTGCGGATCGGGAAGCCGCACGTCGGGCAGGCTGCGGATGAAGCCGGCCAACCCGTTGATCGTGGGGTAGCGGGTCAGGCTGGTGATCGGCAGGTCGATCGACAGGCGCTTCATGATGATGTCGACCATCTCGACGAACTCGAGCGAGTCGAGCTCGACCTGCTCGCTGAGGGGCACCGCCGGGTCGACGTCGTGCCGGGTGACCTCGAAAACTGCGGCGTGCAGCACGGACTCGACCGACGTCTGGTCGACGGCGGGGGCCTGGCTCGGCGTCGCCGCGCTGGCCGACCAGCTCTCGTCGACGTGGAGGGGCTTCAGCGTCCCCTCGAGCCAGCGCCGCCGACTCTCGATCCGCCGGACCTTCCCGCTCGTCGTCTTCGGCACGGTCTTCGGCGCCAGCAGCGCGACCGCGCCGACGTGTACGCCCTCACTGCCCATCACCTCGCGGCGAATCCGGGCACACAGCGTCGCCCGCTTCTGCTCGGGCATCTTCCGGTCGCGCAGCTCGACACAGATCACGAGCGACTCTTCGTCGGGTTGGCCGACGGTCGCGTCGCCGCCGACGGCGAAGGCCACCGAGCACCCGGGTCGGATGTCCTTCGTCGCCCGCTCGGCGGACTTCTCGACGTCGATCGGGTAGACGTTGCGCCCGCGCAGGATGATCAGATCCTTGGAGCGGCCGGTCACGAAGACCTCGCCGTGGTGCATGAAGCCGAGGTCGCCGGTCCGCAACCACGTCGTGTCCGGGTCGCCGTCCGGCTCGGGCTCGGCGAGCCGGGCCTCGAACACCTCCGCGGTGAGCTCGGGGCGCCCCCAGTACCCGGCGGCCTTGCTGGGGCTCGAGACCCAGATCTCGCCAACGTGGTCGGCGGGGGCCGGTCGCCTGGTCTCCGGATCGACGATGGCGATCCGCACGCTGTCCGGTGGCCGCCCGCATCCGACGACCCGGTGCGAGCCGAACGTGATCAGGCCGCGCAGCTGGAGCTCGCGCTTGTCGATGTGGAACAGGCGCGTCCCGCCCATCGTCACCGCGACCACGTGCTCGGCCAGCCCGTACGCGGGCGAGAAGACATGTGCGTCGATGCCGGTGCACGCGAACGAGTCGGTGAACTGGCTCATCGTCTCGTGGTCGACCGGCTCGCCGGCGCTCATCGCGATCTTGAGCGAGCTCCAGTCCCATGAGCTCCGCTGGGCCGGTGTGGACTTGTTCACCAGCAGGCGGTAGCCGAAGTCGGGCGCGGCGGTCGCCGTCGCCCTGTAACGGTGCATCATCTCGCCCCACAGCGCCGGGTTGGTCAGGAACGAGACCGGCGACATGAACACGTAGTGGGCGCCGCTGTAGAGCGCGTTGAGGATCGAGCCGACGAGGCCGAGGTCGTGGTACTGCGGCACCCAGCAGACGCCCACGGTCTCGTGGTCGAAGCCCAACGCCTCACTGGCGATCGAGAGCTGGTGCATCATGTTGCCGTGCGTGATCATCACGCCCTTCGGCTCGGCGGTCGACCCCGACGTGTATTGCAGGAAGGCGAGATCGTCCTGGGTCGGCCGCGGCCCGAGGTCGACCCCCGGCGCCGGCTCGCGCAGGTCCTCGTGGTTGTGCCACTTGAGGTGGCGCGGCCAGCGCAGCACGGCCTTGGGCGACAGCACGTTGCCGAGCTTCATCATCCGCCGGTAGTCCTTGGTGGTCAGCGCGACGCGGGCGCCGCTGCTCTCGACGATCGCCCCGATCTTGCGGATGTCGTTGGCCAGCTGCCGCGGATTCGGCGGGTAGGCGGGCACCGGGATGGCGCCGGCGAGCATCGTGGCGACGAAGCCGATCACGAACTCGACGCCGGGCACGTAGATGAGGAGCACGCGGTCGCCGCGCTCGACCCCGAGCTTCGCCCGCAGGTTGCCGGCGATGTTCATCGCCTCCTGGTACAGCTCGCCGAAGGAGACGTTCGAGACCTCGGCGCCGTCGTCGTCGACGAACGTCAGCGCGGTCTTGCCCGGGCGGATCTGGGCCTGGTAGGCGACGACGTCGACGAAGGTGTGGGTCTGGCCCCACGGGACCCTCTTGCGGCCCGCCGTCAGCTCGAACGGCCGGGCGACCGGGTACTCGGCCAGCCCGGCGAGGATCGCGTTCGCCACGTTCAACCCCGAGACCAGGCCGTCCTCGTGCAGGGTGAACGCGCGCATCCAGCTACCGGCGTACCACACGCTCCCGAGCCCCTGCCGCTGCTCGATCCGCTTGCGCAGCCGGACGACCTCTGGCGTCACCTTCACGTGGTCGAACGTCGCCCGTTGGCCGCCCTCGATGCCGAGGTCGCGGTTGTAGGCGTAGGTCGAGAACACGTCGGTCGTGCGGTCGTCGTTGCACAACGCCCACTTGGTGAAGATGAACGGCCGATCCCGATCGACCGCTTCGTCGGCGTCGGGCACGATCTTGTTGCCGTGGCGCCAGTGCTCGCGGTCGCCCGGCATGAACCGCGCGTCGCGGTGGACGACGGCGGTGTCGTGGGTCACCTCGAAGCCGCTGAGGATCTCCTTCTCCTCGGTCTCGGCGGTCGTCCCGAGGACGGACAGCGCGGCGGCCGGTTGGACCGCCAGGACGAGGTGGTCGAAGCGCTCCTCTGAACGGCGCGACCCGCCGTCGGCGGAGGCGCCGCTGCGGAACTCGACGCGCACGCCGCTCGGCCGGCGCTCGAGGACGGAGGTCTCCGTCGAGGTCAGGAAGCGCACGCCGAGGTCCTCGAGCACCTCGCGGAAGCGCCGCATGTAGTGCCCCGACCCGAGCTTGACCCGGCACACCGGCTCCCGGCCGGCGAGCACGACGGGCATGTAGGAGTACTTGACCAGCTGCCGGATCGGATAGTCGAGGTAGTAGTCGGCGGGATGCCCGACGAAGACGAAGATGATCGAGCCGAGGAAGTACTGGTGGATGAACTCCTCGGAGAAGCCCTCGGTCTCGAAGTACTCCCGGGCGGTCACGTAGTCGTAGTTCTCGTCCTCGAGGATGCCCCACGCGTCGAAGCGGGCCGCCTCGTCGAGGATGTGCCGGGAGTGCGGGATGTTCTCGATCTGGTCCCAGTACTGGCGGCGGTCGAGCGAGGAGTACGACAGCGCCTCCTTGAACGGCCCGAGCTCCTCGTACTCGACGCCGAGCTTGTGCATCAGGCGCTGGACGTTCGGGTAGGCGGCCCCGGTGAACGAGCCGAACGCCGGGTCTCCGGAGTGGCCGTCGCCAAGGTCGATCGAGCAGGCGTGGCCACCGACCGCGGGGCGGCGCTCGACGACGGTGACCCGGTGGCCGTTCTCGGCGAGCGCCATCGCCGCGCCCATGCCGGCGACACCGGATCCGACGACGCAGACGTCGTGCGTGATCGGCTCGTGCGGGTACATGCGGCGGTGCCGGTTGAGGTCGCGGCGCAGGTGCGGCGACGTCGAGTACACCGCGCGCCGCGAGCGGTTGACCGCGCCCATCGGGGCGTGCTCGGGCCGGCAGTGGTACAGGTGGAACGAGAGGCCCTCGTCGTGTTCGTCGCTCGCCGCCGCGAGCTGCTGCGGCGGGATGCGGATCTCGGCGACCTTGACGTACTCGCCACGCCACTCGACGCGGGGGTCCTCGATCGGGTCGAGCACCGGGTCGGTCTGGAACTGCACCATGAAGTCGAGGACGACGTCGCCGTCGGCGTGGCTGAGCACGTGCTCCAAGCGGCGGCGGAGGAACGCCGGGTCGCCGTGGTCGACGCCGTCGTCGGTCAGGTCCGCGGGCAGCGGCTGTGGCCGCAGGCGGTACTTGACCGCCCGGCGCGCGCCGTAGCGGTAGGGCGTCTGGCTGTAGTAACTGACCTCGAGCACGTGCGGCACGACCAGCTCGTCGGAGTAGTCGAGCAGATGTTCGAGATCCATGAAGTCGAGGTTCTGCGGCACGACGTCGCGGCCGTTCTTGGTCGACAGGATCGGGACGGTGTTGAGCAGGAAGTCGTTGAGCGTGTTCGACGTGCCCGGCTCGAGCAGCTTGATGCCGACCCCGCGCACGTCGCGCTCGGCGTCGTGGAAGACACCGAGTTCGGGATTGCCGAGGCTGGAGAACCGCATGACGCACTCGTAGGCCGCTCGGGGTTCGGCGAACAGGCCGAGTCGAAGGTCTGGCGGCAGGTCCGGTTCGACGACGAACGTCGACCGCACGACGCCGTGCGTCTTGGGATGGCTCCCGCGGAGCGCGTGGTCCGCCGACCCGTTCACCGGGGATCGGAAGTCGCGGATCTTGACGTCGTACCGCGCGACGATGTGCTCGCTGTCGCGCCGCTCGCGGGAGGGATCCAGGGGCGCCTCGACCGCCAGTCCGAGCCGGGCGGCGACCTCCTCGTCGAACTCCCGGACCAACTCGGCGAGCTGTTCGGGATGGCCGTGGTGGACCCCGTAGCAGCGGTCGGGCCAGTTGACGATGACCGGTCGCTCGACGAAACGACTGAGCGCCTCGTAGCCGTGGGCGCGTGCTGGCCCCCGGTCGCCGCTGAACAGCAGCAGGGTGGGGACCTCGAGCAGGACCGGCGCGTCGTCGGCCGCCGGAGCGACGACCCGGCGCGGCTCGCCGGCCCGGACGGCGGCGCAGTGGCGCCCGAACGCAGAACGCCGGTCGGCGTCCTCCAGGGAGAAGGTCCCGCCGACGTCGAGCAACCGATAGTTGGCGCGGTAGGCGCGGGCCACCCGCGCGAGGAACTCCGGGTCGGCCACCTCGTCGCGATAGCGCGCCTCGTGCTCCGGCCACCAGGGATCGGACTGCCAGAACTGGGTCAGCAGGCCGACGTCGCCGGCCGCCGCCGATTGCTCGAACGCCGGGTCGAGGAAGTCGGCGACGTAGGCGTAGGCGTCAGCCATCGCGCCGGCCAGCTCGCCGTCGACCCGGTGCACGTCCGGGTACTCGGCGTTGACCATGAGGACGGCGCGCACGAGGTCCGGGCGCATCGACCCGAGGTGGGCGGCGACGGTGCCGCCGAAGCCGCTGCCGACGACCAGCGTGCGCGAGGTCGTCGTCGTTTCGAGCAACGCGGCGAGCGAGCCCGCGATCTCCGGGAACGCCCCGGACGACTCGGCCGCATCGAGGCGCTCCGGCTGGAGCACACGGAACCGGAGGGAGAGGAGCCGGTGGAGCTCGTCGAGGCTCCACGAGACATCCGGCACGTGACCGAGCAGCAGAAGTTGCGGGGCGTCGACCGCTCCTGACGTCCTGATGCGCCAAGTCGTCGCTCCGACCCGTACCGCCAGAACCTCGATCTCCCCGCGGTCGCCGTCGCTCATGGGTGACCTTTCGTGCTCATGGCCGGCACGGCCCACGGCTGGCCGGGCTCGGTTAGGGTGAACGTACCAGGGATGAAATGCCGGACAAAACGCCAGTGAAACGACGCTGACGGTGCGTTTCTACGAGTATCTCGCGTCCACCGAGGGTCGGCTGCTCATCTGGGGCGTGACCACGCGCGGGATCGGTCTGGCCTACGTCGTGTGCCTCGGAGCACTCCTGCCCCAGGTGTCGGCGCTGATCGGCTCGCGCGGGATCATGCCGGTCGAGCGGCAGATGCGCCACATGCGCCGTCATCTGCCGTGGCCCCAGGCGATTCGACTGAACCCGAGCGTGCTGTGGGTCGCCCGCGGCGATCGCGCCATACGCGCCCTCGTGGCGGTCGGCGTCGCGGCCGGTGCGGCCGTGGTCTGGGGCGGTCCCGCGTCGCGCCTGGCGCTACTCGCCTGCTGGCTGGTCGTGCTGTCCCTCCGGTACAGCGTGCGGATGTACTACCCGTGGGACAGCCTGCTGCTCGAGGCTGGCTTCCTGGCGCTGTTCCTGCCCACGCTCGAGGCGCTGCCGACGCTCGAGACCTCCGCCGTTCCGGCGCCCCTGCTCGTGTTCGCGTTCCACTTCGTCGTCGCCCGCGTCCTGTTCGGCTTCGGCAAGACGAAGTTCGTCGGCGTCCGTCGGCGGGACGCGCTGTACATCAAGTACTTCCTGATGAACAAGCCGATGGTGACCCGCCTGGGTTGGCGGCTGGCGCACGCCCCCGACCGGGTGCACAAGGCGATCCTGGGCGCCATCGCGTTCGTCGAGCTCGTGTGTCCGGTCCTCGTGCTGTTCCCCGGACCGGTGCGGCTGATCGGCGCCGCGGCGATCGTCGGCCAGATGGTCGGGATCCAGCTGTCGGGGAACTTCGGCTACTTCAACATGCTGACCATCGTGCTGTGCGTCGGTCTCCTCGACCACAGCTCCGCGCTCACCGATGTGTCGGTCGCCGAGCTGTTCACCCTCTCGAACCTGCCGTTCACGGTCGCGTTCGCGGTGATCCTCGCCGCGTCGCCGGCGTACGTCGCGGTCAACAACTGGCTGACATACGGGTTCGCGGACTGGCCGGTGTGGTCCCGCCTCCGGCCCGGCCCGCTCCGGGCGTACTTCGCGTTCCTCCGGGCGATCACGCCCCTGTGCGTCACGCAGGGCTACGGCGTGTTCGGGCCACGGTCGGGCCCACCGGTCCGCTGGCTGGCGGTCATCGAGGGAAGCGACGACGGCGGCGAGACCTGGAGGGCGTACGAGTATCGCCACACCCCGACGAGCGGGAGGAGCACGCCGCGCTTCGTCGCGCCGCATCACCCCCGCCTCGATCACTTGACCTATTACGAGGCGATGGGCATCGACGGCACCAGCTACCTCTCCGTCGTCAGCTTCTCGGACCCGTACCGCTTCTCGCGCTCGGCCCTGCTCGACCTCGCGGTCCAGCGTCTGCTCGAGGACGGCTCGCCCGTGCCCGGGCTGCTGCGCACGAACCCGTTCCCCGCAAGACCGCCCGACCTGGTGCGCGTGACGCGCCTGCGCGCCGTGCCGACGACGCCGGACGAGTTGGCGGCGACGGGCCGGTGGTGGCACACGCAGCCGGCCGGCTTCCACATCCTCCCGACCGGTCGCGACGAAACGGTCGACGAGGACTGGCTTCCGCCGCCGGAGCGCTACCACTTCGAGGCGATGCGCTGGCGGCGGCGGGCGGGCGTCTGCGACGGTGTCACGGCCCGCCAACTCGACGACTTCTGGGAGACGTTCGTGCCGTTCGTCGGCGACGCGGCGGTCGTTGCGGAGAACCGCCGGGCCGGCGACGGCGATCCGCACCGGTGGGAGAACGTGCCCGACGTCGTGGTCGACCTGCGGCGCCGATTCAGCCGGACCGAGGTCCGCGAGTTCCACGTTGTGCTCGCTCGGCTGACGACCGCCGCCCTCGCCCGGCTCGACGTGGTGTTCGCCCGTCCGGCGCAGGGGTTCTGGCGCAACGTCGCCGGACTCCCGGTCGGCCGGCCCGCAGCCGATCCCGCGTCGCTCCCGGCCGATCCGGATCCGGAGGAGTTGTTGCAGGCGCTGGCCGCCTCGCCGCACGGACCGCTCCGCTCGTGGTTCCGGCTGGGCATCGCCGTCCATCGGACGATCCTGACCGAGGGGCGCGAGGGGTGGGAACGCCTGGTCGGCCCCGGGTTCCAGGTCGGCGCGCCGATCCGCACGGCGGTCCGGCTCAGCCGCGGCGGGGCGCGGTCGATGGCCGCGGCGGCCCAGGAGATCGACCTCGACCTGGCCCTCCTGCGACGGGCGGCGCTGGGGCTGACCGTCGGCAACGGGTTCTTCCTCGAGTCGGTCGTCAACTACGACATGGTGGCGCGCCAGGCCGACCGGGCGCGCGTCATGTTCGCCGACGTCGGCTTCGAGCCCCCCACGACCGGATTGGCCCCTGGCGTCACCGAGCTGCTCGGCGAGCTGCTCGAACACCCGGAGATCATGCCGATCGCCGGGTGGGGAGCTTCGGCCACGTTCGTGCCGCCCGCGCCCCTCCCGCGGATGCGCTTCGGCGAGGACGGCCGGTGGACCGAGGAGCAACGCTCCGACGTCGGCGCCGCCTGACCGGTCACGTGGCGGCGGGGTGCCCGTATCTCGCCCCGGCGCCCCCGACCAAGACGCCGGGGCACGGCCGAGTGCGCGCCCCGGCGGGCTCAGGCGAGGGTGAGCTGTTCGTGTCGCAGTCGCCATGGCGGGGTCCCGTCGCCGGCGGTGTCGGGTTCCTGGCCGGGTGCGTGGCCGGGTGCGTGGTCTGGGTGGCCGGGTGCGTGGTCTGGGTGGTCGGGTGTGTGGTCGGCTGGTGGCTCTCGCCCGGTCTCGCCGGCTCGGGGCGTGTCCGCGGTGGGCGGGTCGGTTCCGGGTGGCCTCGACACTTCGGTGGTGCCGTCGGGGTGGTGGACGGTGAGTTGGGCGCCGGTGCCGGTGATGGTCCAGCCTGGTTGGTGGGTGAGTTGGTGGTGGCGGTGGCAGAGCAGGACGAGGTTGTCGTCGTTGGTCGGGCCGTGGTCGGCGCGGTGGACGATGTGGTGGGCGTCGCACCAGGTGGCCCG
>JBFGCT010000008.1:0-43098 GCA_041581055.1 Ilumatobacteraceae bacterium | reverse complement strand
GTTCGCGCCAGTCGACCAGCGTGACGCCGACGGGTGGCGCATCCGGCAGGAAGTTGTGCACGTTGGCCCAATCTCCGGCGTAGACGGCGTCGAGCGACTTCAGCCGCGCCGCCATGTGGCCCGTGGCTTCGTCGTCCTCACGAGCGCGTGACTCGGAGCTGTCCTTGCCCGCCCAGAGCACTTCCAGCCGCCGACGCGTGACCATCTCGTCTCGGTACGGGACGTGGTGCACGACCAGCGGATCGGTGGGCTCCAGCAGCGGACGCACGTCGCACTCCGCGCGATGGAACCCGAGGCCGGCGTCGATGCGCGGCCCGTGACGATCCCAGCGCTGGAGCGGATGCTTCCGGTGCATGAGCGCACAGATGTTGTGGGGAACCTCCTCGCACAACGGCTGATGGTCGATCGGGTGATCTCCGGCGACGTACGCAGGCTCTCCCGGAGTGGGGTAGTGATTCAGAATCCTCGCACCCACCACGCGGAACCGCCGATCGATTCGTTCGAGCATCTCACGAATCGTTCCGCCCGACGCGGGCCGGGGAAACTCGTCGGCGTCGAGCCAGAGCCACCAGACGTGATCGACGTCGCCGGTCATCGATTGATGGCGCACGAACTCGTTCATCAGGTTGTACCGGTACTGCTCCTCGAACGCGTCCGTCCGGTAGGTCATCACGTGCTCGGCGCCGGCCGAAACCGCCCGCTCGATCGTGTCGTCGGGGCTGTCGTTGTCGAGGAGGAAGACCCGCTCGACCCCCTGGGCGAAGGCGTTCGCCACGGTGTCGGCGATGACGTCGGCCTCCATCCATGTCCCGACGATGGCGTTGAATCCGAACCCGGGGAGCGGGTCGGGGGTCGCGGGTTCTGGCTCGGCCTCGATCCATGGCACCGGCGCGGGCCGCAGGCGACGGACGATCGGAGCGGGCAACGCGCGCTTGACACTGCGGCGAACAGTGGACCATCGACGGGGGTTCACCACACAGGCTCCGGTTGGGTGTTCGGATCGGCTTCGATGCGCATGTCTCGGTCTCAGAGGAAGATGACGTGTAGCCGGACCGACCCCTTGAGTCGGCCCCACTGCTTGCCGGCGACCCGGATGAAGTGACCCTGGCTTGACAAGTCACCCCGCACGAGCACCGGGAGATGACGGGCCAGCCAGCCACATGTCCGGATTGCCGCCCAGTATGGCCGACGGGGCATTCCGGAGCGCCGATGGATCGAATACAGGTGCGCAGCACCCTCGCCGTCTCGGACGTATTGCCGGTAGAGCGCGCGGCGGTCGGGTCGGGCGCGATAGTGAAGCACCGCGTCGGGTCGGTAGCCCACCGTGAAGCCCGCGAGTTGGGCTCTCCACCCGAAGTCGACGTCATCCCCACCATGCGTGAACGCCTCGTCGAAGCCACCAGTCGCCTCCCACACGACGCGTCGGAACGCCACATTTGCCCCGATGATCTGCTCGAGGAATCCGAGCTCGTACCCAATCGACGATGACGGGGCCGACTCGTCGCTCCACCCCCGCATCGCAGCAGCCTCTGGCGGATTGACCTCTCCGTACGCCATCGCGCCTCCCACGATGTCGGTCGAGTCAAGACCGTCGAACATCGCAGCCAGCCAGCCGTCGGACACGACATCGTCGGCATCGCAAATGGCGATCCGAGCAGCCGAGCACGCTCTGATCCCAGTGTTGCGGGCGACGTTGAGCCCGCGCCGGGGCTCGTGGACGACGCTCAACGAGCACAGTCGATGACAACCCGCGGCGTTCGCGACGGCGCTGGTGTCGTCGGTCGAGCCGTTGTCGACGACGACGATCTCCCACGGCTTCGAGAAGGCCTGCCCGGCGAGTGCGTCGAGTTGTTCGGCAAGGGTGGCAGCGGCGTTCAGCGCCGGTATCACGACCGAGATCGTTGGAGGTTGCCTGGTCACAGGAAGAGCACTCGATGACGGATGCTGCCGCGCACACGGCCGACGGCGTCGGCGAGACCACGCACCCATCGCCCGCGGGCTGTGGGGTCGTCCGAACGCGCATCGGGAAGATGGACGACGAGCCAAGCCCACGCCTTCAGTGCGGCGGCGGGCGACCGTCGGGTCATCAGGCCGCTCGCCCCGAACTCCTTGAACAGAAGAGCTCGACCGGACGACCACGTCACCTGCTGGCGATAGAGGCTGCGCATTCCGGGGCGCAGCCGGTAGTGGACGACCGCGTCGTCCTCGTACCCGACCGCGAGACCGCTCAGGTGACCGCGCCAGAAGAACTCGGCGTCGTCGCAGCCGTAGTGGTACTCGCGAAGTCCTCCCAACGAGTTCCAGGCGCTGCGCCGGAACCCGCAGTTCCCCCCGATCCCCCCGAAGAGCTGGCCTGTCGGAGGCGGCGACGTCGAAGCGACTTCACCCCGTGCCGCCCGCGTGGCTGAGTCGTTCAATTCCTCGAGTGAGTACCGGCCACAGACGAGATCGTGCTCCTGAAGTGACCGGAACAGGGAGGCTGACCATGTGGAAGCCACCACGTCATCGGCGTCGCACAGCAGAACGGCTTCCGCCGTGGTCGCCGCGACGCCGGTGTTGCGCGCCGCGTTCGCGCCCGGGCGATCCGCCTTCACGGTGCGCACCTTCGGCCACTTCGTCGAGTACTCCCGCACCAGCGACGCTGTGTTGTCGGTCGAGAAGCTGTCTACGACGACAACCTCGCTGATCCACGCGGCATCCGAGGCCTTGATCGCGTCGAGTTGCGCCTCGAGGGTGTCGGCCGCGTTGTGCGCCGGTATCACGATCGACACGTCGTGCACCGGTGCAAGTTCGTTCATGCGCGATCCCCTGCAACGCTCGTGATTCGCCATCGCCCCGGTATC
The DNA here is from genome assembly GCA_041581055.1 of Ilumatobacteraceae bacterium. GTDB lineage: Bacteria > Actinomycetota > Acidimicrobiia > Acidimicrobiales > Ilumatobacteraceae > JBFGCT01. The sequence goes on along the minus strand of JBFGCT010000008.1, from coordinate 40,255 downwards.
ACCGATCGTGCGAGGCGTGCCGCCGTGAGCGGACGCGGTTGATCTCGAAACGCCTGTGCGAGGTGTGCACGGGCGACGGAGCGGTTGCCGAGCTTGGCCGCGCTCACTCCTGCGATGCCATGGAACCTGGCGCGAGCGGAACGATCGTCGGCCAGTTCGATGCCGATGTGCTCGAGGAGATGGGTCGCCGTGCGGAACTGCACCTCCGGGTCGTATCGGCCGGCCCGCTCGTGAATGCGAACCACTGGTGAATCGAGCAGGGCGACGGTCGGTCGCGCCGCGAGGCTCCTCATCTTGAAGACGAGCTCGGTGTGCTCGCTGAACTCGAGGCGCTCGCAATACCCGCCGAGCTGTTCGAACAGGCTGCGCCGTATCGCGAACGATCCCGCCGCCATGGCCCAGGGCAGCTGCCGATCAGCATCCCAATCGACGCCGTGCTCTTCGACGGCACCGTTAACCGCGATGCGCAGCGTCCCACCGACGACGAGATCGCAGCCCGTCGCGCGCACCGCCTCATCGAACGAGCGCAGTGCGCCTGGGAGCAGTTCGTCATCACTGTCGAGGAACACGAGCCATGGCGAAGTGGATCGTTCCGCACCGACGTTGCGCGCCGCACAACGGCCGCGATTCGATTGCCGGACGAAGTCGACGCGATTGTCACCGACGGCCGCCACGACTTCTGCAGTGTCATCCGTCGAGCCGTCGTCGACAACGGTGAGCGTCATCCATTCGTAGTCCTGGCCGAGAACCGAGTCGATCGCTCGCCCAATCGTGTCTGCACGCTGGTACGACGGTATGACGACATCGATTGCGACATGGTGGGCGGCGCGCTCGGGATCGGGCGCAGCGCTCTCCGCAACAGGCTCCGACCGACTCACGTGGCCGAGGCTACCGATCGACCTGCAGAACCTTGGGCACTGCGGCCTTGCGGTGCCAACGCGGCGTCACGTCGCTCGATGCCGGTGGCGTTGCCGCGTCCGCCAGCGATCGCGGAGTCGCCGGTAGACGTACAACGATCGTCGCTGCGCGACGGGGGTTCGGTTGTCGGCGATGACGCGATCGAACCAGTCGAGCAACAGCTCCCGGTCAGTACACCTCGGCGCCATGCCGTCGGGGAACCATGGTTCACCGAGCATCTCGCAGTATGCGTCGTCGTCTTGGTCGAGTTCGATGATCCGCTCGACCATCGCATCCTCACTCGCGAAGTTGCTGTAGCTGACGATCCGGTTCGCGTTGAAGTCGCGGGCCACAAGGGGGTTGCCCCAGTAGATCGGAATCGTGTGGGCCTGGAGAGCTTGGTACACCTTCTCAGTCGTGTATCCCGGATAGGACGAGTTCTCGAAGGCGATGTTGAACTTGTAGCGCGAGATGAACTCGATCTTGTCGGCTACGGGGCCGCCGACGTTGTTACGGAAGCGACCACCCGATGCGACTTCTCGATACTCGTTGAGACGATCGTGGATTCGGTTCCGCGTGACCCCCTCGGGGTTGGAGACCACGATGCTGGCGAATCCTTCCTTCGACTCGAGGCATCGCCGTGGCTCGGGCATCGGCTGAGTGAAAGGATCATCCATGTGGATCGCGAACAGCGGGAAGCGGTGGTGATCGGGGTGGTCGATCAGGTCGGAGGTGATCGCGAAGTCACACTCGGCGAAGCTCCATCCACGGTTCTCGAAACTGACATAGACCCGCTTGCATGACGACGAGGAGTAATCGCGTCCGTAGCAGGAGAAGAAGAGCAGATCCGGGTCATCGCTGATCTCGACGCGGTAACGCCGGGACAGCAGGTCGACGAAGAAGTTGTCGGTCTTGTCGAGCCCCGGCCAGAAATCAGCGAAGTCGATTCTCACGGAACCCCCTGGCTTCATGCTGCGTCCGCCGATGGCGCCCGGCTCAACCGCTCACTCGTCGCGATCATCGCCCAGCCTGAGAACGAGTGAAGACCGTGAGCTCCTCGTGTTCGAAGACGTCGAACTCGAGGCCGGCCATTGCCGAGGTGACGACATCTCGACACTCGTCGCCGTGGAGTTCGATCACGAGATGATCGACCTTGCCGAGCCACCCGCTGGTGTTGCGGGCGAAGACCTCCGCCTCCGAACCCTCGATATCGACCTTCAGGACCGAGATGCGATCCGAGCCGGTCTCTGCCAGCACGCTTCCCAAGTCGACTGCTGTGATCGACGGCTTTTCGCCGACGACCGCCGGTCGTACGGTCACCGCCCACTCGCGGCGATCACCGAGCCGCTGATCGGAGGCCACCAGGCCGACCGATTCCGACCACACGCCGGCCATCAGCGCCGTGCATCGATCGCCATATGGTCGGAGGTTTTTCTGGAGGATCCGGAAGTTCTCCGGATGCGGCTCGATCGCGATGAGCTTCGCCTCGGGAAATCGAGTCAGCAGGTAGGCGGACGAGTAGCCCACGTTCGCGCCGCAATCGATGATCAGCGTGGCGTCCTCGACGTGCTCGAGGCAGCGATACTCGCGGTGGACGAAAACCTGCGTGAAGACGAGCGCATCGCTGGTCCCAGAGCGAACGATCAGCGGATGCTTCGCCAGTGGTGTACGCATCCTCACCTCCGAGCCGGCCGGCGCCAGTCGACCGCGCAAGCGTGCGACTTTGAATCGCAGCCACGACCAGACCCCGAAGGCATCGACCTGCTCTCGGTAGTTGGCGAGCCGTGACCTCCCCCGTCGGTCGATCATGCCGAACCCACCGGTTCGAGCTGCCCACGGCTCGGTCGCCCATGGGACGCGCTCGGTGACGTGATCTGCATGGTCGGCAGTGTGCCAGACACTCACTCCTGACCGCAGGACTACCCGATGGCGCTCCCCACGGCCAACGGAACGCGCCAGTAGGGTCACCGCATGGTTCGAATGCGGGATGCCTCGTGAGCGCCTCGCCGGCGCCGCCCTACAAGTTCAGCACTGCGGGGTACTTCCGCCGCGAGCGTGGCGCCATCGCAGGGCTGGCCCTGCTCACACTGCTCGCCGCGCAGGCGGAGTCCATCGGCCTGATGCTCGTCGCGCCGCTGGCCCAGGCGATCTCCGCCGGCGAGAGCCGTGTCGATGCCCGGCTCGGGCCAATGGAGCTGACCGCCGAGAACTCCTCGCTGGCGGTCTTGTCCCTCGCGCTGATCTTCGTTGCCGCAGCACTGACCGTTGCGGCCCTCGCGGTCAGATCCGCGCTCGTCACGCGGAAGCTCCAGCAGCAGCGGGATCGCCTGGTAACGGCGTTCACCGAGGCGACTTGGGGGTACCAGTCGACGGCGCGATCCGCACGGCTCCAGGTTCTCAACGGGTTCGCGCACTACAGCGGACGGGCTCTGATGGCGATCAGTCAGGCGCTGCGAGCGCTGCTCAGCCTGATGGTCTTCGTCACCGTTGCGTTCGTCATCGACTGGCGTTCGACGCTCTTCATCACGATCGTGGGCGCCGTGCTCACCGCCGCGCTCTGGCCGCTCGTGCGCTACGGCAGACGGATGCAGGGCCGGCTCGCCGACCAAGGCGCGGCCTACGCCGAGGAGCTCTTCGAATGTGGTGATCAGGCGCGAGAACTGCGGGTATACCGTGCCTTTCCGTTCCTCCGGGCACGATTGGGCGCCCGTTCCGCGGATCTTCGGTCGATCGAACAACGCGCCGCGTTCTGGGGCGGTCTCGTGACACCGGTGTACCAGTACGCAGCACTCTCGAGCATCGTCGTCGTGTTGCTGGTGATGAATACCGGCAACAGCGACCAGATCGTGTCGGTTGCCGCGGTCGCACTCCTCTTGCTGCGCTCGCTCTCGTTCGGGCAGCAGCTGCAATCATCCATTCAGCAGATGATGGAGACGTTGCCGTACATCGAGCGGTTCGACGCCGCAATCATCGAGCACGAAACGGAGCGCGACGAGGACGGCGGCGACGAGCTCGGGTCGGTCGAGACGCTCGGTCTGCACGAGGTCTCCTTTACCTACGACGGCGTCGAAGTGGCGCTCGTCGAGGTCGATCTGACGATCCGTTCCGGCGAGGCGGTCGGGCTGGTCGGGCCGTCCGGGAGCGGCAAGTCCACGCTCTCCCAAATCGTGCTCCGCCTGCGAGAGCCGTCGTCGGGCCGGTTCGACGTCAACGGGCGGCCGGCGAAGGTGTACTCCGCCGACTCCTTCTACCGGCGGATCACGCACGTGCCGCAGGAATCACGTTTGCTGATCGGGACCGTCGCCGAGAACATCGCGTTCCTCGATCCGACGATCCCTCGCTCCGACATCGTCGATGCCGCTCAACGTGTCGGACTACACGACTTCGTCACGACGCTCGCGGACGGTTACGACACGGCGGTCGGGCCCGGATCGCGCGATCTGTCCGGCGGCCAGGTGCAACGAGTGGGAATCGCTCGGGCATTGGTCCGCAAGCCCGATGTGCTCGTGCTCGACGAGCCGACCAGTGCACTCGACGTCCACACCGAGAGCGTCATCCAAGAAGCGCTGTCCAACATGCCCGAGCACATGATCCTGATCGTCATCGCCCACCGCCTGTCGACGATCAAGGCGTGCGATCGTGTCCTCGTGCTCGAAGACGGCCGGGTCGCTGCCGACGGAGCCTTCCAGGCCGTCTACCGGGAGAACGCGTTCTTCCGGCGGTCGGTCGACCTGGGCCGCCTGGACATCGCACCGGCGGGCCTCGACGATCCGAACAGAGAACTCGCCGTCGCCAAGGGAGCTGTCGGGACACCGGATTCGGAGCAGGAGTCCGCGTGATCGCTGACGGATTGGGCGTGCCCGCACGATCTGTGCCGTCACGCGAAGGCCGATGCGCGCGCCCCGCCGCCGCCGTGTAGGCGGTTGGCCCATGCGCTCGCTCCACGTGATCACCGACCGAGACCGGCGGGGCGCGCAGGTCTACGCCGTCGACCTCGCCGAGAATCTGGCCCGTCTCGGGGGCGCACACGACGTCGCCGCGCTGACGCCCGGGACCGCCGGCGACCTCCTCGAGGTCGATGCCCTCGGACCGACGCGACGGGGCGCGGCAACATTTCGGGCCCTACGCGAGCGGGCCCGCTGTTACGACGTCGTCGTCGCACACGGGTCGGCGACGCTCCTCGCCTGCGCCGTGTCGCTCAGCGGCACCGGCACGCCCTTCGTGTACCGCCAGATCAGCGACCCGTTGCACTGGGCGGGCACCTGGGCACGCCGACTCCGCGTCGGGCTGTTCCTGCGAAGGGCGGCAGGAGTCGTCGCTCTGTCTGACGCTGCTGCCGCCGTGGTCGCCGCCCACTACAGGCTCCCCTCGACGCGCATCACGGTGATCCCGAATGCCGTCCCGCTCCAGCGATTCCGGGAGGTCGATGCGAGCCGGCGAGCGGTCGAACGCGAGCGATACGGGATCGAGGCCTCGGCGGCCTTGGCAATCTACGTCGGCGCCCTCGTGCCAGAGAAGGGGGTCGACATCGCCATTGAAGCCACCGCCGCAATCGAGACATTGCACCTGCTCGTCGTCGGCGACGGTCCGTCCCGAGATTCCCTCCGCGAACTGGCGTCCGAGTTGGCGCCCAGGCGGGTTACCTTCACCGGCGCCGTCAACGAAGCGGCCGACGCGATGCGGGCCGGCGACCTGCTACTCATGCCGTCCCGCGCCGGCGACTCGATGCCAGCGGTGCTCATCGAGGCCGGCCTCATCGGTCTCGCCGTCGTCGCCACCGACGTGGGATCGATCACCGATGTCGTCGTGGATCGCGTCACCGGCCGTGTCGTACCGCCTGGCGACCTCGGCGCGTTCATGAAAGCGACATCGGAGCTGATTGCCGACGACGACGAGCGGGCGCGCTATGGCGCCGCGGCCCGCTCCCGGTGCGAGGAGCGGTTCACCTTCGAAACCAACGCCCGTGCGTGGATGGATCTGCTCACCGCGACCTCGCGATGACGCCTTCGTAGAACGCCGCGAGCTTCTGTGCGGCGACGTCGAGCGTGAACCGGCTCCCGAAGTCCTGCTTGCCGGCACACACGAGACGAGCACGCAACGCAGGATCGTCGAGCAGTCTCTCGATCCCCGCGGCCAGCGCCCGCGGGTTGCCCACGGGTACGAGCACCGCGTTGCGTTCGTGCTCGAGGATGCCGCGGAGCCCGACGACGTCGGTCGACACGATGGGAACCCCGACGGCCATCGCTTCGAGCGCGACCCCTGCCGTCCCCTCGAAACGCGACGAGATGACGAGCACGTCGGCGGCACACAGCAGATCGACCACGTCACTGCGATGACCGAGGAGTCGAACATGAGCTTGAGCCTCGTGGTCGCCATCGAGCGCGCGACGCACGGATTCCGACGCCGACCCCTCCTTCCCGGCGATGAGGACGACACAACCGAGGTTTCGGTCGGCGAGCGCGATCGTCGCTTCGACGAGGTCGGCCTGCCCTTTCTGGTGTTCGAGCCGACCCAGGTTGAGCAGCACCGGCGAGTCAGCATCGAGCTCGAGACTCGCTCGCGCGCGAGCCCGTCGCTCTGCGGTGCAACTCCCTGCCAACGAAGCGTGCCGTCCGCGTTCGGCAACCTCGATGCGATCGGACGGCAGTCGCAACGCGCGAGCGTTGGCGAGCTTCACACCCTCAGACACCGCATGGAACCGATCGACGAGGTAGCGGGCGGTGAACGCATCGATCGTCCTGACGATCAGGAGTTTCCAGCGCCGCACGTTCGGGTCGGCAAGCCGAACCGCCTCGTACGGTGTGTTGACGAAGCTCGAGACCACGGGAATTCCGGACCGCCAGGCCGCCAGGCGGCCGAGCTGGTCAGCTTCGAAGAGCGCCGTGTGAACGATGTCTGGTTCCCGGCTGCGGATCAGATTGCGCAGCTCACGAAGCTGACTCCCACGCCGTGACGCCCGCAGACCGATGACCTCGATTCCGGCGGCTCGTGCCTCATCGCGAAGGTCGTGCTTTGCGGACTTGAGCGTGACGATCGTGAGGTCGATCCCGAGGTCGCGCAGGTACGGCGCGAGCTGAACGGTCGATTGCTCCGTGCCACCCGGCGTCAGGCTGTCGATGACGAAGAGGACTCTCACGATCGACGCGCTCGATGCCACTCGACCTGTCGTGCCACGCCGGCGACAATGTCGACCTCGGGGCTCCATCCGAGCACGCGCACCGCCTTGTCGATCGCCGCACCCGTGCGCGCGACGTCACCGGGTTGCGAAGCGCCACGGGCTGTCGGGACGGGGGCCCCGACAACATCACCGACGACTCCGATGAGATCGGACAGGGAGACGGCGGACCCTCCCGCCACGTTGAACACCTCGCCTGGTTCAACATCCACACAGGCAGCTCGAAGGTTGGCGGCGACAACGTCGCCAACGAACGTGAAGTCACGGATCTGCGATCCGTCCCCAAAGATCTCGAAGCTGGTCTGGTCGAGGGCAGCCTCGATCATGCGATGTGTAGCCATGTCCGGTCGTTGTGCCGGTCCGTAGACCGTGAAGTAGCGGAGCGCGACAACCGACAACCCGAAGTTGTTGGCGTACGCACGGCAGAGCTGCTCGCCGGCCAACTTCGTGACCCCGTACGGGCTGTACGGCATTGTCGCACTCACCTCATCGGTCGGGTACGCGGTGGCGTTGCCATACACGGACGAACTAGATGCGTAGACGAAGCGCCTCGACGGTTGGGCCGCCGCCGCCTCGAGGAGACGCTGGGTGACATCGACGTTGTTCGCCGTGTACGCCCGAAAGCCCTCAGCCCAGGACTGACGAACACCCGGTTGTGCCGCGTGGTGGAACACGACGTCCACATCGGACAACATCGGTTCGAGCGATGCCGTCAGCAGATCGGTCTCGATCAGCTCGAAACCTGGAGTCGCCACCAGGGTGGACACGTTCGAACGCTTCATGCTCGCCGCGTAATAGGTCGAGAAGTTGTCGACCCCGCGGACAAGCCAACCATCGGCCAAGAGGCGTGCCGCCAGATTGCTCCCGATGAAGCCGGCCGTCCCCGTCACCAGTGCGCGCATCGGTCGAGCATATTGGCCGGCGCCATCGCAGCCGCCTTGCGCCTGCCGCATGGCCGATGATCCGCGGGCCTGCCCGCGTACCCTACGTCGATGACTTCGATCAGACCAGGCGCGCTGTACAAGAGGCTGGCCGGCGATCGGTTCGTCCGCGGCCTGAGCGGCCTGAAGGGCCGCCGCGTCGTGAAGGCGCGATCGTTGCTCCCGCGTCGCTTCCAGCCAACGGTTCGCCTCCGGCGACGCGATGTGATCATCCGGGTCGGCTCCGACCCACTCGACGCCGAGATCACCGACATGGTGATGAACCGGCACCGCCACGTCTACTTCCCAACGTCGGTTGGTGATCCGGTCAAGGTCACGCTCGTCTTGGAGGTCGGAGCCCATCACGGCATCTACACGGTCGCAGCCGCCAGCGAGTACCCGAACGCGAGGATCATCGCGTGCGAACCATCGCTCGACGCGGTCGAGGTTGTACGGCGACAGATTCGTGACAACCAGCTCGAAGACCGTGTGCTGGTCGTTCCTGCGGCAATTGCCGACCGCGACGGGCTCGCTGTGTTGTCCCACGAACCGAGCGGATCATGGGGGGCAACACTCTTCAAACCCGAGACCATCACCGGGTCAGAGCACGTCGTCACGCTCACGTTGGCAAACGTTCTCCACGGTGAGATCCCGGACGTCGTGAAGAGCAACGCCGAGGGGGCCGAGTTCACACTCGTGCCGCAACTCGCCCACCTCGAACCGAAGCCGAAGATGCTCGTGCTGGCAGTTCACCCAGACTACGGAGACGACGTTCAACTGCGAGATGATCTCGCCGCCATCGGCTATGAGGTCTCGGTGGCGATCGAAGGGGACCACCCGGTGTGGCATTGCGTGTTGGGCGCGGACCAAACGAGATCCCGCGGGCCGCTCACGTCGAACTCATGACGCAGGCTCACGACCCGAGGTCCGGCGCTACCTTTCCGTGGGTCAGAACAGCTCGACGTCGCCGAGGGTGAGCGCCCAGTTCGGCAGCGGCGGGAAGCCCTCGTCGTTGACCGCGCGCCACGTCAGGATCGGGCCGCCTCCAGGCAGGCCGACGTACCCGGAAGACACGTTGGGGCCGCCGATGCGGATCGCGTAGCCGCAGCCGGCGGACTTGGCCACCTTCGCCGCCAGCCGCTGCGACGCGACCGGATCGCCGAACTCGGCGACGACCGCCAGCTCCTTCGAACGGCCGCGCATCCGCGCCCTCACGATCACCGCGTGCTCGCCGTCGTCGACCGCTCGATACCCGAGCAACGGGGTGCCGAACCGCCATGCGAGGAACGCGTCGTCGACGTTGGTGCGGATCTCGCGGACATCGGCCGGCGCGCCGATCCGATCCCCCGGACCGCCACCGGCGAGCCAGTCGACGACCGGCACACCGACGTCGAGATCGGTCGACCACCGGTCCGCCGGCACCCGCGATCGCGCCGCGTGGAGCACTCCGGACGGCCCGGTGAAACGAACTGCGGCCGGAATCCGGCCGACCTCGCGCCAACCCATCTTCAAGTAACCCGGCCGGCTCTGGCTGTTCGGCGTGTTGAACACGAAGTCGACGCCCTCGGCCCGGACCGACTCGAGGGCGTGCGTCGTCAGCGTGCGGAACAGGCCCCGGCCCTGATAGTCGGGGTCGGTCGCGGTGTCGACCGCCCGCACGGCGCGCAGCACCCGACCGCCGCGCACGAACTCCCAGCGCATGAACGCCCGGAACGCGACGACCCGGTCGCCGTCGAGCGCGACCCACGCCGGCGACGCGCCGAAATGGTTGAGGTCGTGCTTCCACGCGAACAGATCCGGATAGCGCGGATCCCCGTCGCCGCCGAGGGATCGCTGGAGCAGGTCGAGGATCGAGGACCGATCGTCGATGGTGGCCAGCCGCACGCCGAAGTCGGAGGAGCCCACCGACCGGGACGCCGTCCGCGGCGCGGGCGCCTCGCGAGGCTCCTCCTCGGGCGGGTTCTCACGGGCCACCCGGCCATACGCGGCCTCGATCTTCGCCACCGCTCGGGCGACATCGAATTGCGCGGCCCGCGCCGACGAGGCGGCCGCCAACCGAGCCCGGAGATCGTGATCGGTCGCCACCCGCTCGATCGCGGCGCCGAGCGCTTCAGCGTCTCCGGGCGACACGAGCAGCGCGTCGACGCCGTCGTCGAACTCTTCGGCGACCCCGCCGACCGCGGTGGCGACGATCGGAAGTCCGAGCGCCAGCGCCTCCATCACGGCGACCGGCAGGCCCTCCCACTTCGACGCCAGCGTGAAGGCATCGCACGCCGCCACCACCCGGACCGCGTCGTCGCGGAACCCGGTCAGCAGCACGCGGTCACCGAGTCGCAGTCGCTCGTGGAGCGCCCTGATCTCGGCCTCCTGCGGACCCTGGCCGACCGCGACGATCCGCACCGCAACATCGCGATCGGCGAGCAGCCGGGCGGCGGCGAGCAGGTTCGGATAGTCCTTCTGCGGGCGGAAGTTGGCGACCGTGCCCAGGACGATCTCGTCGGCGCCGATCCCGAGCTCGGCCCGCACCTCGGCATGGTGGGCGAGCGCCCCCGCGACGCGCTCCACATCGATGCCATGGCGGAGCGTGACCGTCCGTGCCGCGCCGCGGCCGCGCATCGACTCACGAACCTCGTCGGTGACCGAGAACGACGCGTCGTCCCACCTGCTCGTCAGCCGATTGGCGAGGCGGGTCGGACGCCGATGGGTCTCCCAGCGGTTGTGCTCGGTGGCCACGAGCCCCGGGCGGCGGCGGCCCATCGAGACTGCGGCGAGACGAGCCACCGAACCGGGGAGCGGAGAGTGGACGTGCACGACGTCGTACCCACCGGATCGCACGAGCCGGGCGAGCCGCAACGGCCACGAAGGGTCCGTGCGACGCCGGCTGAGGCAGTGCGTCAAGACCCCGGCAGCCTCCAGCTCACCGACGAGATGGTCCTTCCACGGGAGCACATACGCGCATTGGATCTCCAGGTTGTCGCGGCGATGGGAGCGCGCTGCGGCGACCAAGAGCCGCTCCGCCCCGCCCGGGCCGAGACCCTTCACGACCCAGAGCACCCGCACCACCCGGACAGTATCCGGGGGTCTGCCGCTCCGAGTTGCTCATGCGGTGCGACGACGACACAGCGCACCAGCTGTCCACTCGGCGCGACCATGGATCACGGTGCACCCGTCGCCGGGGCGAGTCACGTTCGAGCGAATCCCGAAGCAGCGCCGCCGAGTACGGCGGACGTTCGAACGTCGTCAGCCGACGGCGTGTCCGCTGTTCGCCAGGAACCAGTCGTAGGTCGACTTGATGCCGTCCTCGAGCTCGATCTCAGCCGACCACCCCAGATCCCGCAGGTGGCTCACGTCGAGCAACTTGCGGGGCGTGCCGTCGGGTTTCGACGGATCGAATCGCAGCTCGGCCTCGGGGTACACGACGTCGCGGACCATCTCGGCGAGCGCCCTGATCGACAGGTCAACGCCGGTGCCGACGTTGATGTGCCCCTCGTCGCTGTAGTGCTCCATTAGAAACAGGCAGGCGTCGGCGAGGTCGTCGACGTGGAGGAACTCGCGCTGCGGGCTGCCGGTGCCCCAGATCTCGACGTCGGGGGCGCCGCTCTGCTTCGCGTCGTGGAACTTGCGGATGAGCGCGGGAAGCACATGGCTCGATGTCAGGTCGAAGTTGTCGTGCGGACCGTAGAGGTTGGTCGGCATCGCCGAGATGAAGTCGCAGCCGTACTGCCGGCGGTATGCCTGGCACAGCTTGATTCCGGCGATCTTCGCGATCGCGTACGACTCGTTGGTCGGCTCGAGCGGTCCGGTGAGAAGCTCGTCCTCGGTCATCGGCTGGTTCGCCTCGCGCGGGTAGATGCACGACGAACCGAGATACAGCAACTTCCGGGTGCCGTACTCGAAGGAGGCGTGGACGACGGTGCCGTGGATCATCAGGTTGTCGTAGATGAACTCGGCGGGCCTCGTGCTGTTGGCCATGATCCCCCCGACCGTGCCGGCGACGAGGAAGACGTACTCGGGCTGGTTGGCCTTGAACCAGTGCGAGACCTCCGACTGGTCGCGGAGGTCGAGCTGCTGACGCGTCGCGGTCAAGATGTTGCCGAAACCGGCCCGTTCGAGCCGGCGGACGACCGCGGATCCGACGAGGCCGCCGTGGCCCGCGACATAGATCCGCGAAGACGGATCGATCGATCCGTCGGGAGTGACGGGCTGCACATTCACGAGGGCCATCCTACGGACCGGGCCGTATCCGGGCCGCGCATCGGTTCGACCCGTAGGCTCGCCCGTCATGCGAGTGGTCGTCACCGGCGGGGCCGGCTTCATCGGGGCCAACCTTTGTCGGCGGCTACTGAGCACCGACGGGATCGACTCGGTCGCGGTCATCGACGACCTCTCGAACGGCAACCCGGCCAACCTCGACGGGCTCGACGTCACCTTCGTCGAGGGTTCGATCCTCGACGACGCCGCGCTCGACAAGGCGTTCGCCGGTGCCGACGCGGTCGTCCACCTCGCGGCCCTCGGCAGCGTTCCCCGCAGCGTCGCCGACCCCGTGGCCAGCCACGCGGTGAACGCAACCGGCACGGTGATGGTGCTCGAGGCGGCCCGCCGCCACGGCAACCTGCACACGATCATCGCCGGCAGCTCCAGCGTCTACGGCTCGAATCCGGTGCTCCCGAAGCACGAGGACCTCGCCACGCGCCCGCTGTCGCCGTACGGCGGCAGCAAGCTCGCCACCGAGGGGTACGCGCTCGCCTGGGGCGCGAGCTACGGGCTGCCGGTGCTGGCGTTCCGGTTGTTCAACGTCTTCGGACCGCTGCAGCCGGCGGGCCATGTGTACGCCGCGGTCATCCCGGCGTTCGTCGACGCCGCGGTCCGGCGGCAGCCGGCCACCGTCCACGGCGACGGCACGCAGAGCCGCGACTTCACCTTCGTCGGAACGGTCACGACAACGATCGCCGACGCGCTCGCCCGCCGGGTCACCAACGACGAACCAGTCAACCTCGCGTTCGGCAGCCGCATCACGCTGCTCGAGGCGCTCGACCTGCTGGAGCAGATCGTTGGACATCCAATCGAACGCGACCACGTCGCCAACCGCCCCGGCGACGTGCCCCACAGCCAGGCCGACAACACCCGTCTGCGCGCGCTCTTTCGCGACATCGAACCGGTCCCGTTCGAGTCGGGCCTCCGCTCGACCCTCGAGTGGATGCGCCGTTCCCACACCGAACCGTGAGTGCTGCGAACTCACACCCCGCCCGCTCAGCTGCAACGTCCGGGGCGGCGACCGGGCGTGGTGCCGCGGGAATCGGGCCGGGTCGGGAGATACTTGCTGGCTGATGTCGGAGGCTCGGCGAAACTCCATCTCGTATGACAACGAGCGGATCGTCTTCGCGGTCGCCGTCCTGTCCGGCATCGTCGCGGCCGTTTTCAGCTCCGCGCCGACCGGCACCACGGCCATCGACATCGTCCTCGTCGCCGCCTTCGCCGCGTCCGTGACGTGGGCCGGGGCGTCGGCGCCTTGGTGGGCGCTCGTCGCGGCAGGGGGCCTCGCCACCGCCGGCGCGGTCGCCGGCCCGCTGATCCTCTCGATCCCCGCGATCGCGGCGACGGCGGCCGCCGCCCGGATCGGATGGCACCGCGACAACCAACCGATCACGCGCGCGGTGATCGCCGGCGTCGTCGTCCAGGTCGTACTCCGAATCGAGTGGAACCCGTTCTTCCTCTCCTCGGCGTTGCTCGCCGCCGCGGCGATGGGCGTCATCGCGTACTTCGGGGTCCGGCGGCGCCGGGGGTACCTGCGCAAGCGGGTGTGGATCGGGCTGATCGCCGTCGGCGGATTCACCGCCATCGCGGTCGCCGGCATCGGGATCGCCGCCTTCCAAGCCCGCACCACCGCCCGCGACGGCTACACCGGCATGCTCGACGGTCTCGAGTTCGTCCAGCAGGGCAACCCGCCCGAAGCGGCTGCCGCGCTGCGCCAGGCCGCCGCCGACCTCGACGACGCGCGGAGCAAGCTCGACAGCCCGATCACACAGCTCGCCCGGTTCGTCCCCGGTGTCGCCCAGAACCGCAACGCCTCCACCCAGGTGCTCGGCCGGGCCGCCGACGCCGCCGAGTCGGCAGCCGACACACTCGATCTCGTCGACCTCGACCAGCTCACCATGCAGGACGGCGTGATCGACGTCGGCGCCTTCGCCGCGCTCGCGCCGCCGCTCGAAGACCTCCAGGCGACGATCGAGGATCTCGACGACGCCCTGCACGACGCCGAGTCGCCGTGGCTGATCAACCCGTTCCAATCGCGGCTCGACAATGCGCTCGATCGCGCCGACCAGTTGGTGCCACAGGCGAGGGCCACCGCGGCCGCGGCCCGGACCGCCCCGGCGATGTTGGGCGCCGACGGCGAGCGCCGCTACTTCGTCGCCTTCGTCAACAACGCCGAGGCGCGCGGGATGGGCGGCCTGATGGGCAACTGGAGCGAGGTCACGGTCGAGAACGGCCGCCTGCGGGTCACCGCCAACGGCCGGACGGCGCGACTCCAGAAGGCGTCGCTCAACGACCTCGAACTCGACGTCACCGACGAGTACCTCGCCCGATACGCGGCCTACGGCGCCAGCCATGGCGGCGGCGTCAACGTGAAGTACTGGGGCAACGTCACCATCCCGCCCGACATGCCGAGCGTCGGGAACGCGATGGCGCAGATGTACGAGAACGCCACCGGCCGGGCGGTCGACGGCGTCGTCGTGATCGACCCGGCCGGCATCCCGAGCCTGCTCGAGATCGGCGGACCGGTCGAGCTCACCGACATCGGCACGCGGGTCGACAGCTCCAACGCCGAGCAGTTCCTCACGATCGGCCAGTACGAGTTCGCCGAGAACGAGCGCGAAGACCTGCTGGAGGCGGTGACCGATCAGACGATCGACAACGTGCTCGACGGGAGCCTCCCGCCACCGCAGCAGCTGGCGCCGATCCTCGCCCCCGCCGCGCTCAACGGCCACATCAGCGCGTGGGCGGTCCGACCCGACGAGCAAGACATGCTCGAGCTGGTCGGCATGGACGCCTCGCTGCCGGTCATCAGGCAGTCCGGCACCGACGCGCTCGCCGTGTCGAACAACAACGCGAGCGGCAACAAGATCGAGAGCTTCCTCCAGCGGACCATCGAGTACCGGGCGACGGTCGACCAACGCTCCGGCGAGGTCGTGGCGACGCTCCGCGTCGAGTTCACCAACACCTCGCCGACCAGCGGGTACCCCGACTACGTGATCGGCAACCGTCTCGGGCGCCCGGTCGGCATCAACCGGATGGTCGTCGACGTCCACACCCAACTCGACGTGCAGGCCGCCCGCCTCGACGGACTCGACATCGCGACCGCGACCCTCCCCGAGCTCGGCTACAACGCCTGGCAGTCGATCTTCGAGGTGCCGGCCGGCGAGACCTCCGTTCTCGAACTCGACCTCGCCGGGAACGTGGGGCCCGGCGGCTACCAGCTCGTGTACCGCCCGCAATCGCTTCCGAACCACGACGAGCTGCGCCTCTCCGCGACCACGACCGGCGGCAGTTCGATCTTCGAGTACGAGGGCGACCTGGAGCGGCGAAGCGTGCTCAGCGCCGACGGCGTCGAGGCCTGGCGCTGAACCCGTTTCTCACGCGACGGGCGGGGGGAACTCCTCGGATGGGCCCGGGTCCGATGTCGCCGAGTCCGATTGCTCAGGGTCGGTCTCCGGCGCGCTGATCAGTACGAGCGCAATCCCGCACGAGACGATGCCGAAGACGAGCGCGGCGGCCGCGGCGGCAGCCCCCGATTCGGCGATGCCGCCGGTGCGGGCCATCCCGATCGCCGCAACCCCACCGATCAGCGCCACGCCGACCGCACTGCGCTGGTTCGGGATCGGCTTGAGGTGGTGCACGAGCGGCACCAGCAGGACCGCCCACCAGGCGAACAACGCCCCGATCAGCGCCGACTGCCGCCCGCCCGCGCCGAACATGCCCGCCCAGCCGACCGACGCCGCGGCGACCGCATACCACTCGAGCCCGACCTGGCTGCGCTGCACCACCTCGAGCGCGACGACGACAACGGGCACCAGCGCGGCGATCGGGATCTGGTCGGTCTCCGGCACGCAGACGTACACCGCCACCAGCGCGACGACGATCGTGCCCGGCACGAGCCCCGGAGTCGGGAGCAGCGCCTCCAGATCGGGGAGCGCGTCGGCGAGCAGGACGGCGACGACGATCGCCGCCCCCGCCGCCCACCAGCGATCCTGGTCGCCCAGCCGCGACGGACCGTACGACAAGGCCACGATCACCAGCCCGATACCGGCAGCCACGGCGCGCCGGCGCGAGGTCTGCGCGTCGACTCGTCCGAGCACGATCCAGTCGTCGACCTCGTCGCTCATGACGATGGGTGACAGGAGGACGAGCCCGGCGCACGCCACGGTGATCTCGAAGACTCTGCGCCGGGAATCGGCAGGGTCACGACACCGCGCTCTCGCCCGCGACCGGGCCCGCCGGCGATCCGACGACCGTGACACCTGGTGGCACGTCATGCACGACCACGGCGCCGCCGGCCACCGTGGCGCCGGCGCCGATCGTCAAACCCGACAACACGCGGGAACCGATGCCGATCAGGGCGCTCTGGCCGACGGTGACGTCGCCACCGATCGCCACGCCGGGCGCGACATGGGCGTAGTCGCCGATCTTGCAGTCGTGGTCGATCGAGGCGTTGGTGTTGACGATGACGCCGACGCCGATCTCGGCGGCGGCGTTGACCACCGACCCTGCGAGGAAGTGCGAGCCGGGCGCCACAACAGCCGAACGCGAGATCGTCGCCGCGCGACTGACAGTATGAGTGAGCGCCCAACCACTCTCCGTCACCATTTGACAGATCTTTTTTCGGTGTTCATTGTCACCTATGGCAATACAAAACGTAGTCACTCGCTCACGCATAGCAATTTCCTCGAACTGGGAGTCGAGCCCCAAGACCGGTACGCCGAGGTCGCGCACGCCGCGGCCGTCGCGGCTGAGCGCGCCGACGACCGCCGTGGAATCCCCATCCAGCAGGGCTTCCAGGCAAACGCGGGCGTGCCCGCCCGCGCCGATGAGGAGCACTCGCCGTTCCGTCGAGGTGGTCACAGCCAGACTGTAGCCGTCGGCTCAGATGGAGAGGCGGACCAAATGACACGGATGCAATTCATATCGCGAATTGACGAAGATTTCGAAAGTTCCTCTTTCGCCAATGCCGCAACCGAACTACGGTTGGCCCTCTGCTCGACCACCAACGGTGGTTTGGCAGCACAGGCGGATCGTCGTTGGGACAGTCCGCTCGAGTGTTGGGCGTGATGAATCATGTGGGACAAGAACTCCGAATGAGGCGGGATCTTATGGAGCGGCGGACAAGGCGGGCGCGACGGCGGGCGGATGTCGTCGTGCACACAGTTCAATCTTCGGGCGCGGCCATCTTCACGGCGTTGCTGATCGCGGGGTCCGAGGACTTGAGTCAAACCATGATCGTGGCAGCGATGCTGCTCGCCACGTTGATCGCCAGCCACCGGCTCGTTCCCCGCTGGTGGTCGCTCCGACAGCTGTCCCCTGCCGTTCCGACACCGCCGACCAACACGGTCTGCGCCGACGTCGAACAGCTCGTCGACACGCTGCCGACGCTGACCAAGAACACGTTCGATCCTCCGTTGTTCACCGACGACCTCGATGCGACACCGCTCGGCGGGCTGGGCATGCCACATCTGGGAGGCCAGCTCGACGAGCTCGAACGGGTCGCCACCGGCAACGGTGCGGCTTCCACGAAGCAGGACACCACCCCCGATTGGAAGATTCTGTTGTCGCCGCCAGAGGTCGGAGAGTGCGAGCGCGAGCTGCTCATGGCCGCGTTCGATTCCAACTGGATCGCGCCGGCCGGCCCGGACCTCGACGCGTTTGAAGCCGAGCTCGCCGAGTTGACGGGGGCGACCGCAGTCGCGGCCTTGTCGAGTGGCACCGCGGCGCTGCACCTCGCGTTGCTCGCGGTCGGCGTCAAGCCCGGTGATGACGTGCTCGTCAGCACGCTGACGTTCGCCGCGAGTGCCTTTGCCGTCACGTACGTCGGTGCCCGTCCGTGTTTCGTCGACTGCGACGCGGCGACGTGGCACCTCGATCCCGATCTCCTCGAAACGGAGTTGGCGCGGCGTCAACGCACCGGCAGGCGGGCGGCCGCGGTCGTCGCCGTCGATCTCTATGGATCGGTGTCAGATGGCGCCCGGATCGCGGCGATCTGTGCCGCCTACGGCGTTCCCTTCATCCAGGACGCCGCCCAAGCGGTCGGCGCGTTCCGCGACGGTGTGCACGCGGGCCGGCACGGCGACGTCGGGATCCTGTCGTTCAACGGCAACAAGATGGTCACCGCCGGTGGTGGCGGCGCACTGATCAGCGACGACAAGGCGATCGTCACCCACGCTCGCCACCTCAGCACGCAGGCCCGCCAACCGGTGCCCTGGTATGACCATCATGACATCGGGTTCAACTACAGGATGGGCAACCTGAACGCCGCCGTGGGCCGTGGCCAGCTGCGCACGCTGCCGACGCGAATCGAGGGCCGCCGCCGCGTCCGCGCCGCGTACGAGGAGCACCTCGGGTGGCTGCCGGGCGACGGATTCCATTACATCCCCGACGCGTGCTCGCCGAACTACTGGCTGACGACCGTCACGATCGACGCTGCCGTGTTCGGCGCGACGACGAAGTCGGTGCTGGCGGCGCTGCGCAACGCGGGCATCGAAGGCCGCAACGTGTTCAAGCCGATGCACCTCCAGCCGGTGTTCGCCGACAACCCGAGCGTCGGGGGCGATGTCGCCACGTCGGTCTTCGAGTCCGGCCTCAGCCTGCCGTCTGGTTCGCGGATGACCGACGACGAGGTCCGCTGGATCTGCGACGTGTTCGCCTCCACCGGGCGATGAGCGCCTCGGCTCCGCCCCGACAACATCGTTCCGCCGGGTCGTAAGGCGGCGGGTCGGGCGGCGACGGCAACACCGTCCACGACCAGCGTGCCGACATCGTCGGCAGCGTGGCAGTCCACAGGATCACGGCTCTGCCATCATCGGAGCAGATGCCACGGATCAAGCAGCTCGTGAACACGGTGAGTCTGACGGCGGACCGGATCGCGCCACCACCGGCGGGCATCACGATCTTGATCTACCACCGCGTCGGCGGAGGAACCGACAGCGCCGTCGACCTGGATCCGGACGACTTCGACCGCCAGCTGGCACACCTCGTCGAACACCATCGTGTCCTGTCGCTCGACGACGCCGTCTCCGAGTTCGCCGCCGCCCAGCCGGAGGGTTGGGCGGTCAGCCGCGCGCCGGCGATCGCGGAGCCTGGGGTCGTCGTGACGTTCGACGACGGCACCGCCGACTTCGAAGACGTCGTCCTCCCGGCGCTCGTTCGACACGGTGTTCCCGCGACCCTGTACGTGGCCACCCAGTTCGTCGACAGCGGCGAGGCCTTTCCCTGGGGCGCGCCGCCCGTGTCCTGGCCCGCCATCGCCGACGCACTGTCAAGCGGCCTGGTCACCGTGGGGTCGCACACCCATTCCCACGGCCTCCTCGACCGTCTGCCGGCCGATGACGTCGAGCGCGAACTCGACCGATCGATCGAGTTGATCGGCGAGCATCTCGGCGTGACCGCCGAGCATTTTGCGTATCCGAAAGCGGTCGGCGGGTCGCCCGCGGCGGAGGTCGCGGTGCGGCGACGGTTCGCCAGCGCCGCCCTCGCCCGTAATCGGGTCAACCGACCTGGGCGAACCGACCTGCATCGCCTCTGGCGCACGCCGATCCAGCGCAGCGACGCCGGCGAGCGCTTCGCCATGAAGGCGTCGGGCGGGTTCCGTCTCGAGGGCGAGCTGCGCCATGCGACCGCGGGCGTCCGCTACCGCGGCCAACGATCGTGAGGCGCGCCCACTCCGGAAGGGCGCGCCCGCTCGTCGTCCACCTGACGACGACAGACATGAGCCTCGACTGGCTGCTCGCACCGCAACTGCTCGCCTTCCAGCGCGCCGGCTACGACGTCGTCGGGATGTCGGCGCCGGGCCGTCACGTCGCCCACCTCGGCGAGCTCGGGATCGACCACGTCGCGGTGCCGACCTTCACCCGCTCGGCAAACCCGCTGCAGGATGTCAGAGCGTTCGGCCAGGTCGTGCGCCGCCTGCGCAGGCTCCGTCCCGACGTGTTGCACACCCACAACCCCAAGCCCGGCGTCATCGGGCGGATTGCGGGGCGGGCGGCCCGAGTCCCGCTGGTCGTCAACACGCAGCACGGGATCTGGGCCCAGCCGGACGACCGACCGCTGCGGCGCTGGCCGGTCTACGCCGCCGAGCGCGTCGCCGCGGCCTTCGGCGACATCGAGCTGGTGCAGAACACCGAAGACGTCGCAACGCTCGTCGGGCGGTTGCGCGTCCCGGCGCGCAAAGTGCGGCTGCTCGGCAACGGCGTCGACCTCCGCCGCTTCGATCCCGACCGCGTCGAGCCCGCCGCCCGCGACCGGCTGCGCGCCGAGTGGGGGATCCGGGAGGGCGAGGTCGTCGTGCTCACCGTGGGCCGCCTCGTCCGTGAGAAGGGAATCGTGGAGCTGCTCGAGGCGGCACGGGATCTGAGCGTCCGTGGCGTTCCCGTCCGAGTCGTCGTGGTCGGCCCGACCGACGACGACAAATCCGACGCCATCGATCGATCGACGTTCGACGACGCCCGCCGCCACGGCACCGTGCTCACCGGCGAACGGACCGACATGCCGGAGTGCTATGCGGCCGCCGACGCATTCGTCACGGCGAGCTGGCGCGAGGGCTTTCCGCGCAGCGCGATGGAGGCGGCGGCGATGGGTGTGCCGACCGTCGCCACAGACATCAGAGGGAACCGCCAAGTGGTGTCCGACGGCGAGACCGGGTTGCTCGTCCCGGTGCGCGACGCCGCCGCTCTGGCCGCCGCCATCGAGCGGCTCGCCGGTGACGCCGAACTTCGGGTGTCGATGCGCAGGGCCGCGATTGCCAAGGCAGCCGCCGAGTTCGACCAAGAGCGGGTGATCGAGCGGACGCTCGCCGCCTACCGCACGCTGAGCGGCTGATCGGCTTCGGGCCGATCGGCCGGGAGGGCGTGCATCGTCACGCCGTGACTGTGGTCGATGCCCACCCGCCTCAGCACCGCCGGCAGGGTGCCGGCGAGCAGCCGCAGATCGCCGACGAGCGTGCGATTGCGGACGTACTCGACATCGAGCGCCAGCCGCTCCGACCAGTCGAGCGTGTTGCGGCCGGCGACCTGGGCGAGCCCGGTGATGCCCGGGCGGATCGTGAACCGCTCGTACTCGACGCCGCGGAAGCGATCCCAGTAGTGGACCGGCAGCGGCCTCGGACCGACGAGGGAGATGTCGCCGCGCACGAGGTTCCACATCGACGGGAGCTCGTCCAGGCTCGTCGAGCGAACGAACGCGCCGACGCCCGTCAACCGTTCGCCGTCGAAGTCCGGCGCCTCTCGGCCCTGCGCGGGGTGGCGCATCGATCGGAACTTGAGCAACTCGAAGGGGTGGCCGCCACGACCAAGCCGTCGCTGCCGGTACAGGACACCCGATCCGACCGAGATCCGGACGGCGATCGCTGTTCCGGCGAGCACCGGCGCGAGGACGACCAGCCCTGCGGTTCCGACCACGACATCGACGGCCCGACGCACGGCATCGGCCGGGGTCACGTCGCCGCGCCCCGACGGGAGACCGGCCGGGCCGGCTTCCCGACCACTGTGGCGCCATCGGACCGGCCGACCGCCGATGTGGGCGGATGACCACGTGCCGTCAACCGTTTGACACATTCTTGACGACTCGGATGGCCCCCCGCTGCAACACAGAACGTGGTGACGGACATACGTTGCGCGACATCGGGAGGGCCGGCGGCGCGCCCCAGCACCGCAATTCCGAGCCCGTCGACGCCTGATCCATCGCCGCTGACGGCCCCGACCACGTGGTTCACCGGATCATCGAGCCGTGCCTCCGGGCGCACCGGCGCGTGTCCGCCGGCGCCGATGACCAGGACTGGCCGCGTCGCCTCCGTCGTCACAGCGTCACCGTAGCCCCGTTCGATCTGCGAGGAATGGAGCCCGGGCGGTGCAAGCCTCAAGATACCGACAAACCCCTTTCACTTTCGTCTCAAGAGAGCTAAGTTCAAGGTCCACGATTCGAACCACGCGGTGTGGTAGATGCGAAATCAAGTCGGCAGGCGGATAGTTGGGACGATGATGGACATGGGAGTGGCAAAGTCGATGATGGCGCGGCGGTGCGTGTGGGCCGATCGACCCCGACGACGCGGGCGTTCCGCGCCGTCCACGAGGAGCACACCATGAAGAAGATCGTCGTGTTCACGATCACCGCGGTCGCCGCGCTCATCGTCGCGCCGAACGTCGATGCCCAGGCGCCGCCCACCGCGCCCAGCCCCGAGCTGTGTGCCGAGTCCGACGGCCTCACCCCGGACGAGATCCTCCTCTGTTCCGGCGTCGACGACGATGGCGTCGGCATCGACATCTATCCGATCCCGCCGACGACGACGTCGACGACCGTCCCCCCGACCACCGTCCCGGGAACGACGACGACGACGATCGGCGTCATCCCGCCGACCCTGCCGCCGACGATCCCGGCGACGGGCTCCTCGGGAACATCGGGGCTCCTGCAGCTCGGCGCGCTCATCTTGACCGGCGGTCTCCTCGTGGTGATCGCGGCGAGACGGCGTTCCGAGGCAAGCACGGCCGTCGCCTGAGGACACCCACCCGCTGCGGTGATCTCACCGCTCAGGGGTCGAGGTGGCGGAGGAGCCCGTCGAGCGCCAGCCGGTAGCTCGTCGGGCCGAACCCGCCGATCACCCCGAGGCACACCGCCGAGAGCATCGACCGGTGGCGGAACTCCTCGCGGGCGTGCACGTTGGACAGGTGGGTCTCGACGACGGGGAGCCCGACCGCCGAGATCGCGTCCCGCAGGGCGATGCTCGTGTGGGTGTATGCCCCCGGGTTGAAGACGACGCCGTCGGCCCAGCCGCCCGCCTCGTGCAGCGCGTCGACCAACTCGCCCTCGACGTTGGACTGCACCGCCCGGATCTCGGCGCCGCGCTCGGCGGCCAGCGCCCGGAGGTCGTCCATGATGTCGTCGAGCGTGTCGACGCCGTAGACCTCCGGCTCGCGCGTTCCGAGCAGGTTCAGGTTCGGTCCGTTCAGGACGAGGATCTGCCGGGCCATGGGCCGAACCGTAACCGCTGGTGTCCGCCGCCGACGGTGACGTCAGGACGAGGATCTTCCGCGCGATGAGCCGAACCGTGGCCGCTGGCACCTGTCAGCGACGATGACGTCAGGTGCGCATCGACTCGATGTGGCCGTCGACCGACAGCGCCTGACCGGTGATGTTGGCGCCGGCGGGCGAGCACACGAACCGCACCATCGCCGCGATGTCGTCGGCGCCAATCAGCCGCCGGAGCGACGCCTGCCGCACGAAGCCCTCGCGGATCTCGCCCGGCGATCGCCCCGTCGCCTCGGCCTCGAGGGCGACGACGCGGTCCATCCGCTCGTTGTCGACCGAGCCAGGGCAGATCGCGTTCGCCCGGATGCCGAACTCGCCGAGCTCCATGGCGAGCGTCTTGGTGAACCCGATCACCGCCCACTTCGACGCGGCGTACGGGGCGCGGTAAGGGAAACCGTGCAGCCCGGCGGTCGACGAGACGTTGACGATCGATCCGCCGTGTTGGTCCTTGAGGTGCGGGACCACCAACCGCGACGTGAGGAACATCCCGGTGATGTTCACGTCGAACGTGCGTCGCCACCCGTCGACGTCGAGCATCTCGATCCGGCCGCCCGGCCCCGCGATGCCGGCGTTGTTGACCAGCACGTCGACTCCCCCGAGCTCGCCGAGCGCGGCGTCGACGAACGCCCCCACCTGGCGTTCGTCGGCCACGTCGGCCCGCCAACCGCGCACGGCGGACCCGTCGGTCCGGAGGCGATCGAGCGCGTCCTGGTCGACGTCGCACACGGCGACGGAGGCGCCGCCCGAGGCGAACTCGTCGGCGATCGTCCGGCCGATCCCCGCGGCGCCCGCGGTGACGATCACCCGCAACCCGTCGACATCGGTGTTCATGCGTCGGCAACCGTAAGCGACCGACGGGCGGCGATCGCGGCATCCACCCGCGCGGCCCGTCAGTTCACAGCTCGGCCGTGACCCTCCCAATACGGCGCCCGCAGATCGCGTTTGAGGACCTTCATCGCCCCGGACAACGGCAGCGGATCGGTGCGGAACTCGACGGACTTGGGCACCTTGTAGCCGGCGATCCGGGTCTTGGCGAATTCCTGGATCTCCTCCTCGGTCGCCGCCGCCCCGGCGCGCAGCACGACGATCGCGTGGACCTGCTCACCCCATGTCTCGTGCGGGATCCCGATCACGGCCACCTGGTCGACCGCGTCGTGCCGCGAGATCGCCGTCTCCACCTCGGCCGAGTACACGTTCTCGCCGCCTGTGACGATCATGTCCTTCACCCGGTCGACGAGGAACAGGTAGCCACCGTCGTCGACGTAGCCCGCGTCGCCCGTGTGGTACCACCCGCCCTCGAAGACCTCCTTCGTCGCGTCCGGCTTGTTCCAGTACTCGCGCATGAAGTTGCCGGCCCGGGCACAGACCTCGCCGGTCTCGCCCTGCGGCACCTCGTTGCCCTCCTCGTCCCGGATCGACAGCACGACGCCGGCGACCGGCCGGCCGGCGGACTGGAGGCGCGGCCCGCCGACACGGTGCTCCGCCTCGCCGAGCCAGGTCAAGAGCGACGACGACTCGGTCATGCCGTAGCCCTGCGTGATGCCGAGGTCGGGATACATCTCCAGCAGGCGGTCGAGCAGCGCCGCCGGCATCGGCGAGGCCCCATACGTCAGCATCTTCAGCGAGGCGAGCCGCTCGGGCGAGAACTCGGGATGCCCGACCATCATCGCGATCATCGTCGGCACCATCATCGTCTGGGTCACGGCGTGCCGCTCGATCAGCGTCAGCGCCGCCGCCGGGTCGAACAGCGGCATGAACACCGTCGTGCCGCCGGTCGCCGGCGTGCCCATGATCCCGCCCATCGACGCGGCGTGGAACATCGGCGTCTGGTGGAGGTACGTGCCGTCGTCGACGAGCGGGATCACCATCCCGATGTGATACAGGTTCAGCATCTCTGCCCGGTGCTCGAGCAGCACGCCCTTGGGCAGCCCGGTCGTGCCGCCGGTGTACATCAGGACCGCGGCGTCGTCCTCCTCCGGCTCGTCCGGCACCGTCGGCTCGGCCGACGCCAGGAGGTCCTCGTACTTGACGTCGTGCGGGACGTCGCCGTCGCCGATCAACACGACGTGGCGGATCGGGCTCTCGCCGTCAGACGCCGCCATGGCGTTGGCAAAGTGCTGGGCGAAGAAGGCGTCGACGAAGACGACCTCGGTGCCCGAGTCGCGCACGATGTAGTCCAGCTCCGGGCCGGCCAGGCGGAGGTTGAGCGGATTGATCACGCCGGCGCCGAGGAACGCCGCGTGGTACAGCTCGAGGAACTGGTGGCTGTTGGTCGCCATGACGGCGAAGCGGTCGCCGGGCCGCACCCCGAGCTCGTCGCGCAAGGCGCGACACAGCCGGAACACGCGATCGCCATGGTCGGCGTACGTGCCGGAGTAGGCGCCGTCGTGGAAGCCGACCTTGTCCGCATACCGCTCGACGGCGGGCAACAGCAGGCGGTGATAGACGAGCTCTTTCATCGAGACCCCCAGAGGTCGTGTCGGTTCGTGTCGGTTCGTGACGATTGGTGTCGGTTCGTGACGGTTGGTGTCGGTCGTGTCGGTTCGTGTCGGTTCGTGTCGGTTCGTGACGGTGGGCTAGCGGCGAGGGCGCCAGTCGGCGGGCGCCGGGAACGCCCCGCGCAACAGCAGCGGCGGGTGAAAGTGGCGCCAGCTCCCGGCCGGCTGGGCGAGGCGGTCGGCGACCGCGAACACGGCGGCGGTGTTGTAACCGAGCCCACAGTGACTGCCGTAGACCTGGATGTTCTCGGCCCGCGGGCCGCGCTGGATCAGGCACGTCGACCAGTGGACGACGCCGTCGGTGCGGGTGTAGATCGACGTCGCCGGAACGTCGAGCGGCGGACGGTCGGCCTCGCGGACGGCGCGGCGGTCGATCATCTCGGGATCGTGCCGGTGGCGCAGCGAGTCCCATGTCCGCGAGGTCGCGCTGCGATCGCCCTCGACCATGTGGATCGGGCTGCCGAGCGTGATCACCTGGCGGACCGACGAGGGGAATTGGCGGGCCAGCTCGCGGGCGTAGATGCCGCCGAGGCTCCATCCGACGAGGCTCACCGGGCCGCCGTGCTCGCCGACGATCTTCTGGAATCGAGCGAGGATCCCGCTGACGATGTCGGGCGTCGGCCCGAGGTTGCGCCCGAGCCGCCACGCGAACGAGCGGTAGTTGAGGTCGCGCAACAGGCGCCGGAGTGGCGCCGTCGACTGGTCGCCGGCGGTGAAGCCGGGCAGCACGAGCACGGGGTGGCCGTCGCCCGGCGGCAGCCGCTTGAGCCACGGCAGCGCGGCCGTCATCGCCCCCCGCTCGACGAGCGCCCGGACCTCGAGCGCGGTCAACAGCGCCGACGGCGCGGCGACCTGGGCTCGCTCGTTCGCTTCGCCCGTCGCCTCCGTCATCGTCATGACGCCGATCGCCCGGCGGCAGCCGTCGTGGCCGCCGACTGCCTCTTCCGCGCCGAGCTCTTCGCCGCCGGCGCCGACGCGATCGCGTTCAACTCGTCGAGCGCGGCGCGCACGTGATCGAGGATGTCCCAGATGTCGGGCACGAGGTCGCGGCATCCGACGAGGCCGACGTCGAGGTTGCCGTTGTAGCTCTGGACGGTGATGTTGAGCCCCACCCCGTCGGTGATCGTCGAGACCGGGTAGTTGGCGACGAGTTGCGCGCCGATCCCGTACAGCGGGAACTGCGGGCCCGGGACGTTGGAGATCACCACGTTGTACGGAAGGTCGACGAGCCGCCGAGCGGACGCCCGGGCGGCCAGCCGGGCGGCGCGGGCGGCGACCGCCGGCGGCGGGAACTCGGCGATGTCCTGGAGCAGCGTCGCCGGAAGGGCGTGATGGGTGTCCTTGGCGATCGACATCGACTCGTGGATCCCGCGCAGCCGCTCGACGGGGTCGGCGATGTCGGTGTGCAGCGACGTCGTCATGCTGGCGACCCGGTTGCCGAACTCGCCGGACTGCTGCTCGGTGCGCACCGACACCGGCACCATCGCGATCAGCGGGTCGTCGGGGAGCTCGTCGCGCGCGACGAGGTACTGCCGTAGCGCCGACGAGCACATCGCCAGCACGACGTCGTTGAGCGTGACGCCGAACGCGTTCTTCGCCGTCTTCAGGTCGGCGAGCGGGATCGAGCCGTAGGCGAACCGGCGGTGCGGCCCGATCAGCGCGTTGAACGACGTGCGGGGCGGCCTGGTCGACGCCTCCGACAGCATCGGCTCGGGTTCCCGACCGCGGAAGGGGCGCAATCGGTTGGTGTCGGGGAGGTCGATGCCCATCGTCTTCGCCAGCGCCGGCAGGTTGTTGATCGCGTCGATCGTCAACCGCACTCCCTTGGCCGGCTTCGTCGCCACCGCCCGCAGCCCGCGTTGGAGCATCTCCATCTGGGACGGGACGCGGTCGGGCGTCCACGGCTCGTCGGGCGGGTCGACGACGCGCGGCGTCGGCTCGAGGTCGAGCAGGTTGGCGAGGATCTCGGCCCCGGACACCCCGTCGATCGCGCTGTGGTGGATCTTGGTGAGCTGCGCGACGCAGCCGTTCTCCAGCCCCTCGATCAGGTAGAGCTCCCAGAGGGGCCGGGAGCGGTCGAGCGGCCGGGCGATGATCCGCTCGACCTGGGACGCCAGCTGGCGGTCGTCGCCGGGTGCCGGCAGCCCGATGTGGCGCACGTGGTACTCGAGGTCGAAGTCCGGATCCTCGATCCAGTACGGGTGATCGAGTCCGAATGGAACCTCGACGAGCCGCCGGCGGTACGGCGGCAGGAGGTGGATGCGCTCCGTGATCAACGCCCGCGTGTCGTCAGCCGTCGCCGGGATCGGCGAGGTCGACGGATCGAAGATCGCGAGGCCGCTCACGTGGCCGTAGGTCGTTGGGGTCTCGATGTTGAGGAACGTCGTGTCGAGACCGGTCAACTGCTGCATTCGGAGGTCCTCCCGGTTCGAGTCGTCACGGTAGTTCCGACGGGCGGCGCGTCTCGCCTCCGAGAGGGCGCGATCTTCAACGCTTGTAGGGTTCCCAGATGGCCTCACTCGTGTTGACCGTGATCGGCGACGACCGGTCCGGCCTGGTCGACGCGCTGTCGGGCGTCGTCAGCCGTCACGGCGGTAACTGGGACCGCAGCCACATGGCCCGCCTGGCCGGCAAGTTCGCCGGGATCGTCGTGATCGACGTCGCCGACGCCTGCGCCGACGATCTGATCGCCGACCTCGCGCCGCTCGAGTCACAGGGCCTCCTGGAGATCACCGTCGAGCGGGCGGCCGACGACGAACCCGCCGACGACGGGGTGTGCCTCGCGCTCCAACTGATCGGCCATGACCGGCCCGGCATCGTCCACGAGATCTCCCACGCGCTCGCCACGCGCGGCGTCAGCATCGAAGAGCTCGAGACCGAGACGATGAGCGCGCCGATGGCCGGCGAGCAGCTCTTCGAGGCGACCGCTGTGCTGCGGGCGCCGAGCGGGCTGGCACTCGACGAACTGCGGGCGGTGCTCGAGGACCTGGCGAACGAGTTGATGGTCGACATCGACCTGACGCCCGACCGCTGACGCGGCCCGCGGGCGACCGCGGCGCCCGCCTCAGATCAACGGTGTGGCGGCGGCGCTGAACGTCGGGCTCAGATGCGAGGTGTCGTTGTAGCACCGCACGATCCAGCGGTCGCCGTCGACGACGACATGGGTGATCGACGCGTTGTCGGCGCTGGTGAACGTGAACCCGGTCGAGCCGGTCGCCAGGTTGATCACCTGCCCGATCACCCCGGCGTGGACCACCGCGACGACCAACTCGTCGGGGTGTGCGGACGCGATCCGGTCGATGCCGCGCCGGACGCGGTCGGCGAAGTCGGCGGCTGGCTCACCGTTGGGGATCACGTCCCACCGTTGCTCGTCGTACATCCGCATCGCGATCGGGTCGCCGTCGGCGATCCGCCGCCGGAACTCACCGCCCTCCCAGTCGCCGAGGAACACCTCGCGCAGCTCGGGCTCGACGGTCGGCTCGACACCGAGCTTGGCGACCAGCGGGGCGGCGGTCTGCCGCGTCCGCCGCAGCGTCGTCACGTAGACCGCCGAGATGCGCTCGCCCGTGGCGATCAGCCGCTCGGCCACGAGCTCGGCCTGTCGTTCGCCCTCCGGGGCGAGCGGCGGGTCGCCGTGCCCGCCGACGAGCGGGAACGTCTCGCCCTCCACGTGCGAAGCCGACTCGCCGTGGCGCACGAGCAAGATCTCACACGCCCCGGGCGGGGGCGCGAATCGGTGTTGGCGGAATTCCCGTGACGTGTTCACCGGCCCGACCGTACCGGCGGCTCACCGGCGGTCCGACGGTCGGCGGCGGGAGGGTTGGGACGCTCGGCCGCGGCCGGGTTCGTCAGACGCCGGCCGACGCGGTGTCGCGCCGCGGCGCCCGGGCGGGGGCGGGGTCGGGGGCCGGTTGCTCGAAGGGCAGCGGTGACACGCTCGCCGCGAGCGGGCCGGCGGGCGTCTGGACGACGACGTGCTCGCCGGGCGCCCAGTGGCTGCGCTCGACCATCGCGATCGCCACTCCGCATCCGAAGTCGGGCGACATCGCCGCCGACGACACCCGGCCGACCTCGCGGTCGTCGCCGATCACCGGCCACGCCGCGCGGCACGCGGGCAGCTCGTCGACGTCGATGCGCAGCCCGACGACGCGGCGCGCCGGCCCGGTCGCGGCCAACCGCTCGAGCGCCGGCCGGCCGAGGAACTCGATCGGCCGGTCGAGGTTGCAGAACTGGTCGAAGCCGCACTCGTACGGGTTGTTGGCCCGGGTCATGTCGCCGCCGTACGACAGCAACCCGCCCTCGATGCGCTCGATCACGTTCGGCGAGCCCGGGCCGACGTGCAGGTCCTGGCCGGCGTCCCAGAGCGCGTCCCACAGCGGCTCACCGAGCGCCGGGTCGTCGAGGTAGATCTCGAAGCCGCCCTGCTTGCTCCAGCCGGTGCGCGCCACGTTCAACGGGCGGCCGCGGAACTCGAGCGGCGCGAACCGGAAGAACTTGATCGCCCGCGCCTGCTCGCCGAACACCCGGGCCACCAGCTCCTCGGCCTTCGGGCCCTGGACGGCGAGCGGGAACACGTCGGGCTCGAACACCGTGACGTCGAGCCCGAGGCCGGTCGCCAGTCCGTCGGCCCACAGCGCGACGTCGGAGTCGCCGAGCGAGATCCAGAACCGGTCGTCAGCGAGCTTGAGCACCACCGGGTCGTTGACCACGCCGCCGGCCGCGTCGACCAACGGGGTGTAGAGGCAGCGGCCCGGCGTCGCGGCGGAGATGTCGCGCGGCGTCATCAGCTGCACGAGCCGTGCGGCATCCGGCCCGGCGACCTCGACCTGGCGCTGGCACGAGACGTCCCAGAGCTGGACGTGCCGCTTGAGGTGGTGGTAGTCGTCGACCACCGATCGGAACGCGAGCGGCAGCAGCATGTGGTTGTAGACCGAGTAGGCCTGGACACCCAGGGCTTCGACTCGTTCGGTGTACGGGGTGACCCGGATCCGGGTGTTGACCCAGAGTTGTGCCGGAGGCATCGTTGGCTCCTTGCGCGGTTCGGCCGCGGTCGCACGCGCCTCGTTTGAGCGCGGTTCGCGGCGACACTAGACAGCTCACGTCATCAACACCAGTGAAACTTCTTACTGGATCATCAGCGTTGTCTATGGACGGCGCGATCAGTCGGCGCGGTAGGGCTCGAGGGCCCGCCGGAGGTCGTCGACGAACAGCCGGGCCAGCGGCGACGGGCCGGGCCGGGCCGGTGTCACGATCGCCATCTC
The DNA here is from genome assembly GCA_041581055.1 of Ilumatobacteraceae bacterium. Taxonomy (GTDB): domain Bacteria; phylum Actinomycetota; class Acidimicrobiia; order Acidimicrobiales; family Ilumatobacteraceae; genus JBFGCT01. Next base: position 9,219 of record JBFGCT010000008.1, on the reverse strand, counting down.
GTACTGGATCGCCGGCTCGAACGGCCGGGCGACGACCCCCGCGCCGAGCGCCTCGTCGCCGTTGCTCGCGTCGACGACGCCGACGCCGGCGCCACATCTGACCAGCTCACGGCATGTGGCGAAGTAGGCGCCGGTCAACCGCGTGGTCAGCCGGCGGCCGGCGGCGGCGAAGGCGTCGGCGAGCGCGATGTCGATCGGGTGCTGCGCGGCGACGCCGATCACCTCCTCGCCGTCCAGGTCGGCCGGCATGATCACCGACAGCTCCGCCAGGCGGTGGTCGGCCGGAACGATGCACACGCAGGTCTGCGTGAACGGCTCGTACGCCACTCCCGGCCAGTGCACCGGCATCTCGACGACGCCGACGTCCAGCTGCTGGCTGCCGACCCACGAGACGATGTCCTTGGAGGTGCGCTGGTAGAGGTCGATCGAGACGTCGCTGTGCTCGCGCTGGAACCGGGAGACGACCGCCGGAAGGAAGTTGGACTCCCCGTCGGAGGCGATGCTGAGGTGGCCGACCCGCCCTTCGCCGAGCTCGCGGACCTTGCTCGTGATCCGGCCCAGCCCGGTGAGCGCCCGATCCACCTCGTCGTACAGCACCTCGGCCTCCGGCGTCGGGGCGAACCGGCCCCGCGAGCGATCGAACAACGCCAGGCCCGTCGCCGCCTCGAACTTGCCCAGGGCGACGCTGACGGCGGGCTGGGTGCAGTGCAGGCGAGCGGCCGCGGCGGTCACCGAACCCGTCTCCATCACCGCCTTGAACACCTCGAGCTGACGGACCTTGAGTTCCATATCCCAGTCGAAACTATCGGATTGCGGTATATCCGATGGTTATGGAACGGCTACCGGTCGGAAGCTCGACGCCGTCGACCTCGATCGGAACGTCGCCCGGGGCGCGGTTCGTCCGGCGTCGCCCGAACGGCGCGAACCGGGAAGACTGAGGCCGTGGCCCTCAACGACAATCTCCAGCTCGCCCGGCGACTCGGGTGGCTCGATCCGGCGCAGGTCGCGGCGACCACCATGGCGCTCACGCGCTGGGGGCCGACGCTGGCCGGCGTGTACACGGCGGCGGCGGTGCGCCACGCGCGACGGGCGGCGGTCGTCGACGAGCGCGGCGCGGCGACCTACGCCGAGCTCGACCGCGGGACCTCGGCGCTGGCGCGGGGGCTCCGATCGCTCGGGCTCGGCGCCGGCGACCACCTCGGCGTGCTGTGCTTCAACCACCGCGGGTTCGTCGAGGCGTCGATCGCCGCGGCCAAGGCCGGGCTGCCGTGCGTGTACCTGAACACCGGCTTCGCCGCGCCCCAACTCGGCGAGGTGCTCGCCCGCGAGGGCGTGCTCGGAGTCGTCTGCGACGCCGAGTTGCTCGCCGTCGTCGAGGCATCGGGGTTCCAGGGACACGTCGTCGTCGCCGACGGTGACGCCGGTTCGCACCGCTCGATCGAGGAGATCCGCGCCCTCGGCCCGAACCGGCCGCTCCTGCCCAGCCGCCCGACCGCGCCGGTGCTGCTGACGTCGGGGACGACCGGCACCCCGAAGGGCGCTCGGCGCAGCGGCCGCCCGACCGGGCTGGCGTCGGCGCTCGGCCTGCTCCAGCGCATCCCGTATCGCTCGGGGGACGTGTCGGTCCTGCCGACGCCGCTGTTCCACGCCTGGGGGTTGGCCCAGCTGACGATCGCCGCCTCGACGGGGTCGACCGCGGTCCTCGTGCGCCGGTTCACGCCCGCCGCGACGCTCGACGCCGTCGAAGCGGAGCGAGCCACCGTGCTGGCCGTCGTCCCCGTGATGATCCAGCGGCTGCTGTCCTCCGACGGCGCGGATGAGCGCGACCTGTCCTCGCTGCGCATCGTCGCGGCGAGCGGCTCGGCGCTCCCGGCGTCGGTGGCGCTCGCCTGGATGGACCGCTTCGGCGACAACCTCTACAACATGTACGGCTCGACCGAGGTCGGGCAGGCGACGCTGGCGACGCCCGACGACCTGCGGGCCGCGCCGGGCACGGCGGGCCGGGTCGTCGCCGGGAGCACCGTCGAGATCGTCGACGAACGCGGCGCCCCGCTACCGGCCGGCGAGGAGGGGCTGATCGTCGTCGGCAACGCCGCCCAGTTCACCGAGTACACCGGCGGCGGCACGAAGGACATGGTGCGCGGGCTGATGTCGTCCGGCGACGTCGGGTACTTCGACGACGACGGCCGGCTGTTCGTCACCGGGCGGGCCGACGACATGATCGTCAGCGGCGGCGAGAACGTGTTCCCCCTCGAGATCGAGGAGGTGTTGCTCGCCCACGACGACATCGACGACGCGGCGGTGGTCGGCGTGCCCGACGACGAGTTCGGTCAGCGGCTCGCGGCGCTCGTCGTGACGCGGCCCGGGTCGGCGCTCGACGACGAGGCGATCCGGGCCTACGTCGGTACCCGGCTCGCCCGCCACAAGGTGCCGCGCGACGTGCGCTTCATCGACGAGTTGCCGCGCAACACGGCCGGCAAGGTGCTGCGCGGCGAACTGATTCGGGCGGCGGGCCAGGCGCGAGGCGAGCTGTAGCGCGTCGGTTTTCCTGAGCACCGCCCGACGGGCCGCCCGCGAGAAGCAGGAGCATTCGAGCCCGCGCCGCCTCCCGTGGCATCGTGGGCCCCATGACCGATCGACTCGAACCGCTGCCCGAGGACTGGACGCGGGCGCTCGCCGTAGTCGCCCACCCCGACGACATGGAGTACGGCGCGGCGAGCGCCGTGGCCCGCTGGACGGCCCAGGGCAAGACGGTGGGCTACGTGCTCGTCACCGACGGCGAGGCGGGGATCGCGACGGTGCCGCCGCACGAGGCCGGCCCGATACGGCGGCAGGAGCAGGTGGCGAGTTGCGCCGCCGTCGGGGTCACCGACGTCGAGTTCCTCGGCCGACCCGACGGCCTCGTCGTCGAAACGCTCGACCTGCGGCGCACGCTGGCCCACGTGATCCGGCGGCACCGGCCCGACGTCGTGTTGACCATCAACCACCGCGACTCGTTCGGCGGGCCGAGCTGGAACCACGCCGACCATCGAGCGGTCGGGCGCGCGCTGCTCGACGCCGTCCGCGACGCCGGCAACCCGTGGTTGTTCCGCGACCCGCTCGACGAGCCATGGGAAGGTTGCCGGTTCGTTGCGTTCTCCGGGTCACCGGAGGCGACCCACGCGGTCGACATCACCGAGACGATCGACGCCGGCATCGCATCGCTGCGCTGTCACGAGGTGTACCTCTCCAACCTCGGTGGCGACATGGCCGATGCCGGCGCGTTCCTGCGAGCCAACGCCGCGGAGGCCGGCCCGCGGCTCGGGGTCGAACTGGCGACGACGTTCGAGGTGATCGGCGGCTGAGCGCCCATCGGGACGCGAACGCGTCGGGCCCGCCGTTTGCTGTGGGCTGCCGCCAACAGAGAAGATGGGTCAACACTCGTCAACGATTGGGGTCACACGAATGATGGATCTGGTCATCGAGGTCGACAACGAGCCGGGCGCACTCGCCAAGGTGGCCAGCGCCATCAGCGACGCCGGGGTCAACATCTCGGCTGCGACGTTCCTCGGCGGCGGCGAGCGGGCCGAGCTGCACGTGCTCGTACCGCACGCCGAGGCCGCCAAGCACTCGCTGTCGACCGCCGCGCTCACCGTGACGCGTGAGCGCGAGGTGGCCGTCGTCGACGTCGTCGACCGGCCTGGTGTGCTCGCCGATCTCGCGGCGACGGTCGGCAAGGCGAAGGTCGACCTCGACCTCGTCTTCGTGGCGACGAACAACCGGCTCGTGCTCGGCGCCGCCGACATGGACGCGTTGCGCGCCGCGCTCGGCAACTCGCACTGACGCCGGCCGCGCCGGCCGAGTCCGGGGCCTCAGCGGCCGAGCCGCGCGCACGCTGCGGCGAGCGGCCGGCCACGCTCGGTAGGGTCGCGGCATGGTCGATCCTGACTTCCTCCGATTCGACACGCTCAGCCTGCACGCCGGGCAGCGCCCCGATCCGACGACCGGCGCCAGGGCGGTGCCGATCCACTTCACGACGTCGTACTCGTTTCCCGACACCGACGAGGCAGCCGCGCTCTTCAACCTCGAGGCGCCGGGCCACATCTACAGCCGGATCTCCAACCCGACCGTCGCCGTGTTGGAGGAGCGGATCGCCGCGCTCGAGGGCGGTGTCGGCGCCGTCTGCACGGCGAGCGGCACCGCCGCGCTGCACCTCGCCGTCGCGACGCTGATGAGCGCCGGCGACCACATCGTGGCGTCGAAGAACCTGTACGGCGGCTCGTACAACGCGATGAACCTGACGTTCCCGCGGTTCGGGATCACCACGACATTCGTCGACCCCCGCGACCCGAGCGCCTTCGAGGCGGCGATCCAGCCGAACACGAAGCTGTTCTACGGCGAGACGCTCGGCAACCCCGGCATCGAGGTGATGGACGTCGAGGCGGTGGCCGACGTCGCGCACGCCAACGACCTCCCGCTGATGGTCGACTCGACGTTCTCGACGCCGTACCTCTTCCGCCCGATCGAGCACGGCGCCGACATCGTGCTGCACTCGATCACCAAGTTCCTCGGCGGCCACGGCACGGCGCTCGGCGGCGCGATCGTCGACGGTGGGCGGTTCGACTGGGCGGCGACCGACAAGTTCCCGACGCTGAGCGAGCCGTACGCCGGCTACCACGGCATCGTGTTCACCGAGGAGTTCGGCCCGTCGGCGCTCGGCATGCGGGCGCGCGCCGAGGGCCTGCGCGACTTCGGGGCGTGCATGAGCCCGCACAACGCGTTCGCCCTGCTCCAGGGCATCGAGACACTGCCGTTGCGGATGGCCCGCCACGTCGACAACACCGACCGGGTGCTGGCGATGTTGCAGGCCAACGACGCCGTCAGCTGGGTCAAGCACCCGCGCGTGCCGTCGCATCCCGATCACGCGTTGGCGCAGCGGCTGTACCCGAAGGGGGCGGGCGCGATCCTCAGCTTCGGCGTCAAGGGCGGGCGCGACGCCGGACGCAAGTTCATCGAGGCGGTGCAGCTGGCGTCGCACCTCGCCAACGTCGGCGACGCCAAGACGCTCGTGATCCACCCCGGTTCCACGACCCACGGGCAGATGACCCCCGAGCAACTCGTGGCGGCCGGCATCAGCGAGGACCTCGTGCGTCTGTCGGTCGGCCTCGAGGACCCCGACGACATCGTCGAAGACCTCGAGCGGGCGCTCAAGGCGAGCCAGCGGTGATCGTCTCCGTCGACGGGTACGAGGCGCACGCGTCGACCGGCGGGGTCGAGCTGGCCGGCGACGATCCGGTCGTGCTGCTGGTCCACGGCGCGGGCATGGACTCGACGGTCTGGCAACTGCAGACCCGCTATCTGGCGCACCGCGGGTTCCGGGCGGTCGCCGTCGATCTACCGGCCCACGGGCGCAGCGAGGGCAAGCCGCTCGCTTCGGTCGAGGACATGACCGACTGGGTGGCCCGGTTCGTCGAGGCCGCCGGCTTCGGCGCGGCGCACGCGGTCGGGCACTCGATGGGCACGTTCGTCGCCTTGGAGTTGGCCAGCCGCCACGCGGACATCACGAGTTCGATCACGCTGTGCGGGACGGCGACCGCGATGCCCGTCCATCCCGACCTCCTCGCCGCGGCGGAGCACGACCTGGCCGCCGCCGCCGCGCTGATGGCGGCGTGGAGCCATGCCAAGCCCGCCCACCTCGGCCTCAACCCGACCCCCGGCCTGTGGATGCTCGGTGGCGCGAGGGCGCTGGTCGAGAACGGCGCGCCGGGCGTGCTCGCCGCCGACTTCCGGGCGTGCATGTCGTACACGGGCGCCGAGGAGGCGGCTGCGGCCGCCACGTGTCCCGCGACGGTGGTCATCGGCCTCGGCGACAAGATGACACCGCCGAAGAGCGGGCGGGCACTCGCTGCCGCGCTGGGCTCGCCGCACGTCGTCGAGCTCCCCGACACCGGCCACATGATGATGATCGAGCACCCCCGCGCCGTGAAGCGGGCGATCCTCGACACCGTCACCGCCTGATCCCCTGAGGCCAGAGCGCTTCTGAGTTTGTGTGACCGAACACGTCGACTTCCGCGATCTTCGGTCACACAAATCGGGGAGCCGGCCGCGCCTCTGAGTTTGTGTGACCGATGACGTCGACTTCCGCGATATTCGGTCACACAAATCCTGGAGCCGGCCTGGCGCGTCAACCGCTGGAGCCTGACAACCGGCCACGTCAGGAGGCGAGGATGCGGGCCTTCTCGGTGGCGAACTCCTCATCGGTGAGGACGCCCATCTCCTTGAGCTCGGCGAGCTTCTTCAACTCGTCGAGCCGGTCGGTCTGGGCAGCCGGCGCCGGTGGCGGTGCCGGCGCCGGTGGGGCGGGCGCGTACTGCGGCTCCGCCGGCGCCGGAGGAGGGGCGGCTTGCTGCTGGGCGGCGGCGCTGCGCTTTCCTCCGCGGTAGGCGGCGGTGGCGACGGCGCCCCCGACCATGGCTCGTCGCATCGGACGTACTCGACGTAGTGGCATTGTTCCTCGATTCCTTCGATGTGGTGTGTGGTGTGCTCGGACCGGCGTCAGACGGCGAGCAGTTGTTCGAGCAGGTCGAACGTGTCGGTCTCCGACCAGATCTCGACGATCCGATCGTTCTCCAGCCGGGCGATGTTGATGACCTCGATCACAACGCGATTTCCCGTCGGGGGGAACCCGGCAAGCTCGCCGCTGTTGCTTCCGGAGACCTCGAACCGGGTCGCGACACGATCGCCGTCGGCGATCTGATCGTGCACGGTCACCGCCAGATCGGGGAACCCGGTGCGGTACTCGCCGACGACGGCCATCAGCTCGTCGGAACCCTGAGCCGATCCGATCGGTCCGCCGTGAAAGACCACGTCGGGCGCCATCGATTCGGCCAACGCGGTCAGGCTGCCACGGCCGAGGCCCTCCTCCAGCCACTTTCGAACAACTTTCTTGCCGTCTGACATTGACCCTCCTGTGATCGCATCGATGGTCGCCATCGATCGTTCGTGTCGATGCCAATCCGGTGATTGGCCACCTCACGATCTTCGATCCGGACGGTCCGGAGATCATCACCCGCAGGATCGGCTCACCCGGGTGATCACCCTTTCCAGGTGGTGCCCGCGCCGGCCCGGACGGGGACAATCGTGTGGTGAGCAGCGCATCGAGGGGCCGGCCGGCGCCCGCGACCGACGGTGGTGGCCCGCGAGCCACGCCCACCGGCGACGGCGCGCCGCTGACCTGGATCCCCGGGGGGACGTTCCGGATGGGCTCGGAGGCGTTCTACCCGGAGGAGGCGCCGACCCACCGGGTCGCGGTCGATGGCTTCTGGATGGAGGCGCATCCGGTCACGAACCGGGACTTCTCGCGCTTCGTCGAGGCGACCGGATACCGGACGCTCGCCGAACGGCCGCTCGACCCGGCCGACTATCCCGGAGCGCCGGCCGAGAATCTCGTCGCCGGCTCGATGGTGTTCTACCCGACCGCCGGTCCGGTCGATCTCCACCACATCAGCCAGTGGTGGGCGTGGACCCCGGGGGCGTGCTGGTCGCGACCCGAAGGTCCGGGCTCGAGCGTGGCAGACCGGCCGACGCACCCCGTCGTCCACGTCGCCGCCGAGGACGCCGAGGCCTACGCCGCGTGGACGGGTCGTGAGCTGCCGACCGAGGCCGAGTGGGAGCGGGCCGCACGCGGCGGGGTGGACGACCGCCCGTTCGTGTGGGGCGACGAGGCCCGCCCGGGCGGCCGCCGGCTCGCCAAGTACTGGGAGGGCGACTTCCCGTGGGACAACAGGCCGTCGGACGGCCACGAACGCACTGCGCCGGTCGCGTCGTACCCGGCCAACGACTACGGGTTGTGGGACATGGCCGGCAACGTCTGGGAGTGGACCGCCGACTGGTACTCCGAGACGCGGCCGTCCGACGCCGCCACGCCGTGCTGCGTGCCGAGCAACCCGCGTGGACCGTCGATCGAGGCGAGCTACGACCCGCGGCAGCCGCAGTTCCCCATCCCCCGCCGCGTCGTCAAGGGCGGTTCGTTCCTCTGCGCCGACGAGTACTGCCAGCGGTACCGCCCCGCCGCGCGCCGGCCACAGATGATCGACACGGGCATGAGCCACATCGGATTCCGCTGCGTCGATCGGCGACAACGGTGACGGCAAACTCGGACCCCGCGGCCAGGCGCCCGGCGCGCCACATGCTGGCGCGGCTGCGGGCCCTGCCGAGTGGTCTGGCGCGCAACATGTCGGCGGCGACGCGCCTCTCGCTCGTCGCCGTCGTCGTCGCGCTCGGTTGCCTGGTGATCACCTCCGTCGTCGGGCTGCAGCGTGGGAGCGAGCTCGCCGAACAGTCCCTGCGCGACCGGCTCACCGCGCTCGCCGCAGTGCGCGCCGACGAGGTCGAGCGCTACGTGGACAGCCTCGAACGAGCGACGATCAGCCAGGCGATCAGCCCGAGCACCGCCGCCGCGATCGACGAACTCGGCGTCGCCTACCGGGCGCTGGCAACACCGGCGCCCTCGGCGGCGGAGGAGGCCGCGCTGGTCGAGTTCTACCGCGACACGGTCGCGCCGCAACTCTCGGCCGCGCGCGGCAAGCCGGTCAGCCCAGAGGCACTCCTGCCGCGCGCCGATGCGGCGGTGAACCTGCAGACCGAGTACGTGGTGCCGTATACCGCCGACGAGCGGGCCCTGATCGACGACGCCGGCGACGGAAGCTCCTGGTCGGAGCTCCACCGCGAGCTCCACCCCAGGTTGAGCGAGTTCGCCGGCCACACCGGCGTCGAGGACTACTACCTGATCGAACCGAGCGAGCACACGATCGTCTACTCCACCGCGAAGGACATCGACGTCGGCACCAGCCTCCGGACCGGCCCGCAGAGCGGGACCGCGCTCGCCTCGTTGATCAACTCGCTGCCGAGCGCCCCGGAACGCGGCGCCGCCGTCATCGCCGACTTCACGCACTATCCGCCCGCCGGTGACGAACCCAGCGCCTTCATCGCCAGCCCGGTGATCGTCGACGATGTCCTCCACGGGTTCGTCGCCGTGCGGATCGGCCCCGGTCAGCTGACCGCGATCACGACCGACGACGAAACGTGGACCGGGCTCGGGCGCACCGGCGAGACCTATGTGGTCGCCGATGACGACCGCCTGCGCACCGAGGCGCGCGGGTTCCTCGAGGACCCGAAGGCGTACGTCCTGGCCGCTGAGGCCGACGGGACGGCGACCGCCGAGGAGATCCGGTCGATGCG
>JBFGCT010000007.1:0-43765 GCA_041581055.1 Ilumatobacteraceae bacterium | reverse complement strand
GGTGTTCCGCCGGCCGAGTTCGCCGCTCGCTGCGTTGCCGCTCCTCACCGCAGGGCAAGGCTGCGCAGTCGTCGCCGCGCCTTGCGACCGACGAACTCGACTCGACGTCGACACCCCGAACGTTCACGGTCACGGCACTAGGCCAGCCCGAACGCGGTCCGCGTGTCGAACGACGCGCATCGGCTGGGCGTTGTCCGGCGCGGATCGGCTGCCATGCTGGACGGCCGATCACCATGGCACGGCGAACCCGCACCACGTCGCCCTCCGGGCGGGCCGACCCGGCGGCGCGCGCCGCGGCGGCCGGGGCGATCCTGGAACACGGCCGGCTGCGCTACCCCGACGACCTGCCGATCACCGAGTGGCACGACGAGTTGCTCGCCGCGATCACCGCCCACCAGGTCGTGATCGTGGCCGGCGAGACGGGCTCGGGCAAGAGCACACAGCTCCCCAAGCTTTGCTTGGAGGCCGGGCGCGGCGTCGCCGGCCTGATCGGGCACACCCAACCCCGCCGGGTCGCCGCCCGCACGATCGCCGAGCGCGTCGCCGACGAGCTCGGATCGCCGCTCGGCGCCGACGTCGGGTACGCGGTCCGCTTCACCGACACCGTCGGCGCGTCGACGCTGGTCAAGGTGATGACCGACGGCATCCTGCTCGCCGAGATCCAGCGCGACCGCGAGCTGCGGCGCTACGACACGCTGATCATCGACGAGGCCCACGAGCGCAGCCTGAACATCGACTTCATCCTCGGCTACCTCCGCCAGCTGCTCCCGAAGCGGCCGGACCTGAAGGTCGTCGTCACGTCGGCGACGATCGACACCGAGCGGTTCGCCGAGCACTTCGCCCTGCCCCCGGCCGACGACCCGACCGGCGCGGCGGCGCCGGCGCCGGTGATCGAGGTCTCGGGCCGCACGTATCCGGTCGAGACGCGGTACCGGCCGTTCGGGGCCGCCAACCCCGACGAGCACGAGGGGCGGCGGGACGAGCGCGACCAGGTGCAGGCGATCATCGACGCCGTCGCCGAGTTGGGCCGTGAGGCCCCCGGCGACGTGCTCGTGTTCCTCTCGGGCGAGCGCGAGATCCACGACACCGCGGACGCCATCCGCCGCCTGAACCTGCGCGACGTCGAGGTGCTCCCGCTCTACGCCCGGTTGTCGTCGCCCGAACAGCACCGGATCTTCCAATCCCACCCCGGTCGGCGCATCGTGCTGTCGACCAACGTCGCCGAGACGTCGCTCACCGTGCCGGGCGTGCGGTATGTGGTCGACGCCGGGACGGCGCGCATCTCGCGCTACTCGCGGCGGCTGAAGGTCCAGCGGTTGCCGATCGAGCCGGTGTCGCAGGCGTCGGCAAACCAGCGCGCGGGGCGGTGCGGGCGGGTCGCGCCGGGTGTCTGCATCCGCTTGTACGCGGAGGACGACCTCGAGCAGCGCCCCGAGTTCACCGAGCCCGAGATCCTGCGCACCAACCTTGCGTCGGTCATCCTCCAGATGACGGCGATCGGCCTCGGCGACGTCGCGCGGTTCCCGTTCGTCGAGCCGCCGGAGTCGGCGGCGATCCGCGACGGCTATCTCCTGCTCGACGAGCTGAACGCGATCGAGCCGGCGCCCGCGGGTCAGGACGCATCGGGCGAGCGCCGGCTGACGGCGATCGGCCGCCGGCTGGCCCGCCTCCCGACCGACCCCCGGCTCGGGCGGATGGTGCTCGAGGCCGAGCGCCACGGATGCGTGCGCGAGGTGCTGGTGATCGCGTCGGCGCTGTCGATCCAGGACGTGCGCGAGCGACCCGAGGAGCACCGCGACCAGGCCAACGGGCTGCACAACCGGTTCAAGGTCGAGGGCTCGGACCTGCTCTCCATCGTCGCCCTGTGGGACTACCTGCGCGAGCAGCAACGGGAGCGCACCGGGAACCAGTTCCGGCGGATGTGTCGCCGCGAGTTCCTCAACTACCTGCGGGTGCGCGAGTGGATGGACCTCTATAGCCAGCTCCGGAGGGTGGCCGGGGAGCTGAGGATCCGGCCGTCGACCGAGCAGAGCCACCCCGATCTCGTGCACCGGTCGGTGCTCGCCGGCCTGCTGTCGCACGTCGGGATGCGCAGTCGCGACGATCGGGACTTCCGCGGCGCCCGGCAGGCCGAGTTCGTCATCGCCCCGGGCTCGGTGCTGACCCGCCACCCCCCGGAGTGGGTGATGGCGGCCGAGCTGGTCGAGACGAACCGCATCTACGCCCGCCGCGTCGCGGCGATCGAGCCGGAGTGGGCCGAGACCGTCGGCGCCCACCTCGTGCGGCGCGCGCACAGCGAGCCGCGGTGGGATGCCGAGGCCGGCCGGGCGGTCGTGTCGGAGTCGGTCACGCTGTACGGGTTGCCGATCGTGACCGACCGCCGGCTCGGCTACGACCGGGTCGACCAGGCGGGCGCCCGGGCGTGGTTCATCAGCAAGGCGCTCGTCGAGGGCGACGTGCCCGACCACTGGCGGCGTCGCCACGACTTCGTCGCCCGCAACGCGGCGTTGCTCGATCGGCTGGACTCGCTGTCGGCCAGGGTGCGGCGGGCCGAGCTCGTCGATGACGAGACGCTGTTCGCGTTCTACGACGACCGGGTCGGCGACGCCGTCGTGTCGCTCGGCCACTTCGATCGGTGGTGGAAGCGGGAGCGGCGCGACAACCCGGGGTTGCTCGACCTGACCGAGTCGGTCGTCGGCGAGCACGGGATCCGCGTCGTCGACTATCCCGACGTCTGGCGCCACGGGGATCTCGAGCTCCCGCTCACCTATCGCTTCGCGCCGGGCCAGCCGCTCGACGGCGTGACGGTGCACATCCCGCTGGCCGGGCTCAACCAGGTCGCCGACGACGGATTCGACTGGCAGATCCCGGGCTACCGGGACGAGCTGGTCGAGGCGCTGCTGCGGACGCTGCCGAAGGTGATCCGGCGCGAGCTGATCCCGCTGGCCGAGACGACCGCGGCCGTGCTCGACCGGTTGGGACCGCCGCGCGGCCGGCTGGTCGAGGCGCTGGCGGCGACGGTGAGCGCGGTCGCCGGCGTCGCGGTGCGTCCCGCCGACTTCGACGTCGACGCGCTGCCCGACGACCTGCGGGTGCACTTCGTCGTGTCGTCCGACGACGGCGAGGTGCACGACGTCGGCGCCGACCTGACCGAGATCAAGACGCGGCTCGCCGGGGCCGCCCGCGCGTCGATCGCCGCCGCCACCCCGATCGAGGAGCGGCGGGGCATCACCGAGTGGGACGTCGGGGATCTGCCGCCGGTCGTCGAGTCGACCGACGGCGGCCTCGACGGAGCGGTCGGGGTGCGGGCCTACCCGGCGCTGCTCGACGTGGGCGACAGCGTGTCGTTGCGCGTCGTCTCCAACCCCGACGTCCAACGGCGGGCGATGCACGGCGGCGTGCGGCGACTGCTGCTGCTCAACGCCGCGCCGACGGCGGCGTCGATCGAGCGCCAGGTCGCCACAGCCGACCGGCTGGCGTTGGCGAAGGGCGAGATCGGCCTGCCCGCGCTGGCCGCGGACTGCATCGCGGCGGCCGTCGACCGCGTGATGGCCGAGCACGGCGCCCTTCCGTTCACCGCCGCCGAGTACGCCGCGCTGGCCACCCGAGTGCGGCGCGACGCGCCCGCGCTCGCCGCCCACGCGTTGGGCGCGGCCGTGCGCGTCGCGAGGCGCGCCGCCGACGTGCAGGCCCAGCTCGCCCGCCTGCACGCCGACGCGATGCAGCCCTCGGTCCGCGACGCGAACGCCCACCTCGGGCGTCTGGTGCGCCCGGGGTTCGTCCTCGCCGCCGGCGTCGACCGCCTCGACGACGTCGCCCGGTACGTCGCCGGCCTCGCGCATCGGCTCGATCACCTCGCCGGCGGCGTCGAACGCGACCGGCGCGGGATGGGCGAGGTCTGTCCCCTCGAGGATCGGTACGCCGCGCACGTCGACGCGCTGCCCGCCGGGCACGCCACACCGGAGCTGGCGGCGGTTCGCTGGCAGCTCGAAGAGCTCCGTGTCTCGGTCTTCGCCCAGGCGGTCGGCGCCAGGGGCCCGGTCAGCTCGAAGCGCGTCGCCGCCGCGCTGTCCGCCCTCGGCGCGTGACCGTTGGCGTCGGACACCGACGGTGACGCGCGACGATGGCCGGGTGGAACGACGCGAGCTCGACGGGCTGACCGGACAGACGGTCGAGTTGTTGCAGACGATGATCCGCAACCGATGCGTCAACGACGGCAACCCGGAGTCGGGGGAGGAGGTGCGCAACGCCGACCTGCTGCAGACCCTGATCGAGGGCGCCGGCGTCGACGTCGAGCGCTTCGAGCCGACGCCCGGCCGCGTGTCGATCGTCGGGCGGATCGAGGGCGCCGACCGGACGGCGCCGAGTCTGTGCCTGATGGGGCACACCGACGTCGTGCCGGTCCACCCCGACGGTTGGGCCAACGACCCGTTCGGCGGCGAGCTGATCGACGGCGAGGTGTGGGGGCGGGGCGCGGTCGACATGCTGAACCTCACCGCGTCGATGGCGGTGGTGTTCCGGCACCTGGCCGGCACCGGGTTCCGTCCGCGCGGCGACCTGGTCTTCTTCGGCGTCGCCGACGAGGAGGCCGGGAGCGCGCACGGCGCGCGGTGGATGGCCGACCACGAGCCGGACGTGATCCGCGCCGATTACGTGCTGACCGAGAACGGCGGGCTGCACAGTGGGCCGGAGGATGCGCCGTACGTCGGTGTCAACGTGGCGGAGAAGGGCGTCGCGTGGCGGCGGCTGACCGTGCGCGGCACGCCGGGCCACGGGTCGATGCCGTTCCGCGGCGACAACGCGCTCGTGAAGGCGGCCGGCGTCGTGCAGCGGCTCGCCGACTACCGCCCGGCGCCGCGGTTCCACGAGCTCTGGCCGACCCGGGTCGAGACGCTCGGCCTGCCCGACGAGCTGGCCGCGCTCCTGCTCGACCCGGACCGGATCGACGGCGCCCTCGACGCGCTGCCCAGTCAGCCCGTCGCCGCCCATCTGTACTCGTGCACGCACACGACGTTCTCGCCGAACCTCATCGACGGGGGAGTGATGAAGGCCAACGTGATCCCCGATCACGTGGCTATCGAGGTCGACGTCAGGACGCTGCCCGGCGAGGGCCCCGACGAGGTCGCCGCCCACCTGCGCGCCGCGCTCGGCGACCTCGCCGATCACGTCGAGGTCGAGATCCTCATGAACGACCCGGCGTCGATCAGCCGCGTGGACACGCCGCTGTGGGACGCGCTCCAGCGAGCGGTGGCCAATCCGTTCCCGACCGCGCGGCTGACGCCGCAGTTCATCGTCGGGTTCACCGACGCCCGCGTGTACCGCGACATGGGCGCCACGGCCTACGGCGCCGGGTTGTTCAGCCCCGCGCTCGACGCCGGAAAGTTCGGCGCCCGGTTCCACGGGCACGACGAGCGGATCGACGTCGAGTCGCTCGCCCTCACGACCCGCCTCTGGCACGACGTCGTCACCGACCTCCTCGGCTGACCGTTCGTTCCGGTGAGATCTGGGGTGGACAGGTGGTCTCACCTCTCACCGAGCGGCGCGGCGCTGCCGTTCCGGTGAGATCTGGGGTGGACAGGTGGTCTCACCTCTCACCGAGCGGCGCGGCGGGCGAGGTAGTCGCGGGCGGCTTGGCGGGCTTCCGGGTCGGCCATCGCCGCGCCGAGGAGGTCGGCGTCGGCCCACGAGCCGGCGGTCGACGCGACGTTCTCCGCCGCCTCGGCAACCTGCCGCTTGGTCGCCCGGACCACCGACGGCGCCTTGGCCGCGAGCTGCTCGGCGAGCTCGTCGACCACCTGCTCGAGGTCGGCCCGTGCCACGACGCGGTTGACGAAACCGAGCGAGCGCGCCTCGTCGGCGTCGAACGGCCGGCACGTGAGCACGAGTTCGCGCGTCATCGCCGGGCCGATCTCCCGTACGAGCCGCGGGATCCCGCCCCACGCCAGCGGGATGCCGAGGTCGACCTCGGGAATCGAGAACACGGTGTCGTCGGCGGCGATCCTGATGTCGCACGTCGCGGCGAGCACCACCCCGCCGCCGACGCACGGACCCTTGATCGCGGCGATCGTCAGCGCCGACATCTGGTCCATCGCCTCGGCCATCAGCCGCCCCAGATCGGCCTGGGTGCGGCCGTCGGTCGCCTGGTCCGAGGTGGTCCCGGCGAACTCGCGGAGGTCGAAGCCGGCGGTGAACGCCCGGCCGGCGCCGGTGACGATCACGATCGAGGCGCCGGTCGTGTCGAACCACGCCGCCGCCTCGGCGATCTCCCGCAGCGCCGCAGTGCCGAGCGGGTTCAGCTTGGCGGGCTGGTCGAGCGTCATCCGCCCGATCCGGCCGCCGACGGCGACATGCAGCGTGGTGAACTCGGGCGCGTCGACCGCAGGCATGAGGTCATCGTGCCACCCCGCCCCGGCCCGCTCCGAAAATTCTCGCGGGTTGTTGCGCTCGGCGACGTGCCGCCGCGCGATTTCGGGGGGACTCGTCAGGTTCGCCGATAGCGGCCCGGGTCGACCTCGACGGCCTCGCCGCGGCGGAGCATCCGTTCGACGTGCATCCGGGCGCTGTTGCGCTCGACCGAGTTCAGGAACGGCATCTCGACGTGCGGCCGGTAGATGAACCGGTGCTCGGCCATCTCGGCGATCGTGTGCGGCTCGGCGAGGAAGTCGAGCATCGCCTCGTGACGGCGCCCGATCACGGCGGTGAAAGCGTCGACCATCTCGACGAACGTCGCCCGGCTCTCGATCACGCCCTTGTGGTGGAACGTCACGTAGAAGTCGGCCTCCTCGCCCCGGACCTTGGCGAGGCTCGCCTCGAAGTCCTCCAGGTCGCTCCACACGTCGCCGTAGTACGGGCCGAACCCGCTCAGGTCGATGTCGGAGAGGAAGAACACCTGATCCATGCGGAAGCCGCTGTGCCCGCGGGTGTGGCCCGGCAGGTGGACCGCCTCGACCGTGACCCCGCCGCCGAGATCGAAGACGTGCCCATCGTGGAACCCCTCGGCGTCGGGGCGCGGCGCGTAGTGGAACTCGTCGAGGACGACCTGCTCGAAGTCGGCGCGGGCCGCGCCGTCGAGGCCGTACACCGCCATCAGCCCGTCGAGGCTGTGGACGCCCGGCAGATCCGCCTCGTGCACATGAACGCGGGCGGTCGCGTACAAGCCGTTGCCCGGCATGTGGTCCTCGTGGCTGTGGCTGTTGACGACCGCGTCGACGGCGACCGGCGCGCCGCCCCTCGCGACGACGGTCACCGACGGGTCGACGATGATCGTCTCGCCGGCCCCGCGCACGAGCAGCGAGTTCCCCGAGGGGTAGGCCCCGTTGGCGTCGCCGACCAGCACGCTGACGCTCTCGGTCAGCTTCCGCTCGTCGGCGCCCCAGTCGGCGATCATCGGTGGCGACATTAGGTCGCCCGGCCGGCGAGCGCGGAGCTGCGGCGCGGGACGCGGCGCGCCGCCGCCGGCCGTCGAGCGCTCAGTCGGTGAGAGGCGTCACGTCCGCGGATGCGACGCCGGCCGGGACTGCGTGGCGCGCGCCGCATTCTCGTCGGTCGGCTTGGCGCGTGTGAACGTGTCGCTGCCCACCTGAACCGAGCCCCAGTCGTCGCCCGGTTCGGTCTCGCTGGCGAGCAGCCACATCGTGTGGATCTCCTCCTGGCCCGAGGCGGTCTGCTGGTACTGGCCGCTCCAACCCGTCGAGCTGTTGGCGTTGCCGGAGGCGTTCTGCCACGCCACCGACCAGCTCGCAGCCTGGCCCCCGTGCGATGGGTCGGTGTTGTAGCGGCCGGTGAGCGGGTACTGCCCGCTGGCGCCGCCGACGGCGGTTTCGTACGTGCCCGACAGCGTTCCGTCGGAAGCGACGAGTGTGAGCGTCGATCCGAGTTCGTTGTACCACGTTCCCGAGATCGTCATCGGTTGGCGCTCCTGTTGTGTTGACCGCGAGTCCCCGAGGATAGTGCGCGCCCGACATGAGACGCGAACGTCGGTCGGGCCGACCCGCCGGCGGTGTCAGCCGTCGGCCGGCCGCAGGTCGAGCGACGCCGAGTTCATGCAGAAGCGGTCGCCGGTCGGCTGGGGGCCGTCGGGGAAGACGTGGCCGAGGTGCGCGCCGCAGTTGGCGCACACCGCCTCGGTGCGGACCATGCCGTGCGACCGGTCGGTCTTCAGCGTGACCTTGTCCGGGTCGATCGCCTCGTAGAAGCTCGGCCAGCCGGAACCCGAGTCGTACTTGGTGTCGGAGGAGAACAGCGCCTCGTCGCAGACGATGCAGTGGTACGTGCCTCTGTCCTTGGTGTCGTAGTAGGCGCCGCTGAAGGCGCGCTCGGTGCCGGCGCGCTGCGTGACCTCGTACTGGAGCGGGGTGAGCCGGGCGCGCAGCTCTTCGTCGGTGGGCATCGGAACGGTGTCGTCGCTCATGCTCCAAGCCTGCCGCATCGGGGCGGTCGCGCCTACCCCGGCGATCGAGTTTCGGGGTTGTTCCCGGCGGTGTTCGCAACCGACAAGGTCCGCCTCCGTAGCCTTCGGTCATGCGAGATCGGCGCCGATCGCCTCGACGGGCCGCCCTCGTCGTGGCGGGGGCGATGGCGCTGGCGTCGTGCGCCGGGTCCGACGGCGGGTCCGTCGAATCCCCCGACTCCGCAGCGGCGACCGACGCGCCCGAGTCGGCCGACGCGCCCGAGTCGGCCGAGGCGCCAGAACCGGCCGGCACACCCGCCACCGTCCCCGAGTTCCGGCCGCCGTCGTACCAGTACCCGGACCCGCCGGTCTCGCCGCCGGCCGGCGACCCGAGCCCCGCGGAGGCGGACGCAGCGATCGACGCGATCCTCACCGGTCTGGACGACGGCGGATTCGACTTCCTCAACGTCCGCGAGCTCGGCATGGTCGGCGACGCCCACCACGCCTGGTTCCTCGCCGACCTGCTGCGGTTCTTCGGCGGGGAGGAGGGGCAACAGCTGCTGAGCTCGTTCCGTGCGCTCACCGGCGTGTCGGTCGGCGGCGACCCCGAGTCGATCCGCAGCCCGTGGGGCAGCGTGACCAACCACCTCATCGCCTGGGACACCCCCGACTACCCCGGCTACCAAGAGGACAAGGGCGGGATCTTCCTCCTGCTGGAACCGGCGTGGGCGCCGTTCTTCACCGACGCCGACGCCGACATCGACTGGCGGTACCTGAGCTGGGGCGGCGTGTTCATCGACGACCGCGACCTCGGTGACCGCGAGGGGTGTCCGGGCGGGTGCATCCCCGCGCTCGACGACCCGCGCGTGACCGACGCCGCCGGCGGCGACTGGTACCCGGACGAGCGGATCGTGTTCGGGATCGTCGAGGGCGGCGAGGCGCTGGCCATCCCGCTGAACATCGCCGAGGTCCACGAGATGTTCAACCTGACGCTCGGCGGCCGCCGGATCGGGCTCCCGTACTGCACGCTGTGCGGGTCGGCGCAGGCCTACTACACCGACAACACCGGGGCCGACGAAGAGCCGGTCCTGCGCACGTCGGGCCTGCTGTCGCGGTCGAACAAGGTGATGTACGACCTGCGCACCTCGTCGGTGTTCGACACGTTCACCGGCGCCGCCGTCTCCGGGCCGCTGCAGGACCGGGGCGTCGTGCTCGAGGAGCTGACGGTCGTGCGGTCGACGTGGGGCGAGTGGAAGGCGAGCCACCCCGACACCGCGATCGTCGCCGAGGACGGCGGGATCGGCCGCGTGTACGAACTCGACCCGCTCGGCGACCGCGACGCGGACGGTCCGATCTTCCCGATCGGCGACGCCGACGAACGGCTGAGCGTGCAGGAGCTCGTCGTCGGTGTGATCACCGCCGACGGCGCGGCGCTCGCGTTCCCGTCCGACCTGGCGTCCGACGTCCTCGGCGTCGGCGGCGAGGTCGAGCTGGCCGGCGTCGAGTTGCTCCCGGCCGGCGACGGGTTGCGGGCCGTCGACGCGGCGACCGGCGAGGAGCTGGCGGCGCACGAGGCGTTCTGGTTCGCGTGGAGCCAGTTCCACCCCGACACGCTGCTCTGGGCGCCCTGACCGGTCAGCGCCGACCGGTCTGTTGGAGGAACGTCAGCGCGTCCCACGCGTCGACGCGGCTGGCGATGAGCTGGTGGCGCACGCCGAACCACATCACGCCGGGAATCTCGATGCGATGGCCGTCGAAGGTCGCGGCGAAGCGGTATCGGACGACGACGTCGAACATCTCGGCGGACACCGCGTCACGACGCTGCTCGACGAGGTCGTCGACCGTGTAGCTGCGGTCGGCGAACGACGCGAGGAAATCGGGGAGCCGGCGCCGGTACTCGGCCCGGCCGACGCTGCCCGTGCCGAGGGCGCTGAGGTGCTCGTTGCGGAACCCCTCGGAGACGAATCCGGCGATCACGTCCGGGTCGCCACCGGCGAACGACGACAGGTAGCTGGTGACGAGCTGGGCGGGCGCGGCCACGCCACACCGTAGCCCACCCCGTCGAGCCGCCGGCGGGGCGTCGGTCGATCGGGGGGCCGGTGTGATGCAATGGGGGGCGCCGTGACGCACGATGACCCCGACCGAACCGCCGACGCGCCCGATCCGTGGGCGCCCGGCGGATCGATGTCGGCGACCCCGATCCCGCCGGCCCCGCCCGTGTTCGAACGCGCCGAGCCGGCCCCCGACGCGGCGGCGCCCGACCGTCACGCCGGCGCCGACCGTCACGCCGGCACCGACCGCCATCCCGGCACCGACCCCAACCTCCACCGTCAACTCGGCCGTCACCGCGATCCCGACCATGACGGCCCCGGCGGATCGGCCGCCGATCACGGCGCCGGCCTCGGACGCTCGCGGCCCGCCCGGATCGGGATCGCGCTCGCCGTCGCCGGCGCGCTGGTCGCCGGCGGGACATGGCTGATCGGGAGGGATGGGGCGACGGGCGAGCCGTCGACCGCCGCGCCGCCCACCTCGCCGGCGCTGTTCGACCCGCCGGCGACGACGGTCGCCGTTCCGGGGAGCGACCTGCCCGTCGAGCCGGAGGTCGAGATCGTCGCCGACGGACCGCTCGACGCGGTCGTCGGGCTTCCGGCCCGGCTCGACTCGCTCGCCCCGACCGAACTCGTCGTGCTGACCGAGAGCCGCGAGCTGATCCGGGTCGAGGTGTCGACCGGCGTCGTCGAGTCGTGGCTGTCCAGGGTGCCGTTCGGCCAACCCCAGCTGACGGCGACCGACAACGCCGTCGTCGTGTGGTCGCCCGGGACCGACTCGTCGGTCGTGGTCGATCGCCGCGGCAATCCGACCCTTCGCCAGACCGGCCTCCTGGCCGCGGTCGTCGCCTCCGCCGTCGACGACCGGTTCCTGCTGCTGCCGCCCGCCGGGTCGGAGGCGTTCGAGCTGCGTGCCTCGCCCGAGGTGGCCAGCGAGCCCGTCGTCGTCGACGGCGTGAGCGAGCAGTGGCCGGTGTTGGCCCACCCGAGCGGCGGTTGGATCGTTTCGACCGACGACGGGTCGGACATCGTCCTCCCCGGCGGGCGGGAGCGCCTCGGCGACGCGGCCGCCTTCGCCGCCGGGCGTCACCACGTGTTGTTCAAGGCGTGTGACGGCCTGGCGCCGTGCCGGTTCATCGTCGACGACCCCGCGCTCGGCGTCGAGACCGAGATCGCCGCTGGCCCCGCGGCCCTCATCCAAGGAGCCCCGCTCGCGCACGGGCTCTCGCCGGACGGGATGTCGTTGGTCCAGATCCTCCTCCCGGAGACCGGGCCCGTCGAGCGGATCATCGACCTCCAGACCGGCTCGGCGGTCGAGACGCCGATCGGGACGCCGCTCAATCCGGCGTTCCTGCTCTCGTGGGCCCCGGACAGCAGCGGGCTGTTCGAGGTGATCGACGGCGCGATCCTCTTCCGCGACCGGGCGACCGGCCAGGTGACCGAGCTGACCGAGCTGTCCGAGCTGTTGGCGCGGGCCGGCGGGGCGCGGGCGATGGCCGCCCGGCCGCTCCCGCCGCCCGGCCCGGTCGTCTCCACGATGGATGTCGCGCCGGGCGGCCCGACCGGGTTCGATCTCGTCGGATGGTCCGACGACGGCAAGGTCGTCCAGATCGATCTCGACGGCGGTGTCGTCACCGCGCACGCGGGCCACCCGCTGGCGAGCGGGGCGCCGGTGACGGTCGACGCCGACAACACGGGCGTGTCCGTCCTGTCGTGGGACAACGTCGACGGGTTCCGCCTCCAGTTCGGGGAGTCACCCGAGCCGATCGACGGAGACCGCTTCCTCGGCTACCTCTTCCCCGGCCCGGTCGCGGGGACGCTCTGGAGGAGCGGCGACGGCGGGTTCTCCGACCATGTCGCGTTCGACTTGGTCGACGCGCGGGGCGGTGAACTCGGATGGAGCATCGAGGTCGACAACGCGTACGTCCTCGGATCAGACGGGAACGGCGCGCTGCTCGTCGACGCCGGCGGCGGGGTCTACGCCGCGGTGCCGGCGGGGGCGACGCGGGTCACGACCGGCGACCTGCTCGCCTCGGGTCCGACCACGCTGTACGCCAGGGAGTGCGACGAGGTGCTGGCGTGCCAGGTGGTTCGCGTCGACCGCGCCAACGGCGAGCGGACGCCGGTCTCCCATCCGGCGGTCGTCGGCGCGCCGGGGTTCCAGAACCCGGGGGTGACCGGGAGCTCGGTGTCGCCGGACGGCGGCGTGGTGTTCGTCCAGGCGGCGAGCAACGGCCTCGGCTGGTCGATCGTCGACGTCGTCTCCGGCCTTTCGGTCGAGGCGCCGGGCCCGCAGGACGCGTCGTCGGTCGTGTGGAGCGCCGACAGCCGGTTCGCGGTGTACCTGTCCGGGGGCCGGCTCCGGCTCTATGACCGGGCCGCCGGGTCGCTCACCGTGTTGTCCGACCTGCCCTCGCTGCGCGGCTTCACCGCGGTCCGGCCGCTCCCCGATCAGATCGTGCTGCCGTTCTGAGCCTCCGCCGGGTCGGGTCGGAGCGGGACCGGCGCTCAACCGCCCAGCAGCGCGTCGAGGGCGACGGTGGCGGCGACCATGTCGTCGCGGTCCTCGTGGACGATCCGTGAGAGATAGCTGATGGCGACGTGGCCGTCTTCGACGGCGCCGCCGTCGGTGCTCGGGTCGAGTTCGACCTTGTCACCCCAGGTCATCGCGACCCGGTAGCTGTCGCCGTGTCCGGGGACCGGTTCGAGTGTCGCGCCCGACATCGCCCGCGGCGGCAGCCGGCCGACCGCGGTGTGGCGCCATCCGTCGATCCGGTCCAACGGCAGGTTCGGGACGTTCACGTTGACGACGACGGGTTGCGGCGGCATGTCGTCGACCAGTGCCTGCGCCACGGTCGCGCCGACCGTCGCCGCCGATTCCCAGTGCTGGTCCTTGATCGTCTCGTCCCACCCCTGACCCTCGACGCCGAACCCGCTGACCGACTGGCTGACGGCGACTCCAGAGGTGTTGCCGTTGCGGGCGGTGAGCACGGCGCCGACCGTGCCGGAGTGGTACACCGCACGCCCGACGTTGGCCCCCGGGTTGATCCCGGCGACGACCAGGTGGAACTGCGGGCCGAAGGCACCGAGCCTGGCGAACATCACGCACAACGCCGGCGGGCCCGACACGGTCCAGATCTCGGCGGCGCGGCAGCCGTCGATGTGGGCCCGCCGGACCTCGGGCTGGATCAGGTGCAGCGCGCCGAGCGACGCTCCGGCGCCGGAGAACTCGCGGTCCGGCGCGACGACGACGACCTCGTGGTCGCCGTCCAGATCGCAGATGGCGGCGGTCAGCACGTGCAGCCCCAGCGCGTCGATGCCGTCGTCATTGGTCACCAGGATCCGCATCGGCGCATCCTGGCACGGCGCGATGACCCCGAGCCGAATCGCCGGGCCGCCGCGGACGCGGGCCGAGGCTGTTCGCCCGGTTCGGCCGGCACGGGTACGCTCCGCGCCGATGACCGGACCGACGACCTCGCTGGCGGACCAGCCGGGGTTGGGCGACCAGTGGTACGCCGTCGCCCGGGACAGCGACGTCGGCGGGGCCCCTGTCCCGGTCGAGGTGCTGGGCCGGCGATTCGTGCTGTGGCGCGCCGACCCGGCCGCCGGAGCGGTGGTCGCCGCGACCGACCGCTGCCCGCACCGCGAGGCCCCGCTGTCGGAGGGCCGCGTCGAGGACGGGCGCCTGGTCTGCCCGTACCACGGCTGGACGTTCGCGCCGTCGGGGGAGTGCGTTCGCATCCCGTCGTCGGGGCCCGAGGCGCCCGTGCCGCCCGCCGCCCGCCTGTCGGCGGTTCCGGTCCGCCAGCGCTACGGGCTGGTCTGGATCTGCCCGGGCCGCCCGGTCGGCGAGCCCCCGACGATCGTCGAGGACGGCGACCCCGCCTTCCGCCGCCTCAACGTCGGCGTCGAGCGGTGGGCGGCGTCGGCGACCCGGATGGTCGACAACTTCTGCGACGTCGCCCACTTCCCGTACGTGCACGCGGTGACGCTGGGCGCCGGCGTCAGCGAGGAGGTCGAGCGGTTCCACGTCGACGACCTCGGTGACGGGTTCACCGGCTACCGCTACACGGTCGACGTCGACAACGCCGTCGGCGAGCGCGTCACGCAGCAGATGACGACCGGGTTCCACCTCCCGTTCACCGTGCGCTCGACCACCCGCGTCCTGACCGGGCCCGACGTCGGCAGCGAGCGGATCCTGGTGTTGTGCACGACCCCGGTCGACGACGGCTCGTCGCTGTTCACGTTCGTGACGTGGCGCAACAGCGAGTCCGGTCCGACCGACGAGGAGCAGCTCGCGTTCGACCGGGCGGTCGGCGCGGAGGACCGGGCGATGCTGGAGCGGATCCCCGGCGGCCTCCCGTTCGATGTCGCGGCCACGGTCAACGTGCGGTCCGACCGCCTGTCGATCGAGTGGCGCCGCCGCCTCGCCGCGCTCGCGCCCCGCTGACGCCCCGCTGACGCCCCGCTGACGCCCCGCTGACGCCCAGCTGACGCCCCCACCGGTCCGCCGCCGTCCCCCCGCCCCATGTGATTTGTGTAACCGAAGATCGCGGATGTCGACGTATTCGGTCACACAAAATCTCGGATCGCGCCGGACGCGCCCCGCCATCGGATTTGTGTGACCGAAGATCGCGGATGTCGACGTATTCGGTCACACAAATGTTGCGGGGTCGGTGGGCGGGGTCTCGGATTTGTGTGACCGAAGATCGCGGATGTCGACGTTTTCGGTCACACAAAGTGTTGCGGGGTCGGTGGGCGGGGGTCTCGGGGGTCTGGGCTAGTCGGCGTCGAGGGCCCGGTCGAGATCGGTCCAGAGATCGTCGACGTCCTCGATACCGACACTCATCCGGACGAGACCGGGCGGCAGGTGGTTCTGGCCGGGGATCACCGAGCGGCGCTCGATCGTCGACTCCACGCCGCCGAGGCTCGTCGCGTGGCGGATCAGGCGGACCTGCGAGCAGAGGCGGTCGGCGCCGTCGCCACCGCCGGCGACGTCGAACGTGACGATCGATCCGAACCCGCCGAGCTGGGCCGCGGCGAGCGCGTGGCCGGGGTCGGTCGACAGGCCCGGGTAGCGCACCCGTTCGACCGCGGGGTGGGCCGCCAGCCGCTCGGCGAGCGCACGGGCCGACGCCTGGCTGCGCTCGAGCCGGAGGGCGAGCGTGCGCACGCCGCGCAGCGCGAGGTACGACTCGAACGCGCCGGGCGTCGCGCCGTGGAGGGTGCGTGTCCGGCGCAGGCGGCCGAGGAGCTCGACGTCGCGCGTCGTCGCCACGCCGCCGAGCAGGTCGGAGTGTCCGCCGATGAACTTCGTCGTCGACTGGATCGAGATGTCGGCGCCGACGTCGAGCGGGCGCTGGTTGAGCGGGGTCGCGAACGTGTTGTCGACGACGAGCAGGCAGCCGGAACGTCGTGGCGCGGCGCCGATCGCCGCCAGGTCGGCCAGGAGCAGCAGCGGGTTCGACGGGGTCTCGACCCAGAGCAGGTCGGCGCCCGCCGCTGCGACCCACGCCTCGGTGTCGTCGGTGGCGACCCGGTCGGCCGTCCACCGGCCGGTCGCCTCGCCGGCGGCGACGACGCCGGCGACGCCTTGGTAGCAGTCGGCCGGGATGACGACGTGGGCGCCGACCGGCAGCAGTTCGAAGACGGCGCTGATCGCCGCCATGCCCGAGGCGAACGCGACCGCCTCGGCGGCTTCGAGCCCGCCGAGGACCGCTTCGAGCGCGGTCCAGGTGCCGGTCGCGTCGCCCCGGGCGTAGCTCACGCCCTCGCCGCCCGCCCCCAGGAGGTAGTTCGACGCCAGGACCGGCGGCGCGTTGAGCGGCGCGCCGATCTCGGTCGGACGGCCGC
Organism: Ilumatobacteraceae bacterium; assembly: GCA_041581055.1. GTDB lineage: Bacteria > Actinomycetota > Acidimicrobiia > Acidimicrobiales > Ilumatobacteraceae > JBFGCT01. The sequence continues at coordinate 27,475 of JBFGCT010000007.1, read as the reverse complement.
CGGCGACGACCCACGACCCGTCGCTGATCTGCGGATCTCGATCGATCATGATTCTGGCGAGCCTACGAGTTGGTGCCGGGTAGCCGTAGGGCGTGAGGCCGACGGTCTGGGCGACGGCGGCGGCGAGCAGGCGGGCGGGACGAGCGCCGCCGATGATCACGGCGGTCGCGATCGCGATCGGGAGGAGTCGCCGGCGGCCCGGCGGCCCGGCCGCAGCGGGCCCGTCGCGGTCAGCGACTCCGCCCCGGCACGGTCAGCGACCAGCGTCTGCACGCCGGCGCGACCACCAGCCGGCGATCGGGAGCATCACGGCGAGCGCGATCAGCAGCCAGATGACGCCGAGACCCGGGGCGACGAGCCGCCCGACCAGGCCGATGGCGACGACGCCGGCGAGCCAGGCGATGACCAGCAGCGCGCCGCGCCACGTTCCCGGCCGGACACCGGCGATCGCCTCCCTCGTCGACCCGCGCCGCAACCAGGCGAACGCCCCGCCGAAACCGAGTAGCCCCGCCGCGGCCCCGAGCGCCCGCCGGTCGTTTGGGTCGCCGGTCGCGCGCTTCGGTCCGCGAGTCGACGCACGCTCGGCTCGAGAGCGGTCGTCCGCCGGTCCCATGGCGTCACTCGGCGGTCGCCGAGGGCGGGCCGTCGTCGAGCTGGTCGCCCCCGGCGAGGTCGGGATGGTCGGCGGTGTGCAGATCGGGCTCGATGTACATCACCGTCACCCTCGGTTCGGCGTTGCGCACCGCGTCTTCGGTGGCGTTCACCGCGGCGACCAGCGCGTCGGCCGTGAGCGTGGAGTCGAACTCCAGCTTGGCGCCGACGAGGATCTCGTCAGGCCCGATGTGCTGCGTGCGCAGGTGGATCAGCCGCTCGACGTGTGGTCCGCTCTCGAGTGCGCCGATGATCTCGGCGCGGTCCTGCTTCGTCGCCGACTCGCCGATCAGCAGGCTCTTCATCTCGATCATCAGGATGATGGCGATGATGATCAGCAGCACGCCGATCGAGATCGACCCGACCGCGTCCCAACGCGCGTTGTCGGTCGCCTCGGCCATCAGGACGCCGCCGAGGGCGAGGAACAGACCCGTTTCGGCGCCGATGTCCTCGAGCAGCACGACGGGGAGCTCCGGTTGCCTCGAGGTGCGGATGAACCCCCACCAGCTCATGCCCGGTTCCTTGACGCGCCGCGACTCCTTGATCGCCGTCCACAACGAGTACGACTCGAGCAGGATGCCGACGACGAGGATGCCGATGGCGATGCCCAGGCTGTCGATCTCGTGGGGATCCTGGAACTTCTTGATGCCCTCGTAGAGCGCGAACGCGCCGCCCATCGAGAACAGCACGAGCGCGACTGCGAACGACCAGAAGTACCGTTCTCGGCCGTAGCCGAACGGATGGATCTGCGACGCGTCCCTCTTGGCAGCGGCGCCGCCGTAGAACAGCAATCCCTGGTTGCTGGTGTCGGCCGTCGAGTGCACGGCCTCGGCGAGCAGCGACGCCGACCCGGTGATCAAGAAGCCCACGAACTTGGCGATGGCGATTCCGAGATTGGCGAAGAACGCCGCGATGATGGCCTTGCGGCTGCCGTCGGTCACGGGCGAGCAGTGTAGAGGTTGCTCGGCAACGGGGGCGGGAAGCGGGCGGTGCTCACCGGCGCGGTCTCACCAGCCGGGCAGGGCCAGCCACGCGTCGGCGGCGGCGCGCTCGCCGACCACGTCGAGGCCGGACGGGTCGGCCCGTCCCATCATCACGAGCAGCAGCGTCTCGGCCGGCCCGCGCAGCGCGGCGTCGCCCTTGCGGTGCTCGGCGACCATCCGGTACTCGCCGTTCTCGCCCCAGATCAGCCACTCGCCGCTGACGTCGGTGCAGTGCACGTGGAGGCTCGCGGAGGGCGGGACGACCTTCTCCCGGATCAGCACCCGTGGCAGGCCGAGCTCGAAGTACTCCTGAAGCCCCTCGCTCGCCTGCTCCGGATCGAGGCTCGACGAGCCGAACACGGCGACTTCCGCGTCCCACCGGTGCATCGCCGTCTCCTGCGCCTGGCGTCGGCCCCACACCCTGATCGTGCGCTCGACGGGGAACGGATGCCACGTCTCGGCGTCGGGGTCGGCGGCGACGAGCGCGTCGGCCAGGAGGGACGCGCCGTCCCGCATCCACGCCGCGAGGTCCTCGCCGGGGTCGGGTTCGACCTCGACCTCGGGCGGTCGGGCGTGGACGATCGCGTGCGTCGCCCAGCGGTGCACCATGCCGGTGTGGATGACGAGCTCGCGCAGATCCCACCCGGGGCAGGCGGCAATCGGTGCCGCCAGCGGGCCGCGTTCGGCCGCGGCCGCGATCCGCTCGGCGTCGGCCTGGATCCGTGTGGCGAACCCGTCGAGCCGGTCGCCGCCCGATGCCCCTGGAAGATTCATGAGTCGCACGGTAGCCTTTTCCCCCATGAGCCCCCTCGAAGCCATGGCGAGCGACACCAGCGGCGCGTCCGAGCCGATCATCACGGTGACGCCCGAGGCGCTCGAGCATCTGGTCGAGCTCCGCGACGAGGAGCCCGACGGCGCGCAGCTCGGCCTGCGCCTGGGGATCGCCTCCGAGCCGGGCGAGGACTTCCGTTACGACCTGTCCTTCGAGGAGTTCCTGAAGGCGGCGTTCACCGACGAGGTGCGCACCCACGACGGGCTGAAGGTGGTCATCCCGGGCGACGACGTCGAGCTGCTGACCGGCGCCACGCTCGATTACACGTCGACGCAGGGCCTCGTCATCCGCAACCCGAACAAGCCGGCGGCGCCGAGCGTCGAGGGCCTGATCAGCGACGACCCGCTGTCGGCCGAGGTCGAGGCGATGGTCGCCGCCGAGGTCAACCCGGCGCTCGCCGCGCACGGCGGGTTCGTCACCTACGTCGGCCACGACGGCGAGGGCACCGCGTACATGACGATGGGCGGCGGCTGCCACGGCTGCTCGATGAGCAAGATGACGATGCTCGACGGCGTGCAGACGATGCTCTCCGAGGCCATCGAGGGCATCGAGAAGGTGCGCGATCTCACCGACCACTCGACCGGCGAGAACCCCTTCTACTCGTAGGCGCGCCGGCCTCGCGGCGACAGCCGCCCGACGCCGCGCCAAATCACGCGGTGTTCTTCGCGACATGTCGCGCTGACCGCGAGCTCAGCGCGAGATTTCTGCGCTGCGGCGGGCGATGCGGCGCAGTGGGGGCTCGGTTCTCGGGGGCTGCTTGCGCGGGGGCAGCTCGCCGAGCAGGCGGGTCGTGATCTCGGTGATCTCGGCGACCGCCCGTTCGAAGGCCGTCTCGGTGGCCGCCGACGTCTTCTGCACGCCGCTGATCTTGCGCACGTATTGGCGGGCCCCCGCCTCGATCTCCTCGGCGGTCGCCGCCGGTTCGAGCCCTCGCAGCGTGGTGATGTTGCGGCACATGGAAACTCCCGTCGTTCGGTTTCAGTCGGCGCGCAGATCCCGCTCGCCCGGGTGCTCGCGCAGGTCGGTCGCGGTGAACCGGCGGCGCGGCCGGACGCGCGGTCGCCGGCGTCGGCGTCGGCGTCGGCGTCGGCGTGGGTCACGGGCTGATTCTCGCACGTCGCCCGCGGGCGTGGTGGCGTCGACCCGGTGGTCCGCCCGCGCGGCGACCGGCGGAACGTGCGCATCTCGCGTCGCCGGTCCGGGCGGTGGTGTGCAACGCTGCGACGATGATCGAATCGGCGATCGACACCTACTACATCGCGGCCCAGCGGTCGTTCACCGAGTTGGCCCGGACGCTCACCGACGACGACTGGGCGACACCGGTCCCGTGCACGCCCGAATGGACGGTGCGCGACGTCCTGTCACACGTCGCGGGCATCACCGACGACGCGCTCGCCGGCCGGCTCGACGGCGTGACGACCGAGCCGTGGACCGCCGCGCAGGTCGCGCGCAACCGCGGCGCCGCGGTGAACGACCTGCTCGACCGGTGGGCAGGGCAGACGCCGGCCTTCGCCGCGGCGATCGCGTCGATGGGCGAGATCCGGCCGCCGGTCGACTGCCACACCCACGAGCACGACGTGCGCCACGCGCTGGACCGGCCCGGGAACCGCGATTCGTCGATCGTCGACGCCGCGGTGGCGTCGGCGGTCCAGGGGTACCCGGTTCCGATCGTCATCGAGCTCAGCGACGGGCGAACGCTGAGCGACGGCGCAGGAGGCGGCCCGCCGGTCACGCTCGACGGGGTGTCGACGTTCGAGGTGTTCCGCTCCCGGCTCGGGCGGCGCAGCGCGGCGCAGGTCGAGGAGTACGACTGGTCGGGGCCGGAGGATCAGATCGCGGCGGTGCTCGACGCGTGGTTCATCTTCGGTCCGAGCCCCGACGACATCGTCGAGTGATCACCCGAGGGCCCGCTCGACATCATGGACGATGTCGACGGTCTCCTCGAGGCCGACCGAGACCCGCAGCAACCCGTCGCTCAGGCCGGTCGCCCGCTGCTCGTCCGGCGTGAGCCCGACGTGGGTCGACGTCGCCGGGTGGCACACCAGCGTCTCGGGGCCGCCGAGCGAGGTGGCGATGCGGGCCAACCGCAGCCGGCCCATGAACGCCGCCGCGGCCGCCCGATCGGCAACCTCGAACGCCAGCACGGTGCCGTACTGCAGCAGTTGCTTGGTCGCCAGGTCGTGCTGGGGGTGCTCGACCAGCCCGGGGTAGTGGACCGCGGACACCGCCGGGTGGTCCGACAGCGCGATCGCCAGCGAGCGGGCGCTCTCGTTCTGCTGGCGGGTTCTGACGCCGAGCGTGCGGATGCCGCGCAGCGCGTTCAGCGCGTCGAACGGCGAGGGGGTCGAGCCGTGCAGGACCGAGTACGCCCAGATCTCGTCGAGCAGCCCCGACTCGCCGGCGATCACGCCCAAGGTCGCGTCGTTGTGGCCGGCGATGCCCTTCGTCGCCGAATGCAGCGTGACGTCGACACCGTGGTCGAGCGGCCGCTGGCCGAGCGGCGTGGCGAACGTCGAGTCGACGACGGTGATCGGACCCTTGATCGAACCGAGCTCGTCCAGGTCGGCCAGCTCGAGGCGCGGGTTGGAAGGTGTCTCGGCGAGCACGAGCATCGTCCGCCCCGGTTCGACCGCCCGCGCGAACTCGCCGGGGCTGGCGACGTCGACGAAGGTCACGTCGATCCCGAATCGGCGGCAGGGCCCCTGGAGGAACGCCAGCGTTCCCGCGTAGAGCTGGCGCTGCGACACGATGTGGCTGCCCGTCGAGCAGACGGCGAGCACCGTCGAGGCGATCGCGCCCATCCCCGATCCGAACGCCAGCGCGTCCTGCGCGCCTTCGAGCTCGGCGATCGACTGCTCGAACGATCGCACGGTCGGGTTGGCGTAGCGGCTGTAGAAGTCCCCGTGGCGGGCGGCGACCGCCCGGCGATGGGCGTCGTCGAGCGACTCGGACTCCCACGTGCTGGACGCCCACAGCGCCGTCGCCAGCGAGCGCCCGCTGGCGGCGCGGCCGGCGGTGATCGCCCGCGTCGCGGGCGTCGCGTCGGCGGGCGCCGGCGGGGTCGCGTCCGGATCGTCAGCGGGCACGACGCGCCACCCGCTCGCCGCCGTGCGACACGAACCCCGGAAACCTGAGTGACATGGTCGACAATCGTACCGCGACCCCGGGGGCCACCGACGCGGTGGCGGTCCGGGCCCGGCGCAGCCCGGCGCTTCGTAGGCTGGTCGCCGTGACCGAGCCACTGGACTCCGCCGCCGCGGATCGAGTCCTGCGCCGCGCGAACGATCTCGCCGGCGGCGGCGACGACGCGGTCGACGGGTTCGAGCCGGAGGCGCTGATCGCCGCCGCCGCCGAGGTCGGGATCCCCGAACGGGCGGTGCGCCAGTCGCTGGCGATCGAGTACCTCGGCCCGGCGCCAACCGAGAGACGGCTCGACGGGCTCGTGGGCCCGGCGACGATCGTCGAGCAACGGATCGTCGCCGGGTCGCCGGCGAGCGTGTTGGACCTGCTCGATCGCTGGCTCGTCGACGGGCACCACCTGCGCCGTGAGCGACGCCGCCCCGGCGAGATCGAGTGGTCGCGTCGCGACGACGTCGTCGGGGGCGTGCGGCGTTCCGTGCGGGCGCTGTCCGGCGAGGGGAGGCTCGGCGACGTCCGCCGGGTCCGGGCGACGGCCCAACCGGTCGAGCCGGACCAGACCGTCGTCCGGGTGTCGGTCGACCGGTCCGTCCGTCGCCGGACGAGCGTGATCGCCGGGTCGACGCTGGGCGGCGGCGGCGCGGTGGTTGGGGTCGCCGGCCTCGTGCTGGCCCCGCCGATCGCGTTGGCCGCGGTTCCGGTGGTCGCCGCCGGCGGCGTGGTCGCGGCGGCCAGCCGCAGTCAGGCCGGACGGTTCGAACGGGAGTTGCTCCGGCTGCTCGACGCGGTCGACGAGGGCCGCGAGCCACAAGGCCTGCTCAGCGGGATCCGCCAGCGCCTCAAGCCGCGCCGTTCGCGCTGAGCCTCACCGGCCGGCCGTCGCCAGCCCGTCGAGGACGGCGCCGTGGAGCAGGCCGTTCGCGCTGAGCCTCACCGGCCGGCCGTCGCCAGCGCGTCGAGGACGGCGCCGTGGAGCAGGCCGTTCGAGCTGATCGCCGTGTCGTGCTCGTGGGTCGGCGCGCCGTGCCGATCGGTGAAGGCCCCTCCGGCGGCCTCGACGATCGGCTTCACCGCGGCGAGGTCGTACGGCGCGACGCCGACCGCGTCGATCGCCACGTCCATCGCCCCCTCGGCGACGAGCATGTGCTGCCAGAAGTCGCCCATCCCGCGCGACCTGCGGGCCCGCCGCTGCAGGTCGATCAGGGCCGGGGTCAACCCGAGCCGGTCCCAGCCGGAGCTGTGGGTGACGCAGAGCTGGGCGTCGGCGAGGTCGTCGACGGCGGAGACGCGCATCGGGCGCGTCGTTCCGCTGTGGGCGACGTGGGCGCCGAGGCCGACGCCGCCCCACCAGCGGCGCCCGAGCGCCGGCGCCGACACGACGCCGAGCACCGCGCCGTGGTCGGCGTGGGTCAGGCCGATCAGCGACGCCCAGACCGGGATGCCGCGGACGTAGCCCGAGGTGCCGTCGATCGGGTCGACCAGCCAGCGCCACGGCGAGCTCGGGTCGCCGACCTGCCCGTGCTCCTCGCCGAGCACGGCGTGGCCCGGTCGGGCGGCGACGAGCCGCCCGACGATCGCCGCCTCGGTGGCCCGGTCGATCTCGGTCACCTCGGTGTGGTCGGGCTTCCAGTCGACGGCGACGTCGCGCGCGAGGAACGGCCGGAGGGTGATCGCGTCGGCCTCGTCGGCGGCGGCCAGCGCCAGCCGCAGCTCGTCGCCGAGTTGCGCCGCGAGGTCCATCGACCGGCGGATCAACGCCCGCCGCGGAAGTCGGGCCGGCGCTTCTGCCGCAACGCCTCCAGCCCCTCCGCCGCGTCGGGCCCGAGGAAGTTGAGCATCTCGTAGGCGAGCGACGCCTCGAAGCTCGGCAGCGCCTGGCGCAACCAGTGGTTGAGCGCCCGCTTGGTCAACCGCGTCGCGTCGAGCGGGCCGGCGGCCAGCTTGGCCGCGATGTCGAGGGCGGTCGGCAGCACGTCGGCGGCCGGAACGGCTTTGGACACGAGCCCGATCCGCTCGGCCTCTCGGCCGTCGAGGAAGTCGGCGGTCAACAGGTAGTACTTGGCCTTCGCCATGCCGCAGAGGAGCGGCCAGATCGCCACCGCGTGGTCGCCGGCCCCGACGCCGAGCCGGATGTGGCCGTCGGTCAGCCGGGCGTCTTCGTCGATCACGCTGATGTCGGCCATGAGCGCCACCGCCAGGCCGGCGCCGACCGCCACGCCGTTGATCGCCGAGACGACGGGCGTGTCGCAGTCGATCATCGTGCGGACGATGTCGCCCGCCTCCTTCATCACCCGCATCGTCTGCTCGTAATCGCCGACCTGCTCCGCGATCCAGTCGAGATCGCCGCCGGCGGAGAACGCACGGCCGGCGCCGGTGACGACGACGGCGCGCACCGAGTCGTCGTCGTCGATCGTCCGGAACACACGCGAGAGCTGGTTGTGCGTGGGGCCGTCGGTCGCGTTGAGCCGCTCCGGATCGTCGAGCGTGATCAGCAGCACGCCGTCGCGTGGGCGCTCGAAGCGCAGCGATGAGTACGGCTCGTACGGGTCGGGGCTCACGACACCGGGCCGACCAGGAGGTCGGCCAGCGAGTCGGCGTCGAGGCCGCACCGGGCGAGGATGTTGCCGGGCTTCGGGTCGTGCGGGATGAACTTGGTCGGCAGGCCGAGCTTGTCGACATCGGTCGTCGGGTCGATCGCGCAGACCTGGTCGGCGATCATCATGCCGATCCCGCCGGCCCGGACGCCGTCTTCGATCGTGACGACCCGCGTGTGCTCGGCGGCGTCGGCGATCATCGCCGGGTCGAGCGGCGCGCAGCAGCGGGCGTCCCACACCGTCGTCTCGACGCCGCGCTCGGCGGCCCGCCGCGCGGCGACCTCGGCGGTCTCGAGCATCTTGCCGATGGCGATGACGCACACGTCGGGCGCCTCGGGGGCCCGCACCTTGCGGGCGTTCAACCCGACGCCCACCTCGTGTTCTCCGACCTGGCGCGCCGCGCCGCGCGGGTACCGGATCGCGATCGGACCCTCGTCGGCGAGGGCGACCGCGTCGTGCAGCATCTGCTGGAGCTCCTGGGCGCTCGACGGCGCCAGCACCCGCATCCCGGGGACCTTCGACAGCAGCGCCATGTCGTAGACCCCGTGGTGGCTCGCGCCGTCGGGGCCGGTGATCCCCGCCCGGTCGAGGCAGAACACGACCGGCAACCGGTGGAGCGCGACGTCGTAGACCACCTGGTCCCAGGCCCGGTTGAGGAACGTCGAGTAGATCGCGACGATCGGGCGCAGCCCGCCCATCGCCATGCCGGCGGCGCCGGTCACGGCGTGCTGTTCGGCGATCCCGACGTCGAAGAACCGGTCGGGGAAGCGCTCCTGGAAGGGGATCAGCCCGGTCGGCCCCGGCATCGCCGCCGTGATGGCGACGATCCGCGGGTCGCCGTCGGCCACCTTGATGATCGCCTCGGCGAACGCCTGGGTGTAGCCGGTGGCGACCGCCTTGGGCGGCCCGATCATCGGGTCGAAGACGGGCGCGTCGTGGAGGTGCTTCTCGTCGTCGTCCTCGGCGGGGGAGTAGCCGCGGCCCTTCTGGGTCAGGACGTGGACGAGGATCGGACGGTCCTCGGAGAGCTCGATCGCGTTCTGCAGCGCGTGCTCCATCTCCTCGACGTTGTGGCCGTCGAACGGGCCGACGTAGCGCACCCCGAGCGCCTCGAAGAACGACGGCGGCTGCAGGAACTCGCGGACGCCGGCCTTGAACGCCTCCATCGCCGAGCCGGCCTGGTGCCCGACGAGCGGGAGGTGCTGGAGGAAGTCCTCCAGCCGCCGCTGGCGGCGCACGTAGACCGGGTTCAGGCGGATGTCGGTGAGCGCGTGGGCGAGGCGGTCGGTGACCCGGTCGGGGAGGCTCGGATGGCTCTCGCGCTCGTCGTGGCCCTGGGAGTTGGCGGAGAGGTTGGAGATGGTCGGCGCGTAGGAGCGGCCGTTGTCGTTGAGGACGAGGATCACCCTCCGGCCGCTGTGGCCGATGTTGTTCAGCGCCTCGTAGGCCATGCCGCCGGTCATCGAGCCGTCGCCGAGGACGGCGACGATGTGGCGGTGCGGGTCGACGCCGGCGTCGCGGGCGACCGCCATCCCGAACGCGTACGAGAGGACGGTCGAGGCGTGGCTGTTCTCGATGTGGTCGTGCGCCGACTCCTCGCGGCTGGGGTAGCCGGACAGGCCGCCGTGCTGGCGAAGCTGCTCGAACTGCGATTGCCGCCCCGTGACGATCTTGTGGACGTACGCCTGGTGCCCGGTGTCCCACAGGATCGCGTCGGTCGGCGAGTCGAACACGCGGTGCAGGGCCAGCGTGAGCTCGACCGCGCCGAGGTTCGAACCGAGGTGGCCCGCGTTCTCGGAGACGGCCGCGACGATGAAGTCGCGAATCTCGCCGGCCAGGTCGTCGACCTCCTCGTAGGACAGGTCGCGCAGATCAGCCGGCCCGCGGACGCGTTCCAAGAACATGCGCGTCAGACGCTATCCCTGCTGGAGCGCTCGCGCCTGCCTCGAGGCGCATACAGTCCGGATCATGGCCAACGCGTCCGACTCCCCGTTCGACCTGTCCGGTTGCGTCGCGCTGGTCACCGGCGGCAATGGCGGCATCGGGCTCGGGATGGCCGAGGCGTTGGCCGGGCACGGGGCCGATGTCGCGATCTGGGGCACCAATCCGGACAAGAACGACGCCGCGATCGAGCGCCTCGGGCGGTACGACGTCGAGCTGCTGTCGATCGTCTGCGACGTCGGCGACGAGGCCGCGGTCGTGCAGGCGATGGGCGACACGATCGACGAGCTGGGCCGGCTCGACAGCGTGTTCGTCAACGCCGGGGTCGGTGGCCAGGCGGCGAGCTTCGTCGAGATGTCGGCCGACGAGTGGCGGCGGGTGATGCGCGTCAACCTCGACGGCGCCTTCTACACCGCCCGCGAGGCGACGAGGCACATGGTCGCCCGCCACACGGCCGGCGACGAGTCCGGCGGCGCGGTCGTGTTCACCACGTCCGGGTCGGCCTACTTCGGTCAGCAGTCGGGGCAGCACTACGCCGGGTCGAAGGGCGCGGTCATCTCGATGATGAAGGGGATCGCCGTGCAACACGCCCGCCACGGCGTCCGCTGCAACGCGATCCTTCCCGGCTGGATCGCGACCGACATGACCAGCGGCGCGCTCGGGTGGGACAAGTTCGTCGACAAGGTGTTGCCGCGGGTCCCGATGCGGCGCTGGGGTACCCCCGACGACTTCGGCGGGCTGGCGGTCTACCTCGCCAGCCGGGCGTCGCGCTACCACACCGGCGACGTGATCACGATCGACGGCGGGTACCACTCGTTCTAAGTCTTGCGGTAGACGCTCACGTGGCGATCGCAGTGCTCGTCGAACGAGGTCTTGGTCACATCGCGCCACCGGTGCTCGAGCGTCAGCCCGGCGGCGGCGGCCATCTCGTCGAGCTGGCCGATCGTCGAGTAGCGGATGAACCACGGCCGGAGGCGGACCCCGCCGTCCTCGGTGAGCTCGACGAACTGGCCCTCGGCCCGCTGCGCCGCCCCGTCGTAGCGGGCCACCGACAGGACGACCCGGTCGACGGTCAGCGACCGGACGCCGACCTCGCTGCCGTCGCGAAAGGGCTCGTCGGGGACGAACGCCTCGATCACCAACCGGCCCTCCGGCGTGAGCCGCCGCGCGGCGGTGGCGACACACCGGCCCTGGTCGCCGTCACCGGTGAGGTTGAACAGCGTGTTGTACGCGACGAGCACGACGTCGAACGGCGCCGGGGGGAGGTCGTCGACCATGTCGCCGCGGACGACGCGCACGGTTCCCCGCGGGTCTCCGGCGCGCAGGCGGTCGAGCATCGCGTCGCTGGCGTCGACGCCGGTGACCTGCAGTCCGGCGGCGGCCATCGGGATTGCGAGGCGCCCCGTCCCGACCCCGAGTTCGAGCACCCGGCCGCCCGGCCCGGCGAGTTCGGCGATCAGCCGCACCGTGGCGTCGACGTCGGAGACGGCCTGGTACCACGTGTCGTAGACGTCGGCGAAGCCCCGGCCGTAGGACGTTGCGTCGTACCCGCGCATCACGCGCAGGATACGACCGCCGCCCGATGGGGATGGAAACCTCGGACGGCCGGCCTCACATGACGCACAATGTGGCCCCAGACGATGACGGTGACGATGTGACGACGAACGAGGGTGCCACGTGGGCGCCGCTCGAGGGAGACCCGGTGACCGCGACGCGGCCGCCGCCCGCGCAACGGCCGGGATCGACCCGCCGCCTGCGGCTCCGGCGCAGCCGCAGCCCCGTGCTCGCCGCGCTGGACGGCGGCGGCGACGTGCTGCAACGGCGGGGGCGCGACGTGCTGGTCGGGGTGGTGATCCTGATCACGCCGATGGTCGTGCTCAACCTCTGGACGACGGTGCTCGCCTTCGATCGCCTCGACGGCGCCGGCCCGTCGCTGCCGGGTTTCAACGACGACGCGACGACGGGCATCGAGGAGATCGCGCTCCTGCTGGCGCTGCTGTTGGCCAGCCTCACCGCCGCCGTGGTCGGCGTGTTCGCGGCGACGATCTTGGTCGCCGACCGGTTCGGCAGCAGGGTCGGCCTGCGGCCGGCGCTGTCGACGACGCTCAGGATGCTCCCCGCGGCGGGCGCCGGATGGGCCGCCGGCCACTGGTGGCTCCCGCTCTTCGACGCCTGGTCGGTCGGCGCCCGATCCGACCAGGTCGGGGGCCGCCTGTTCCTCACGCTGCCGGTCGCGCTCGTCCTGACGGCACTCGTGCTGTACGTCGTGCCGGTGATCGTCGCCGAGCGGGTCGGCCCGCTGCGCGCGTTGCGGCGGTCGGCGAAGCTGGCCCGGATGCGGTTCGGGTCCTCGGTCGGCTTCGTCGCCTCCTCGGCGGTGCTCGGCGGCCTTCTCCTCGCCGGCATGGCCTCGCTCCCCGCGTTGCTCGAGTGGACCGGGCTGCTGACGTTCGGCGAGTACACCTGGCTGGCCAACGGGATCGCCGCCCAGCTCGGCGTCATCATCACCGTTCCCCTCGTCGCGCTCGCGACCGCCCAGATGTACCTCGAGGTGCGACTCGACGTGGAGGGGATGGACCTCACCCTCGACGCGAACGCCGCGTTCGGCCCGCGGGTCACGCCGTCGTGAGCCCGATGCTGCTGGCGGCCACGATCGGGTCGACGCTCATCGGCCGGCCGGCGGCACGCGCCCCGGACGACCCCTTCGGTCCGGCCGGGCAGGATCCCGACACCGCGCGTGACATCGCCTGCGAGCTGACCGTCGCCGACGACGTGTGCTTCCCACCCGAGCCCGAGCCGTTCGTCCCGCCCTCGGGCGGCGGCTCGGCGGGGTCGGCCGGCGTCGGACTGGGCAACCTGCTGGTCGTCGTGCTGGTGATCGCGCTCGTCGTGGCGATCGTGTGGCTGGTGGTCACCATCCTCCGCAACCGCGTGGCGACCGACGACGACGAGCCGGAGGAGGATCTCGACGTCGATCTCGACGAGCCCGTCGAACGGCGTCAGATCGATCAGGAGCGCCCGCCGGACACCTGGCGCCGGGCGGCGGCCGACCATCGGGCCGCCGGCCGATATCGCGACGCGATCCGCTGCGAGTACCGGGCCCTCGTCGGCGATCTCGCCCGGGCCGGCGTCGTCGACGAGATCCCCGGCCGGACGTCGGGCGAGGAGCGGGCTCAGCTCGCCGAGCTGGCCCCGACCGTGTCCGGCGAGTTCGGCGTGTCGGCCGATCTCTTCGACGAGGCGTGGTTCAGCCAGATCGCCGTCGGCCGCGACGACGACGAGGAGTTCCTCGCCGCGTCGCGGTCGGTGCTCGATGTCGTGCTCGCCGGGGCCGGCCGCCGCGGCGGGCGAGGCGATCGATGAGCCGCTCGGCCCCCGCCGCGGCGACGACCGCCGGCGGCCGGACCGCGCTCGCCGGCGTCTTTGTCCTCGTCACGATCGTCGCGCTGGTGATGATCGTGCGGGCCCGCCCGGGGCCCGAGCCGTTCGACCCCCGCTCCAGCGCGCCCGGCGGGACACGTGGCCTCGTGCTGCTGCTCGAGCGGTCGGGCGCGGCGGTCGACATCGTCCGCGATCCGCCCGCGCCGGGCGCCGACGTCCGCCTCCTCGTGATCGCCGACCTGCTCGACGACCGGCAGCGGGCGGCGACGCTCGACTTCGTCGAGGGCGGGGGCGTCGCCGTCGTCGCCGACCCCGACAGCGCGTTGCACGGCGGGCCCGGGATCGACGCCGGCAGCCTGGCGATCGCCGGCGGCGACCTCCCGCCGCAGCGCGGGACGGCTCGGCAAGAGGCCAACCTCGACCCCGGCCGGTGCTCGATCCGGGCGCTCGACGGGCTGCGCGGGCTGTACGTCCCCGATGGTCTGCTGTTCCCGGTCGGGCCGACCGAGCCCCGGTGCTTCGGCGATGGCGGCTCGTCGTTCGTGATCGCCCGTCCGATCGGCGGCGGCACGGTCGTCGGCCTCGGCGACAACGAGATCTTCACCAACGCCAACCTGCGGCGGGCCGACAACGCCGGCCTCGCCGCGGCGCTGCTCGTCCCCGAGCCGGGGGCGCGCGTCGCCGTGCTGCTCGGCCGCGGCGCGAACCCGGCGCCGGCCGACATCGGAACCGGCGACGAGACGCTCGCCGGCTTGGTGCCGCAGTGGGTGTGGATGGGCCTGGTGCTCGGCGGTCTCGGGTTCGTCGTGTTCGCGGTGTCGCGCAGCGTGCGCGTCGGACGCGTTCCCGAGGAGCCCCTCGTCAGCCCGATCGCCGGCAGCGAGCTGGTCGAGGCGCGGGGCGCGCTGATGCGCCGGGCCGGTCACGCGGCGCGCGCCGGGTGGCTGCTGCAGCTGCAATTGCACCGCGATCTCTGCCGGGAGTTCCGCGTCGACACCGCCGCGCCGCTCGCCGAGCTCGACGAGGCGGTGGCCAGCAGGGTCGGCGCCCCGCCCGGGACGGTCGAAGCGGTGCTCCGCGAGCCGATCGGCAGCGACCAGGCACTCCTCACGCTCTCTCGACGTATCGCTCACCTTCGAAGGGACATCAGCACATGACCGACCAACCCGCCCTCCCCGGCCGGCCGCCGGCGCCGCCCCTCGCCGCCCCCGCGCCACCCGCGCCCGCAGCACCCGCGCCCGCAGCACCCGCGTCCGCAGCCGCGGGCGCGCCGGGCGGCGAGTTCACCTCGCGGCCCCGCGAGGCGGTGCTCGCCGTCCGCGAGGAGGTCGGCAAGGTGATCGTCGGGCAGCAGGGCGTCCTGAGCGGCGTCATCTCCGCCCTGCTGGTCAACGGGCACGTCCTGCTCGAGGGGGTGCCGGGCGTGGCCAAGACGCTGCTGGCCAAGACGCTCGCCGCCGCCTTCGACCTGCAGTTCGCCCGGATCCAGTTCACGCCCGACCTGATGCCCTCCGACGTCGTCGGGCTCACGGTGCTCGACCAGTCGCCGGGGCAGGCGCCGACGTTCCGGTTCCGGCAGGGCCCGGTGTTCACCAACCTCCTGCTCGCCGACGAGATCAACCGCACCCCGCCGAAGACGCAGGCCGCGTTGCTGGAGGCGATGGAGGAGCGGCAGGTCTCGATCGAGGGCGAGCGGCGGCCGCTGCCCGACCCCTTCCTCGTGATCGCCACCCAGAACCCGATCGAGTACGAGGGCACGTTCCCGCTGCCCGAGGCGCAGCTCGACCGGTTCCTGTTCAAGCTCGTCGTCGGCTATCCGACCGAGGAGCAGGAAGGCGAGATGCTGGCCCGCCACCACGCCGGGATGGACCCCCACGCCACCGACCAACTGATCCGGCCGGTGGCGACAGCGGCCGACCTGCGCGCCGCCCGCGCCGAGATCCACACGATCACCGTCGAACCGCCGGTCCTCGCCTACATCATCTCGCTGTGCCGGGCGACCAGGGAGTCGCCATCGCTCCAGCTCGGCGTCTCGCCGCGTGGCGCGACGTGGCTGTTGCACGCGGCCAAGGCGTGGGCGTGGCTGTCGGGCAGGGGATTCGTCACCCCCGACGAGGTGAAGGCGGTCGCCAAGCCGGCCCTTCGCCACCGCGTCATGGTCCGGCCCGAGCTGGAGCTGGAGGGCACGGTCGCCGACGCCGTGATCGACGGCATCCTCGCGACGGTCCCGACGCCGCGCTGACCTGAGCGACCGATGACCCTGTCCGAGCGTCGATGAGCAAGCGGAGCATCCCGATCCCGAGCGGGCGGCTCGCGCTGCTGGTCGCCCTGCTGGCGGTGCCGATCGCGCTCGTCGGGACGGAGCGGTGGGTCGTCGTCGCCGTCGCGCTCGGCGCGGTCGCGCTCGCCGCCGCGGTGGACTTCATCCTCGCCGCGCCGCCGCGGGATCTCACCGTCACCCGGGAGATCCCGGCGACCCTCACGGTCGGGGAGCGGGCCGAGGTCGCCTGGCTGACGAGCAACACCGCCGACCGGGAGACGAGGGTCACCGTGGCCGACTCGCTCTGGCCGAGCTTCCAGGCGTCGCGCCGGCGGTCGACGTTCACGATCGGCGGGCTGCGTCAGCACCGGTTCGGGGCGCGTGTCGAGCCGACCCGCCGTGGGCGGTTCCCGCTCGGGGCGGTCACCGTCCGCACGGTCGGGCCGCTACGGCTGATGGCCCGCCAGCAGACCAGGGACGTGCCCGGCTCGCTGGCGGTCATGCCCGCCTACCCGGCGCGCGACGAGATGCGCACGCGTCTGCGCGTGCCGCTGGAGTCGGGGATCCGCAGCGTCCGGACACGGGGCGTCGGCACCGAGTTCGAACAGCTCCGCGAGTACCGGCCCGGCGACGACTTCCGGCGGGTCGACTGGGCGGCGACGGCGCGGATGCAGCACGCCGTCGTGCGCGACTACCGCGCCGAGCGCAACCAGTACGTCGTCGCCCTCCTCGACAACGGACGCGTGATGGCCGGCACCGTCGCCGGCGCGCCCAGGGTCGAGCAGTCGATGGACGCCGTGCTCGCCCTGACCCAGGTGACGTCGCGGCTCGGCGACAACTTCGGGCTGCTCACCTTCGACACCCAGGTCCGCGGCATCGTCCCCGCCCGGAACTCCAAGGCGCAGTTCGCCCGGGTCGCCGAGGCGATGTACCTGCTCGACCCGCAGCTCGACGAGAGCGCCTACCGGGTGGCGTTCAACGCCGCGGTCGCCCGCTTCCGCCGCCGCTCGCTGTTCGTCGTGTTCACCGACGTGGTCGAGTCCGTCGTCGCCGAGTCGCTGCTGCCGGCCCTGCCGACGCTGACCCGGCGCCACCTCGTGATGGTCGCCGCGGTGCGCGATCCGGACGTCAGCCGGTGGGCCTCGGCGGCGGGCCACGAGGCGGTGTCCGACGTGTACCGCTCGGCGGCGGCCGTCGCCTCGCTCGAGGCGCGGCAGCGGGGGATCGCCCGGCTGCGCGCCGCCGGCGCCGTCGTCGTCGACGCCGAGCCGGGCCGCCTCGCCCCCGAGGTGGTCGACACCTACCTCGACCTCAAGGCCCGCGGCCGCCTCTGACCGTCGGCCCCGCCTCCGAAATGTTCGGGGATTGTTGCGCTGAGCGCGCCGCCGCCGCGGAATTTCGGGGGAAGCGCCGGCCCGCCTCCGAAATGTTCGGGGATTGTTGCGCTGAGCGCGCCGCCGCCGCGGAATTTCGGGGGATCAGGCGCCGGGGAGCTCGGCGGCGTCGACGATTCTCGCCGCGGTGCGGCCGTAGCCGATCGTCCAGCCCCAGAAGGCGACGAAGGCGAGCACGCCGATGCCGACGCGAACCGACGTCGGCCACGGCTGCCCGGTGACGAACCCCTCGATGACCCCCGCGACGGCGAACGCCAGGACCAGCCCGATCACGACGTTGCCGATCGCCCGCCCGTCGTCGCTGAGCGCCGTCCAGCGACTCCGGTCGCCGGGCGAGATGACCGTCCAGCCGAGGCGCAACCCGGCGCCGCCGGCGACGATCACCGCCGAGATCTCGAGCAGGCCGTGCGGCAGGATCAGCCCCCAGAACCGCTCCCACTCGCCGACGTGGGTGAACAGCCCGCCGGCGACGCCGACGTTGGCCCCGTTGTAGACGAGGAGCATCGCCGTCGGGACGCAGAAGAGGATCCCGGAGGCGAACGCGAGGATGCCCACCCGGACGTTGTTGAAGAACACCTGGCTGGCGAAGTTCTGGGCCGGCTGGCTGGAGTAGTACGACTCGAAGTCCTCCCGGATGTACGCCTCGCGCACCGCCTCGTCCGCGGTGAGGTCGAACGCCTCGGGGGAGACGCCGATCCACACCTGGAGCACGAGCCACGGCAGGAGCGTGAGCAGCGCCGAGGCGAAGACGAACCAGCGGATCGACCAGACCGCGGCCGGGAACGTGAGCGTGAAGAACCCGGTGACGCCCCGGCCGACGTCGGTCGGGCGGCGGCCGTACAGCACACCGTGGGCCTCGGCGACGAGGAAGGTCAGCCGCCCGATCAGCGCGTCGTCGCCGCGGTAGGCGAGCCGGGCGTTCGCCAGGTGGCTCCCCGTGCGCTGGTACAACGCGATCAGCTCGTCGAGCTCGTCGGCGTCGACGTCGCGTACGCGGCGGGCCTTCTGCGTCAGGACCTCCAGGCGATGCCACGAGAATTGGTTGGTGGCAACGAACGCGTCGATGTCCATGTGCGATCTACGCTAGTGCCGTGACCGTGAACGTTCGGGGTGTCGACGTCGAGTCGAGTTCGTCGGTCGCAAGGCGCGGAGCGCGCCCCGACGCCACCCCCGATGCCAGCCGCGACGCGAACGCGGGCATCGTCACCCCCGACGCCGTCGTGCTCGAGCTCGAGACGGCCGGATTCGCCTCGCGCATCCTCGCCGCCCTGATCGACCTCGCGGCGATGGCGGCGATCTACCTGGGGGCGCTGACCGTGGTGGCGATCGCCGCCAGCGGGCTCGACGACTCGACGGCGCAGACGATCGCCATCATGTTGGTGTTCGCGCTGATCTTCGCCTATCCGATCGCCTTCGAGACCCTGATGCGCGGCCGCACGCCCGGCAAGGCGGCGGTGCGGCTGCGGGCGGTGACCGCCCACGGCGCGCCGATCGGGATCCGGGAGGCGACGCTGCGCTCGATGGGCGGCGTGGTCGACAAGCTGCTGCCGCCGGGCGGGATCACCGGCGCCTTGTTCGTGCTCGGCACGCCGCGCCATCAGCGCGTCGGCGACCTGATCGCCGGCACGATCGTCATCCGCGACCCGCGCCAGTACCAACCGGCGCCGGCGCTCTGGTTCCCCGTTCCGTACGGGCTCGAGGGCTACGCCGCCATGCTCGACCCGACCGCGATCACGGTGGAGCAGTACACCGTCGTGCGCTCCTTCCTGACGCGGGTCAACACGCTGGCCCCGCACGTCCGCCTGGCGATCGCCGCCGATCTCGCCGACCGGCTGGCGCGGGCCATCCACCACGAGCGCCACCCGAACGTCGCGCCCGAGGCGTTCCTGCTGTGCGTCATGGCCCGCTACCAGCGGCGCGCCGGACCGGCGAGCGCCCCGCCGGTAGCCTCGACCGTGTGACGGATCCGGCTCTCACCTACCTCGATCACGCCGCCTCCACGCCGATGCGGCCCGAGGCGATCGAGGCGATGATGCCGTACCTGCGCGGCAACTACGCCAACCCGTCGGGGGCCCACCGCTTCGCCCGGCGGGCCCGCCAGGCGGTCGACGAGTCGCGCGACCGGGTGGCCGAGGCGGTCGGTTGTGCGGCTAACGAGGTCGTCTTCACCGGGTGCGGCACCGAGAGCGACAACATGGCGATCACCGGGGCGGTGTCCCGGCTCGGCGGGGCGGCCGTGTGCCCGGCGGTCGAGCATCACGCGGTCCTGCACGTGGTCGAGCATCACGGCGGCCGTGTCGTCGGCGTCGATCACGCGGGCGGCGTCGACCCGGTGGCGCTCGCCGCCACGCTCGACGAGCTCGGCGCCGACGACGGGCCCGGCGTCGCCGTCGTCAGCGTGATGGCGGTGAACAACGAGGTCGGCACGGTCACCGACCTCGCCGCGATCAACCGCATCGTGCGCCGCCACGCGCCGGGCGCGCTGCTGCACACCGACGCGGTGCAGGCGGCGTGCTGGCTCGACCTGCGCGCGGTCACGCCGCACGTCGACCTGCTCTCGCTCAGCGGGCACAAGTTCGGCGGGCCGAAGGGCGTCGGGGTGCTCGTCGAGCGCGGCGGCCCCAGGGTCGACCCGCTGATCATCGGGGGCGGGCAAGAGCGGGAGCGGCGCAGTGGGACGCACAACACCGCGGGGATCGTCGCCCTCGCCGAGGCGTTGGCGATCACCGACGCCGAGCGCGCCACCGAGAACGTGCGGATCGCCGAGCTGCGCGACCGCCTCGTCAAGGGCCTCCAGAGCCGGCTCGACGGCGTCGTCGAGACCGTGCCGCCCGAACGCAAGGTCGCCGGGTCGGCGCACGTGTGTGTCGCCGGGGTCGAGTCGGAGGCCCTGCTGTACCTGCTCGACGAAGCGGGGGTGTGCGCGTCGGCGGCGTCGGCCTGCGCCAGCGGGGCGATGGAGCCGTCCCACGTGCTGGCGGCGATGGGCGTCGAGCGCGACGTCGCGCTCGGCGCGCTGCGCCTGACGCTGGGCGCCACGAGCACCGAGGCCGAGGTCGACCACGGCGTCGACGCCGTCGCCACCGCCGTCGACCGGTTGCGGGAGCGGACGGCGGCGCGATGAAGGTGATGTGCGCGATGAGCGGTGGGGTCGACTCCTCGGTTGCCGCGCTGTTGCTGCGACGGGCCGGCCACGAGGTCGTCGGCGTCACGATGAAGCTCTGGGGAGGCCCCAGCGACACCGGATGCTGCTCGGTGTCCGACGTCGACGACGCGCGGCGCGTCGCGCAGCAGCTCGGCCTCGACCATCTCGTGTTCAACTTCGGCGACGACTTCGACACGCACGTCGTCGCGCCCTACGTCTCGGCCCACGCCCGCGGCGTGACGCCGAACCCGTGCGTCGAGTGCAACCGGTCCGTCAAGTTCGCCCGGTTCGCCGAGCGCGCCGACCTGCTCGGGTTCGACGCCGTCGCGACCGGGCATCACGCGTCGATCGGCCGGAGTCCGGCCGGCGGGTACACCCTCGAGCGCGGCGCCGACGCGGCCAAGGACCAGAGCTACGTCGTGCACATGCTCGACCAGGCGCAGCTGGCGCGCACGATGTTCCCGGTCGGCGGCCTGCGCAAGTCGGCGGTCAGGGCGCTCGCCGCCGAGGTCGGCCTGCGCACCGCCGGCAAGCCCGACAGCCAGGACGTCTGCTTCATCACGTCGACCGGGGGGCGCACGTCGTTCCTCGGCGACCGCATCCCGTTCCACGCCGCCGCCGTCGTCGACACCGCCGGGGCGACGGTCGGCACGGTCGAGTCCGTCGAGATGGTCACGGTCGGCCAGCGCAAGGGGCTCGGCCTCCCCGGCGGCGGTCCGAAGCGCTACGCGGTCGACGTCGACGTCGACGGGCGGGTGGTCACGGTCGGCGGCCCCCACGATCTGCTGCGCGAGCGCCTCACCGTCGACGCCGCGACGTGGGTCGACCGGCCCGTCGACGGCGACGTGCTCGTGCAGTGCAGCGCCCACGGCGCCCCGGCCGCGGCGTGGATCGATCATGGCGACGACGGTTCGGTCGAGGTCCGCTGGCGTGAACCGCAGCGGCGGGTCGCCCCGGGGCAGAGCGTCGTGTTCTACGACACCGGCGACACGCGCGTCCTCGGCGGCGGCCGCGCGGTTTGAGCGGGCGGCCACGCGGGCGACGTCTTGGTCAGAGCACGGGCAGGCCGCGGGCGGCGGCGGCGCGCAGCGTGGCGCCGGGGCGGGTCGGGCTGACGAGGAAGGCGGTCATGTGGATCGCCCGGCCGTTCGGCTCGCGGGGGGTGTACGCGTAGACCGTGGTCACCGTCTCCGACGTCGTGACCTCGACCGCGTAACCGCTGGCCGGGCCCGTGAGGTCGGCGGCCTCGGTGTCGGCCGGCGCGAGCTGTAACGCGGCGACCTGCGAGGCGCGCACCATCAGCGTGTCGGCGAGCACGACCGGGTCGACGACGACGACACCGGCGGGGACCAGGACGAACCATCGTCGGGAGAGCCGGTGCCAGCGGGGTCCGATGAAGACGACCCCGGCGATCGCGACCGCGGCGCACAGCGCGCCCCCGACCCACGATCGGGCGGCGAGCATGAGCGGGCCGGCGACCGCGGCGGGCGCCCACAGCAACCAGACGACCACCGCCGCCGCCCCGGCGGCGACCGGGGCGCGCAAGGGGAAGCGCAGCTCGTCCCCGTAGGCGGAGGCCTGGACGTAGCTCTGGCCGAACTCGGCGGAGAACGACGCGAGCGTCGCCACCACCACCGCGACGGCGAGCAGCGCGACGTCGGAGGCGGGCGCCCCGCCGACGGCGGTGGCGGTCGCGACGAGCAGGCCGACCGGCGTGAGCACCCTGACGACGGTGAGCGATCGGACGGACGCGACGGCGAGTCCGAGCGCGACCAGCCCCCAGAGGCCCCACGCGCCGATCGCCGCGGTCCAGCGCACGGCGTCGCTCCGGTCGGCCACGGCGCGCTCGACCGCGCCGCCTCCGAGGAGCGCCGCCGCCAGCCACGCCGCCCGCGCAATCCACGGCATCAGCCGGGCCAGGCGCCGACGATCGGTCATGCCCACAGCGTGCCGTGGGGAGGGTGGAACGCGGACATCGCGCCGATCGGAGCGATGCGCCACGGCGCCTCAGGTGATCACGGTCGTAACCGATTCGGTCGGTTCGCGCGGCGCGTGCAACGATGCAACGGCGTCCCGCTTTCGGGGCGCACGACGTGACACGATGGACGCCGGGGCGAGAAACGGGGTGATGAGATGACCGATTCGAGACGGGGGACAGATGCCCCGCCGTCGCCTGCCGAGCGGTCGCCGTTCGCCGACGGCGCCGCGTTCGGCGTCGGCAGCCTGCCTCACCGTGACCCGGCGGCGGCCGCCGCGTTCGCCATCGGCGAGTTCGACATCGCCACGATCCCAACACTTCCGGCCCGCTCGTCGGCCGAGGCGATGGTCGCGCAGGCGATCGCCGGCCTACCGGGGTTGTCGCTCCTGCCCGACGGGAGCGTCACGGTCGAGCCGTCGTCTGTCGCCACCGACACGCCGATCGCGACCGATGTCTCCCAGGAGGCGTTCGTCGGGATGCGGGCCTTCCTCGACCTGGCGCCGAAGGTCCGCCTCGACGGCGCACCGGTCAAGTGGCAGTTCGTCGGCCCTGTGACGCTCGGGGTCGCCCTGCACCGGGGCGGGCTGCCCTCGGTCGCCGCCTTCGATCTCGCGGTGCGGGCGATCCGCTCTCGTCTCACCGCGCTGTCAGCGGCCATCGCCGACGTGTTGCCGTCGTCGCCCCAGCTGGTGCTGCTCGACGAGCCCCGGCTCGACCGGCTGATGGCGCCCGACTTCCCGATCCCGCCCGACGAGGCGATCGATCTGATGTCGAGCGCGATGGCCGCGCTCGCCTCGACGGCCACGGTCGGCGTCCACTGCTGCAAACGGTCCGACCTCGCCTCGATGCTGGCGTCCGGCCCGGCGGTGATCTCCGTGCCGGTCAGCGCCGACCTGGTCGACTGGGCGGGCTACATCTCCCGCTTCGTCGCCGATGGCGGCGTCATCGCCTGGGGCGCGGTCCCCACCGACGGGCCGGTCGGCGGCAGCGCCGACCGCCACTGGCGGGCGCTGTCGGACCTCTGGTGCTCGCTCGTCCAGCGCGGGTGTGACCCGGTCACGCTACGGACCCAGAGCCTGATCACGCCGAGCTGTGGCCTGTCGGCTCACTCGGTCTCGGTGGCGCGGCGTCTGGCCCGCCAGACCAACGATGTCGCCAAGCGGGTGAGGGACCAGGCCGGCGCGACGCGATTCGCGCTCGGCGCCTGACGGGGTCGTCGGTGGCGGACCCTGCCGTCGTCGCCCGCGTGGACGCGCTGCGCGCCGAGGTGGCGCACCACAACGAGCGCTACTACGCGCTCGACGACCCCGAGATCAGCGACGGCGACTACGACGCGCTCGTCCGCGAGCTGCGCGCGCTGGAGACGGAGCACCCCGAACTGGTCTCGGCCGACTCCCCGACGCAGCAGGTCGGAGGCGCTGTCAGCGCGACGTTCGCGCCGGTCGTCCACGCCGTGCCGATGATGAGCCTCGACAACGCGATGAACATCGCCGACCTGCGCGCCTGGGCGGACCGCGTCGAGCGCGTCCTCGACGGCCAGGCGCCGACGTTCGTGTGCGAGCTGAAGTTCGACGGCCTGGCGATGAGCCTGCGCTACGAGGCGGGCCGATTCACACAGGCGGCGACTCGGGGCGACGGTCGCGTCGGGGAGGACGTCACCGCCAACGTCGCGACGATCGCCGACGTCCCCAAGCGCCTCGACGGCGCGCCGGCGGTGCTCGAGGTGCGCGGCGAGGTCTACATGACGACCTCGGCGTTCGAGCGGCTCAACGCGCGGGCGGCCGCGGCGGGGGAGAAGCCGTTCGTCAACCCCCGCAACTCGGCGGCGGGCAGCCTGCGCCAGAAGGACCCGGCGGCGACCGCCAGCCGGGACCTGTCGTTCTGGAGCTACCAGCAGGGCGAGATCGTCGGCCGGCCCGACTTCGCCAGCCATGTCGAGATGTTGCGCTGGATCAGCGAGCTCGGCTTCCCGGTCAGCGACAAGTACCGCACGTTCGCCACCATCGACGAGGTCGCCGAGCACTGCGCGTATTGGCAGGACCATCGGCACGATCTCGACTACGAGATCGACGGGGTGGTCGTCAAGGTCGACGACGCCGGCCAGCGCGCGCTGCTCGGGTTCACGTCGCGCGCGCCGCGCTGGGCGATCGCCTACAAGTTCCCCCCGGAGGAGCGGTCGACCACGCTGCTCGACATCCAGGTCTCGGTCGGGCGAACCGGGCGCGCCACCCCGTTCGCCGTGCTGGAACCGGTGTTCGTCGGTGGCTCGACCGTCGGTATGGCGACGTTGCACAACGAGGACCAGGTCGCGGTCAAGGACGTCCGTCCGGGCGACACGGTGATCGTGCGCAAGGCCGGCGACGTGATCCCCGAGGTGGTCGGCCCGGTCCTGTCGGCGCGGCCGAAGGGGGCGCGGCCGTGGGTGTTCCCCGCGAACTGCCCGAGCTGCGGCAACCCGTTCGTCCGCCCCGAGGGCGAGGCCGACACGCGGTGTATCGCCCCCGACTGCCCTGCGCAGCGCGACCAGAAGATCGCCTACTTCGCGTCGCGCGGCGCGATGGACATCGAGGGGCT
Organism: Ilumatobacteraceae bacterium; assembly: GCA_041581055.1. Lineage (GTDB taxonomy): Bacteria > Actinomycetota > Acidimicrobiia > Acidimicrobiales > Ilumatobacteraceae > JBFGCT01. Next base: position 2,604 of record JBFGCT010000007.1, on the reverse strand, counting down.
GGGCGGGCAGATGGTCGAGAAGCTCACCGCCGCCGGGCTGGTCCGCGACCCGGCCGATCTCTACGCCCTCACCGTCGACCAACTCGTCGAGCTCGAGCGGGTGGGGGCGACGAGCGCGCAGAACCTCGTCGGTGCGATCGCCGCGTCGACGAGGCGGCCGCTGCCCAAGTTGCTCACCGCACTCGGCGTCCGCCATCTCGGCCCGGCCGCCTCGCAGGCGCTGGTCGCCGAGTTCCACACGCTCGACGCGATCATCACCAACCCCGAGACGGGGGAGGACCGGACGATCGAGGAGCTCGCCGCCGTCGAGGGCGTCGGCGTCGTGATCGCGACGACCATCCGCAACTGGTTCGACCATCCGCCGAATCGGGCCTACATCGAGAAGTTGCGCGCCGCCGGGCTGAACTTCGGCGACGCAGCCGCGGCGGAGGCCGCGGCCGCGGCTCGCTCGTCCGTCGAGCAGACGCTGGCCGGCCAGACCGTCGTCGTCACGGGAACGCTCGCCGGCTACTCGCGCGACGGCGCGGCCGAGGCGATCGCGGCGCGGGGCGGCAAGAGCCCGGGGTCGGTCAGCAAGAAGACCTTGGCGCTCGTGGTCGGCGAGTCCCCCGGCGCGAGCAAGCTGACCAAGGCGGAGTCGCTCGGCGTGCCGATCATCGACGAGGCGGCCTTCGACCACCTGCTGGCGACCGGCGAGCTCCCGACGACATGACGCTCGCCGCCCGGGCCGTCAGACCGCGTTGAACGACCAGTTGTAACTGCGGGCCGCCCGATCGGTGACGCTCGCCGCCTGGCCGGTCAGACCGCGTTGAACGACCAGCTGTAGCTGCGGGCCGCCTCGGGCCCCTCCTCGACGCGCCAGTAGACGAGCCGTACCTGATGCGTGCCCGCCGCGAACGACTCGATCGGAGCGCCCTCGACCGGCTGGAACGAGATGATCGAGCTGCCGGGGTCGAAGATCGCCGTCGGGGGGAACTCGATTTGCTCGCCGGGCGCGACGTCGATCTGGCCGATCGTCGTCGTCGGCAGCTCGATTCCGTCGATCGTCAGGGTCGCCTCGTAGCCGAATTGCAGATCGACGATCACCGGCTCCTGCTGGAGCACCTGGATCGCGTTCTCGACCGGCGTGAGCGTCTCGATCGCGGCCGGCCGGTCGATGCCCTCGTTGCCGGTGACCGCGCCGAACATGCCCCAGACGACCACGACGATGCCGCCGGCGATCAGCAGGCTGGCGAGCAGCAGCCCCCGGTCGAGCCGGCGCCGAGGCGGGGCTTGTCGCTCGGCACTCCGGCTGTGCGGGCCGGGGTCCGGCGCCGGCTCGGGGCCCGTCGGGGCTGCCAGGTCGAGGTCGGAGCGCTCGGCGTACTCGTCGGTCACGGTTCCATGATGCCTGCTGCCACGGCGAGAAGTGCAGGCGATAGCGTTCCTCCACGGTGGCGACAGAAACAGGTGATGCAGCCGACGTGGTGGTCGGAGGACTCGACGGGCGGCTGATCGCGGACCGTTTCCGCGTGGCCGAGGTGGTCTCGCAGGGGGCGAACACGGTGATCGCCGACGCGCTCGACACCGAGACCAACCAGCCGGTCACGCTCAAGCTCGTCCGGCCCGAGCTGGCCGAGTCCGACGAGTTCCGGCGGGCGTTCCGCCGCCACGCCGAGATCGCCACCGCGTTGACCCATCCGAATATCGCGACGGTGATCGCCTGGGGCGACGTCGACCTCGGTGACGCGTCGACCGTATTCTGGGTCGTCGAGTTCCTCGGCGGTGGCAGCATGCGCGACCTGTTCGATCGCGGCCGGCTCCTCGAGCCGTCGCAGGCGCTCGTCGTCGGACTCGAGGCCTGCCGGGCGCTCGACGTCGCCCACCAACGCGGCATCGTGCACACCGAGCTGACCCCGGCGAAGATGGTCTTCGGCGACGACCGGCGGTTGCGCGTCGTCGACTTCGGCTTCGCCCGCCTCCTCGGCGCCGCGGCCTGGGCCGATCCGGCCACGGTCGCGACCCACGTCGCCCGGTACGCCTCGCCCGAGCAGGCGCTGGGGATCGACGTCGACGTGAAGACCGACGTGTACGCCTTGACGCTGGCGTTGATCGAGTCGGTCACCGGGTCGGTGCCGTTCGCCGCCGACTCGACCGTGGCGACGCTCGCCGCCCGGATCGGCAAGCTGATGCCGGTCTCGGCCGACCTCGGATCGCTGGCCGCCGTGCTCGAACGCGCCGGCCGCCCGGAGGCCGAAGACCGCTCGACCGCCGCCGAGTTGGGCAAGGGGCTGGTGCAGGCGGCCTCCAAGCTGCCGCGTCCCGAGCCGATTCCGATCGTCGCCGGCGGGTTGTTCGCGACCTCCGAGCTCCGCCGCCCGACCGACCCGACCGGGGGACGCGCCCGGCCGGGCGCCGAGACCGCGGCTGCGGACTCGCTGCCCGACACCGAGCCGGCCCCGGGCGTCGATCCGGTGGCCGGCGCGGAGCACGATCCCGCCGCGGCGCCGGCTGCCAACGGCTCCGCCGGGCCCGGGTCGGCCGAACGCTCCGCCCCCGGGGACCGTGTGGAAGGCGCGGAGTCCGCTGGGGCGCCGTTGCCGGACGAGGCCGGCGACGCGGTGG
>JBFGCT010000006.1:0-47733 GCA_041581055.1 Ilumatobacteraceae bacterium | reverse complement strand
GGAACGGGTGAACAATCTGCGGCGAGAGTGCGCACACTGTTCACGAGAACCGGGCCACACCAATCAGTCGTCCTTGAGGGCGACGGCGTTGGGGGTGACGTTCATCTTGGGCTCGTACTCGGCGACGTTGACGACGCGGCCCTCGCCCTCGTACTTGGCCTTCAGCGCGGTGCGGCACGACGGGCACGGGCCGTAGAACTCCTCGTCGACCGAGGTCTGGCAGCGGGGGCACGGGAACTCCACGGAACGGACCATACAACGCGTACGATCCAGGCCGATGACCTCGTCGACCCCGCCGCCGTACGACGATGGTGGCGCACCCCCCGACACGAGGATCGACGAGATCGAACCGGTCGGCCGCCGTGGAAGCCGAGACCACGATCGCGCCCCGAACTACCTCGTGCGGCGGGCGATCGCGATCGGCGCCGTCGTGGCGGTCCTCGCCGGCGCGTCGGTCGTCGCCGGCCGGATCATCGGCGGGGACGGCGACGACGGGGCCAAGACACCGAAGGCCGCCGACTGGAACACGATCGTGGTCGTCGCCGACGAGGAGGTCCGCCTCGTCGACCCCGAGACCGGCGCCGTCACCACGACGTACCCCGGCGAGGAGGCGCTGCTCGACGCGGAGTCGCTCGTCACCGGCGACACGCTCGTCCTGATGAACGACTTCGGGCGGATCACCCAACTCGACCTCGCGGACGGGGCCATCCGCCGGTCGAGCGCGCCCGACGGGAGCACGCTCGTCATCAGCCCCGAGAACGCGTCCATCGTGCTCGCCGGTCCGCCGGTCGGGGGCGATGTCACCGTCGTCGACACCCGGGACGGAACCTCGTTCGACATCGGCGACGCGGCGGGGCTGAGCGACCCGCTGATCTTCGTCGACGGTGTGTTCGTCAACGAGTCCGGACGTCACATCGCGACCGCCGACGCGCGCAGCTTCCAGAGCGCGCTCATCGACATCGAGACGCGCTCCCCCACCCTGCTCGCCGGCCAGGTGGTCGCGCTCGACGACAGCGCCGTCGTGACCGCCCAGCGCGCCGGCGACCAGGCCGAGCTCGAGTTCTACGACATCACCGGCGAGCGTCGGGGCTCGGCGGACGGTCCGTCGCCCCAGGCCACGATGCTGACCGGCGACGCGTCCGCGCTGGTCGTCTCCGCAACTGGCGCGATCGCCGCCGTCGGCGCCAACGGAACGGTCGACGACATCGGAACGCTCGTGCTCGCCGACGAAGCGACCTCGATCGAGGTCAGGGCCGGACATCCGACCGGCGGCGCGGAAAGCCTGGTCCTCGAGACCGACGCCGGGGTGCTGGTGCTCGACGCCGCCGGCGTCGAACTGGCCCGGGTGCCCGGCGAGCTCCTCGCCCCCGTCACCCACACGACCAGATGCCTCATCGCCGGCGACACCCGGCCCAACGGATTCGCCTTCCACCTCGACGCGGTCACCGGCGAGAAGCTCGGCGAGTTCCCGGGGGGCATCGTCGGGTCGAGGTCGGCCGACGGCTGCACCGTGGCGATGCTCGGCGGCGAGCCGCGTATCGTCAAGCAAGGCGGCGACATGGATCTCGGTGCGACGGCGAGCGGGTCGATCACGATCACGCCCGATGGCACCGCCTATGTGCTCACCACGCTCACCGGTGAGCGCCTCATCTCGCTCCAACACGCCGAGGGCGAGCCGCCCGAGACGGTCGACCTCGCCGCCGGGCCGGTGCTGATCCGGTTCGCGAAGCTCTGACCGTGCACGGCCCCGACGACGCCACGATCGAGATCGACGGCGGCGCCGTCGTCTGGCGCTTCGAGCGCGAGTTCCTCGAATCGAACTGGACGTGCCTCTTCGGCCGGGGCTGCAAGGGCATCCTGCCGGTTCCGGCCGAGGCGATGAACCAGGGCTGCTGCTCGCTCGGCGCCCACTTCGGCGACGGGCCGGCCGGGCGGCAGGAGGCGATGCGGGTCGCCGCCTACGCCGCCGTGCTCACGCCCGAGCAATGGCAGTACCACGGCGCCGGCCACGACCACGCGGCGGGCGGCATCTTCGGCGACGACGAGCGCTCGAAGACCCGGGTGGTCGACGGCGCCTGCGTCTTCCTCAACCGCCCGGGCTTCGACGGCGGCGAGGGATGCGCGCTGCACATCGCCGCGATCGAGGCCGAGGAGTCGCCGGTCGAGTGGAAGCCGTCGGTGTGCTGGCAGTTGCCGCTCCGGGTCGACTGGCAGGAGCTGGACGCCGACACCGAGATCGCGACCGTGCGCCGATGGACGCGGGCCGACTGGGGCGACCACGGCACGACGATGGCGTGGTGCTGCACCGAACGGGCCGAGGGCGGCGAGGCCTACGTCGGCGAGGCGCCGGTGATCGACTCGCTGCGCGACGAGCTGACCGCCGTCGCCGGCGACGAGGTCTACGTCGAGCTGCGCCGCCGACTGGACCGCTGAACTCCTCCCGGGTCAGCCCGGTCCCCGCCGGCGGTCGGCGGCGGCGCGTCACGACACCGCCGACCAGGCCCCTCGGCGCATCACCTCAGACCCGTCACGCCCTCCGACGGCTCGACGAGCACCTCGGCGCCGACCGGCACGAAGCCGGCGGCGAGGAAGGCCCGCAACGACGCGGCGTTGCCCGGCGCCACCTGGGCCCACACGAGATCGCCATGCGGGACGAGCGCCAAACCCTCCCCGATCAGGCCCCGGCCCGCTCCGCGGCCCGACGTCGCGTCCGGCAACAGCTCGACCGACAGCTCGCGCCGGTCGACCAGCCCCCGGCCGAGCGTGACGAATCCGGTCGCGTCGCCGAACACGGCGACGCCGCGGCGGTGGCGGCGGGCGCGCACGACGCGGGGGTGATCGTCGAGGTCTCCTCGCTCCGGCAGCGAGCCACCGCCGCGGCCGCGGGCGACGAGCACCGCGTCGTGGGTGCCGACGCCGCCGGTCGGGCCGGCGAGCCAGCGCAGGAAGTCGGGCGCGGTCACACCGCCGAACGCGTCGACGCCGCGCGCCATCACGTCGGCGCGGTCGTGGTCGGTCACCACGAACGCGTGCCCGGTGAACTCGACCGCCGCGGTCGTTCCGTCCGGGCCCGGCCGGTGCACCTCCACCGCGCCGTCGGCGGGTGGGAAGTCTCCTTCTGCGGCGGCGACGAGGGCCGCGTGCAACGGGTGCATCGGCCCGAGATTACGGTCGACGCGATGCGAGTCGACGCGATGACGTCCCCCCGCCCGCTGGTCGAGATGGGCGCCGTCGCCCGCCGGACACGGTCGTCCGGGTTCGACGGGATGCTCCTCACCGAGGGCGGGCGCACGGCGTTCACGGCGCTGGCCGCGGCCGCCCTCGCCGCGCCGGAGCTCGAGTACTCGACCGGCATCGCCGTCGCGTTCCCCCGCAGCCCGATGATCACCGCCCAGCTCGCGTGGGAGCTCCAGGAGGCGACCGGCGGGCGGTTCCGGCTCGGGCTCGGCACCCAGGTGCGAACCCACGTCGTTCGCCGGTACGGCGTCGAGTTCGAGCACCCCGGACCGCGCCTGCGCGACTACGTCCGCGCCGTCAAGGCCTGCTTCGCCGGGTTTCGCGGCGAGCCGCTCGACCACCACGGCGAGTTCTACGAGCTGACGTTCCTCAACCGGCAGTGGAGTCCCGGCCCGATCGAGCCGGACGACCCGCCGGTCGACGTCGCCGCCGTCAACCCCTGGATGCTGCGGATGGCCGGCGAGGTGGCCGACGGCGTCCACCTCCACCCGATCGGCGAGCCGGGGTACGTGGCGCGCCACGTCGTACCGAACCTCGGGGCCGGCGCGGCGGCGGCCGGGCGGTCGGTCGACGACGTGGCGGTCATCCTGCCCGTCACCACGATCGTCGGCGACACCGACGAGGAGGTCGACGCGGCGCGGACCGAGGCCAAGACGATGCTGTCGTTCTACGGGTCGACGCCGAACTACGCGTTCATCTGGGACGAGGCCGGCTTCGAGGGCACCACGGCCAGGATCCGGGCCAAGCAGAAGGCGGGCGACTTCGCCGGCATGGCCGACGAGATCACCGACTCCCATCTCGCACTCTTCTGCACGGAGGCCTCGTGGGACGGCCTCGCCGACGCGCTGATCGAGCGGTACGCCGGCCTGGTCGATCGCCTCGTGCTGTACAGCGCCGGGAGCGCCGGGACCGAGGCGTTCGAGCGGTACGGCGCGATCGCCCGCTCGATCTCGGAGCGGACCGCCGGGTGATCACACGGGTGCCGGGCCGGTGACCGAGCTCGGTCGCCGCCACCGCGACACGTTGCCGGCGACGGATGATCGCACCGGTGCCGGGCCGGTGAACGGTCGGGCTGGTAGTCGCTCGTCGGTCGGTGCGGCGGTGCTGGCGTGCGTCGTCGCGCTCGCCGTGCCGGCCTGTGGCGCGGACGGTCCCGATTCGCCGACCGCCGACGACGAAGCCCCCGCTCCGACCGATCCGGCCGGCGACGCCCTCGATCGTGACGCGGCGCGGGCGGCGGCGGTCGACGTGCGCGCCGACGGATGTGGGCCGCGGGTCGGCTTCGGCACCGGATCGGTGTTCGGCGAGGGCCTGATCGCGACCGCCGCGCACGTCGTCGCCGGCGCCGAGACGGTCGAGGTCATCGCCGTCGACGGGACGCGGGTCGGCGGCGAGGTCGTGTTGTTCGACCCGGACCTCGACCTGGCGGTCATCCTCGCCACCGCCCCGGTCGGAGTGCCGCTCGCGCTCCGGCCCGACGACGCCGCGGCCGGCGAGACGGGCATCGTCGTCCTCCCGCGGCTGACCGATGAGGGCGTGGCCGTCGAGGTCAGCGACGTCTTCGTCCTGCGCGAGGCGAACATCCGCACGACCGACATCTACCTCGATCAGCCGGTCGAGCGGGCCGGGTTCGAGATCGAGGGGTCGATCGACCCGGGCGACTCCGGCGCGATGGTCGTGCTCCCCGGCGGCGGCGCCGGCGTCGTGTGGGCCCGCAGCAACGTCAACGAGCGGCGGGCGTGGGCGATCGACCTTCCCGCCGCGCTGCTCGACGGCGGCGCGGCGCGCCTGTCGGCGCCGGTCGACGTCGGCCCCTGCATCCGCTGACGTCACCGCCCGCGTCGTGACACCGCCGGCTACGCGCCGAGGACTCGGTCGGTGTAGGCGTTGCGGAACGTGCCGTGCGGATCGAGCTTGGCCCGCCAGGCGCGGAAGGTCTCCCACTCGGGGTACCGGCCGGCGAGCGTCTGCGACGTCTGGAAGTGCAGCTTGCCCCAGTGCGGCCGGCCGGCGTAGTCATCCATGATCTGCTCGACGCCCTGGAAGTACGCCTCGTACGGCGCGCCCGCGTACTGGTGGACGGCGATCCAGCCCGAGTCGCGCCCGTGGGCGGTCGACAGCGGGATGTCGTCGGCCGCCGACGCCCGCACCTCGATCGGGAACAACGGCGGAAACGGCAGCGTGGAGATGAGCGCTGCCACCCGGGTGAGCGCCTCGGGGACGGCGTCGAGCGGGATCCCGTACTCCATCTCGAGGAACCGCACGTGCCGGGGGCTGCAGAAGACGCGATCGCTGCGGTCGATCAGGTCGCGCTCCGCCGCCGACGACATGAGGAGCTTGGCGATCTTCGGGGCCATCGCCGGGAAGCGGCGCCCGACGCGGCAGACCGTGCCGAACGCCAGGTTCTCCGCGACCCACTTGTCGCGGAAGTAGGCGAGCCTGGCCTGCGGGCTGGCCGGCTCGGCGGTGCGGGTGTTGCGCTTGACCTGGCAGCGGCGGGCTCCCGGCATCCAATAGAACTCGACGTGGTCGGCGCCGCTCATCAGCCCCTCGAAGTCGGCGAGCACGTCGGCCAGCGGCTCGACGGTCTCGCGGGCGTGGAGGTTGAACGCCGGGACGCAGCGCAGCGTGACCTCGGTGACGACGCCGAGCGCGCCGAGCCCGACCCGCGCCACGCGGAGCAGCTCGGGATCGGCCCGCTCGTCGGCGCGGACGACCTCGCCGGCGCCGGTCACCATCTCGATCCCGACGATGTTCGTCGACAGGTTGCCGAACCCCGCGCCGGTACCGTGGGTCGCGGTCGACGTCGCGCCGGCGATCGATTGGCGGTCGATGTCGCCGAGGTTCGGCAGCGCGAGCCCGATCGCCGCCAGCTCGTCGTTCAGGTCGTGCAGCCGGATCCCGGCGCGCACGGTGACGTCGGACCCGTCGACGCGCACGACGTCGTCCATCGCGTCGAGCGAGAGCAGATGGCCGTCGGTCATCGCCGCGCCGGTGAACGAATGGGCCCCGGCGATCACCTTCACCCGCTCACCGGCGGCCGCCGCCCGGCTGACGATCGCCGCCACGTCGTCGACGGCACGTGGCCGGTGTGTCGCGCGCGGCGCGCAGCGCTGGTTCTTCGCCCAGTTCCGGGTCGGCACGGCCATCACCCGAGCGTACGGCCTGCCGATGTCCCTGGAATAAAACGATGTTCTGTTTGTTTTAATAGCCACTCAGAGAGGAGAACGACATGCACGCACTCATCACCGGTGGCTCCAAGGGGCTCGGTCGATCGCTCGGCGGCGCGCTGCTGCGCCGCGGGTGGACGGTCGTGACCGACGCCAGGGAGGCGGCCGGGCTCCGCGCCCTCGAGCGCGATCATCCCGACGAGCGGGAGCGGTTGATCACCATCGCCGGCGACATCACCGACGGCGGGCATCGTCGCCGGCTGCGCGACGAGGTCAACGCCCTCGGCCGCCTCGACCTGCTGGTCAACAACGCCAGCTCGCTCGGCACGACCCCGCTCCCCCGCCTCGGCCGGCAGTCGGCCGACAACCTCGCCGACGTGTACCGCGTCAACGTCCTCGCGCCGCACGCGCTCACGACCGTGCTGCTCCCGGTGCTCCGGGCGAACCGCGGCGTGATCATCAACGTGACATCCGATGCGGCGATCGAGGGCTACCCCGGCTGGGGCGCGTACGGCGCGTCGAAGGCGGCGCTCGAACAGTGGTCGAACGTGCTCGCCGCCGAGGAACCCGACGTCTCGGTGTACTGGGTCGATCCCGGCGACCTGCGAACCGATCTCCACCAGCAGGCCTTCCCGGGCGAGGACATCTCCGACCGTCCGCTGCCGGACGTCGCCGTGCCCGGACTGCTCAGGCTCGTCGACGACCGCCCGCCGAGCGGCCGATACCGCGCCCAGGAGCGTGCGGCATGAACACGACGATGCCGCGGCCGGCGCTCGACTTCGAGCTGCCGGCCGAGCTCTCCGCCCGCCAACCCCCCGAGGCGACGCCCGGGGCCGAGCGGGACGATGTCCGGCTGATGGTCAGCGACGGCTCGGCGGCGCCGACCCACCATGATTTCGTCGAACTGCCGCGTCTGCTTCGGAGCGGCGACCTGCTGGTCGTCAACACGTCGGCCACGTTGGCCGCGGCGATCGACGGTCGGACGACCGACGGCGAGCGCGTCGTCGTGCACGTGTCGACCGAGTTGCCGTCGGCGATGTGGCTCGTCGAGGTTCGCCGGCCCCTGGCGAATGGCGCAACCGCGGCCGACTTCACCGAGCGGGGCGGCGCCGAGCTGGCCCTGGACGGCGGCGCCGCCGTCACCCTCCTCGCTCGCTTCGATGGATCGCAGCGCCTCTGGCTGGCCACGATCTCGCTGGCGGGCGCGAGGTCGAGCTCGGTCGTCGACCACCTGAGCCGGTTCGGGCGACCGATCCGCTACCCGTACGTCGAACGGGACTGGCCGCTCGACGCGTACCGCACCGTCTTCGCCCGGGTACCCGGCTCGGCCGAGATGCCGTCGGCGAGCCGGCCGTTCACCCACGAGGTGGTGACCGAACTCGTGACCCGCGGCGTGTCGGTCGCTCCGCTCGTGTTGCATACCGGCGTCTCGTCGCTCGAGGCCCACGAGATGCCCTACCCCGAACGGTTCGACGTGCCGGCGAGCACCGCGCGGGCCGTCAACCACGCCCGGGCCGACGGAGGCCGGGTGATCGCCGTCGGCACGACCGTCGTCCGGGCCCTCGAATCGGTCGTCGACGATCGAGGCACGGTGCACCCGGGCCAGGGCTGGACCGACGTGCTGGTCACCCCGGAGCGCGGAGCGGCATCGGTCGACGGGCTGCTGACAGGCTGGCACGAGCCGGCGGCGTCACATCTGCTGATGCTCGACGCGGTGGCGGCGCCGGGCGCGCTCGCCGCGGCCTACGACGCGGCAATCGACGCCCGCTACCGCTGGCACGAGTTCGGCGACGTTCACCTGATCCTGCGATGACCGGCGCGTACCACACGACATGGCACGCTGGGACGATGGCCCGCGAGGAGATCGAGACCCGCGTCGCGCCGCCGGTGTCCGAGGCCCGGCGGGACGTCCTGTACGCCGTGCGCCGCCGGGGCGAGGCGCGCGTGGACGAGGTTGCCGAGGCGCTCGGCATGACGATCACCGGCGCCCGCGCCCACCTCACCGCGCTCGTCGGACAGGGCCTGGTCACGGCGCAGCAAGAGCCGGCGACCGGGCGGGGCCGGCCGCGCTATCGCTATCGCGTGACCGCGGCGGCCGACCGGCTCTTCCCCAAGGCGTACGGCGAGCTGACCAACGAGCTGCTCGGGTTCCTCGACGACCCGGCGATCGAGGAGCGGCTGTTCGACCGGCGCCGTGACCAGCGGATCGAGCGGTCCAGGAAGCGCATGGACGGCCGGCCGTTGGACGAACGCGTGGCCATCCTCGCCGACATCCTCGACGCCGACGGGTACATGGCCACGTGGGAAGCGTGCGACGACGGTTCGTACGTCGTGGCCGAGCGCAACTGCGCGATCGCCGCGGTGGCGCTCCAACACCCGGGCGCGTGCCGCAGCGAGATCGAGTTCATCCGAGCCGTCCTCCCCGACGCCTCGGTCGAGCGGACGAGCCACATGGTGGCCGGCGACCTGCGCTGCGCGTACGTCATCCGCCCGAGTTGACGCCTGACCGTCCGATCCCCCTTTGGGTTTGCGTGACCGAACATCGCGAACCTCGGCATCTTCGGTCACACAAACCGAACAAGGCCGACCGCTCAACCGCCATCGACTTGTGTGACCGAAAACTACGGATTCGGACGTCTTCGGTCACACAAACCGAACAAGCCCCGCCCGCCGGGATCTTGTGTGACCGAAAACCACGGATTCCGACGTATTCGGTCACACAAACCTGGGAGCGGCGGTGGGCGCGGCGCGGGGTCAGCCGATGGCGTCGAGCAGGGCGTTCTCGACGACCTCGGTGAGCGCCGGGTGGATGTAGAAGACCGCGCGGGCGAGATCCTCGGCGGTCGTGTCGAACTCCATCGCCTGGATGATCGGCTGGATCAGCGTCGCCGAGTGCGGGCCGAGGATGTGGGCGCCGGCGATCAGGCCGGTCTCGGTGTTCACGATCACCTTGGCGAAGCTCGTCTCGTCGGCAAGCGCCCACCCGTACGCGGTGTCGCCGTAGTCCCGCATGCCGACCTTGAACGGGATCCCGGCCGCGGCCGCCTGCTGCTCGGTCATGCCGACCGTGCCGACCTGCGGGTTGGAGAACACCGCGCTCGGCACCGCCTTGTAGCTCTGGCGGCGGCGGTCGTTCGGGTGGGCGATGTTCCAGAACGCCACGCTCGCCTCGGCGTTGGCGAGGTGCTTGAGCTGGTAGCTGTTGGCGATGTCGCCGATCGCCCACACGCCGGGAACGTTGGTGGCCATCGTGTCGTCGACGACGACCGTGCCGTGATGGTGGCACTCGATCCCGCCGGTGTCGGCGTCGAGCAGGTCGCTGTTCGGCTCCCGCCCGGTCGCGACCAGCAGCTCGTCGACGACCGACTCGCCGGTCATGCAGGTGATCTTGATGCCGTCGGCGACACGCTCGACGTGCGTCGGGACGTGCCCGAGCTCGAGGTTGACCCGCCGTCCGAAGATCTCGGTGAACCGTGCGGAGATGTCGTGGTCGAAGCCGCGCAACAGGGTCGGCGAGCGGTTGACCAACGTGACCTCGGCGCCGAACGCGGAGAACACGTGGCCCATCTCGACGGCGATGAACCCGCCGCCGATGATCCCGAGCCGCCGCGGGAGGTCGGGCAGCCGCATGATCGAGTCCGACGTGTGGAATCCGGTCTCGACCAGGCCGGTGATCGGGGGGACCACGGGGCGGGAGCCGGCGGCGAGCAGCACGTTCGGCGCCGTGATCGTCCGCCCCTCGACGTCGAAGGTCTTGTCGCCGATGAAGCGCGCCGTGCCTTCGATCAACGTCACGTTCGGCGTCCCGGTCGCGCGGTACTCCCGGCCGCCATCGGCGATCGGGTCGATGCGCCCGAACACGCGGTCGCGGATCGCCGGCCAATCGGCGCCGTTGAACCGGACGTCGACGCCGAGCTTCTCGGAGTGCTCGGCCATCAGCGCGTAATCGGCCGGCACGACGAACATCTTCGACGGGATGCAGCCCCGGTTCAGGCACGTCCCGCCGAACACGTCCCGCTCGACCAACGCGATCTTCCAGTCGCTCAGGTACTCCGGGATCGAGTTGCCCGACCCGCTCCCGATGATGATCAGGTCGAACTCGTCGATCGTCGCGTCGCCCACGAACGGAGTACAACACGCCGGGGCGCCGATTCCTTCCCCGATTCGTTCCCCGTAGTGTGCTCGTGTGGCCGAACTCCCGAGCATCGACGACGTGCGGGCGGCGGCGGCCCGCCTCGACGGCGTCGCTCACCGCACGCCGGTGCTGACCAGCCGAACCCTCGACGAGCGGACCGGCGGCCGGCTGTTCCTCAAGGCCGAGTCCTTCCAGCGCACCGGCTCGTTCAAGTTCCGCGGGGCGTACAACACGATCGCCGCCCTCGACGACGGGGCGCGGTCGCGCGGCGTGGCGGCGTACTCGTCGGGCAACCACGCGCAGGCGGTGGCCCTCGGCGCCAAGCTGCACGGCGTCCCGGCGACCATCCTGATGCCGGAGGACGCGCCGCAGTCCAAGCTCGACGCGACGCGCGGCTACGGCGCCGAGATCGTCACCTACGACCGGTACGCGGAGGAGCGGACCAGCCTCGGCGAGGGGCTCGCCGAGAAGTGGGGCATGACGTTGGTGCCGCCGTTCGACCATCCCGACGTGATCGCCGGGCAGGGAACCGCCGCGCTGGAGCTGTTCGACGAGGTCGGCGCGCTCGACCTGCTCGTCGTGTGCGTCGGCGGCGGCGGGCTGATCTCTGGCTGCGCGACGGTGGCCAAGGCGCAGCCGGCGCCGATCGAGGTCGTCGGTGTCGAGCCGGCCGCGGGCGACGACGTCCGGCAGTCCCTCGCCGCCGACCACATCGTGACGATCCCCACGCCGCGCACGATCGCCGACGGCCAGCAGACGACCGCGCCGAGCGAGCGCACGTTCGCCGTGATGCGCGAGCGGGTCGACGAGGTCGTGCTGACCACCGACGACGAGATCCGGGCCGCGATGCGGTTCGCCTTCGAGCGGCTGCGGGTCGTCCTCGAGCCGAGCGGGGCGTCGGCGCTGGCCGCCGTGCTCGCCGGCACGGTCGACGTCGCCGGCCGCCGCGTCGGGATCACGCTCTCGGGCGGCAACGTCGACGTCGCCCGGTTCATCCAACTCCTCAGCTGAACCCGTTTGCGTCGCGATTCCGGCGACCCGTCGGCTCACAATCGCGACGCAAACGAAAGGGGGCCCGAGGGCGGGCGATCGACGTCGACTCGGCTGAACCCGTTTGCGTCGCGATATCGGCGACCCGTCGGCTCACAATCGCGACGCAAACGAAGGGGAAGCGAAGGGGGCCGAGGGCGGGCGATCGACGCCAACGTCAGCTGAACCCGTTTGCGTCGCGATATCGGCGACCCGTCGGCTCACAATCGCGACGCAAACGAAGGGGAGGGCGGGCGACGTTGTGCGGCGGGCGGGTGATCGGCCAAGGTTGGCGGGTGTTCGAACGACGGACGGGCGACGGGTTCATCCGCTGCGGGGACGGCCACGTGCGCTGGGGGATCTTCGGCGCGGCGGGGGCGGTGTTCGTCGTCCGCGACGACGGCGTCCCGCACGTGATGCTGCAGAAGCGATCGGCGATGGCCCATGAGGGCGGCACCTGGTCGTGTGCCGGCGGCGCGCTCGACCAGGGCGAGATGCCCTACGACGGCGCGCTGCGCGAGTCGACCGAGGAGGTCGGCGCCATTCCGGGAACGCCGCGCCCGCTCGGCGAGTACGTCTTCCGGCCCTCGAGCGACTGGGCGTACACGACCGTCGTCGTCGAGGTGGACGAGCGGTTCGGGTCGTCGGTCAACTTCGAGACCGACGCCGTGCACTGGTTCGGGCTCGACGAGGTCGAACGCCTCCCGCTGCACGCCGGGTTCGCCGCCGCCTGGCCCCACGTGCGGGCGATCATCGAAGCTGCCTGACCCTCCGTTTGCGTCGCGATTGTGAGCGCGACGCCCCGCGGAAATCGCGACGCAAACGGAGGGGGGTCGGGGGCCGTAGCATCGAGTCATGACCGTCGCCGAGCAGCCCGCCGAGCAACCGTGACCGGGCAGCCCGCCGCTCCCGCGACGAGCGGCACGGTGCACGGCACGTGCCACCACGACTGCCCGGACTCGTGCGGGTGGACCGTGACGGTCGACGAGTCGGCGCCCGCCGGGCCGGTCGCCGTCAGGCTGCGCGGCAACCCGGCCCACCCGTACTCCGCCGGCGAGCTGTGCCCGAAGGTCAACCGCTTCCTCGACCGGGTGTACAGCCCCGACCGGCTGCTGTACCCGCTGCGGCGGGTCGGGCCGAAGGGGTCGGGCGAGTTCGAGCCGATCTCGTGGGGCGACGCGCTGGCCGAGATCGCCGAACGGTTGCACGAGGTGATCGACGCGCACGGCGCCGAGGCGGTCCTGCCGTTCTCCGACGCCGGCAACCAGAGCCTGCTGGCGATGATGGGCCTCAGCGGCCGCTTCTTCGGCCACATGGGCGCGTCCAAGCTGGATCGGACGATCTGCGGGCCGACCGTCGGCGCCGGGATGGCGATGACCAACGGCTCGGGCCGGGCGATGGACGCGCTCGAGCTGGGGCACAGCCGGCTGATCATCCTCTGGGGGACCAACACCAAGCTGACCAACCGCCACCTCTGGCCGACGATCGAGAAGGCCCGCGCCGACGGCGCCCGGCTCGTCGTCATCGACCCGATCCGCACACTCACCGCCGACGCCGTCGAACCCGAGCGCGGCGACCGCTTCGTCCAGCCGCTGCCCGGCACCGACATCGCGATGATGCTGGCGATGATGCACGTCATCATCCGTGACGGGCTGACCGACGCCGCCTGGATCGAGGCGCACACGACCGGGTTCGACGAGCTGCGCGCCGCCGTGGCCGACTGGACGCCCGCCCGCGCCGCGGAGATCACCGGCGTCGGCGACGACCTGATCGAGGAGCTGGCGGTCGACTACGCGACCGTCCGGCCGGCCGGCATCAGGGCGCTGATCGGCGCCGAGCACCACGAGAACGGCGCGATGTTCTTCCGCACGCTGGCCTGTCTCCCGGCCCTGACCGGCGCGTGGGCCGAGCGCGGCGGCGGGATCGCCAAGAGCGTCGGCTCCTACAGCGAGGGCCTGATCGACGAGGACGCGCTCCACCGCCCTGACCTCGCGACCGCCGGCGGGCGGCCCGATCCGCGCACGCTCAACATGAGCCGGCTCGGCGACATCCTGACCTCGCCGACCGCCGGCACGGGCGACGGTCCCGGCGTCCACGCCCTGATCGTGTGGAGCTGCAATCCGCTGGTCATCGTGCCCAACGCCGAGGCGACCCGCGCCGGGTTGGCGCGCGACGACCTCTTCACCGTCGTCCACGAGCAATTCCTGACCGACACCGCGGCGTACGCCGACATCGTCCTGCCGGCGGCGACCCAGATCGAGGCCGACGACGTCGTGCTCCCGTGGGGGCACCTGTGGATCGGGTGGAACGGCAAGGCGATCGACCCGCCGGGCGAGGCGTGCTCGAACACCGAGCTGTTCCGCCGGCTGGCGGGCGCGATGGGCTACACCGAGCCGTCGCTGCACGACGATGACGAGACGTTGCTCCGCGCCGCGCTCCCATCGGTCGACCTCGACGAGCTGCGGGCGGTCGGTTGGGTGCGCGCCCCCTACCCCGACGACGGGCGGCCGTTCGGCGACGGCGAGTTCGACACGCCGACCGGGCGGGTCGCACTGGCGTCCGACGCGCTGGAGGCGATCGGCCAGCCGCGGGTGCCGACGTTCGTCCCTCCGGCCGAGGGCCCGGGCGGCGACCCCGCGCTCGTCGCCGAGTACCCGCTCCAGCTCCTGACCCCGAAGCACCACACGCGGTTCTTGAACTCGGGGTACTCCCACCTGCCCAAGCACGGGCCGGCCGAGGGCGGTCCGTTCGTCGAGCTCGACGCGGCCGACGCCGACGGACGCGGGCTGGCCGAGGGTGACACCGCCGTCGTCTGGAACGGCCGCGCCCGCGTCGAGCTGCCAGTGCGCGTCAGCCGCCGCCTCCGGCCGGGCGTCGCCGCCATCCCGTTCGGATGGTGGCGGGCGCATCACCCCGACGGCAAGACCGCCAACAGCCTGACCAACGACACCCTCACCGAGTGGGGCGGCGGCGTGGCCTACAGCGACACCCTCGTCCAAGTCGCCGCGGCCCGCTGACGCGCGACGCCCGACCCGCGCGCCGGCGGGGTGTCCGGGCCTGGTCGATCCCGCGCCAGTACCCTTGCGGGATGGCCGGCGACCTGATCTACGCCTTTCGGGTGATGCGGCTACCACTGCTCGACGCGGGCGGCGCCACGATCGGCAGCATCGAGGATCTCGTCGTCGTGCCCGGCCGCCCCGCCCGCGGCCGCGAGCCGGCGATCGCCCCGCGGGTCGTCGGATTCGTCGCCAACAGCCAGCGGCGGCGGATCTTCGTCAACGCCCACCGCGTCGCCGAGCTGAACAGCGACGGCGCCCGCCTGCGCAGCTGGGACGTCGACCTCAACCCGTTCACGCCGCGCTCGGGCGAGGTGCTGATCGGCGAGGATCTGATCGACCGCAAGGTCGGCGACGAGACCGTCAGCGACATCGCGCTCCGCCCGAACTCCGACGGCCGCTCGTCGTGGTGGGAGATCGACAAGGTCCGCCTCGCCCGCAAGAGCTCGCTGCGCCGCCGCCCCAGCTACCGGCTGGTCGACTACGACGAGGTTCCCAAGCTGTTCGACGCCCCGACCGAGATGCAGGCCGAGGCCGTCCGGCTCCGCGACTTCCACCCGGCCGAGGTCGCCGCCGTCGTGCGCGCCCTCCCGGCCGACCAACGCCGCCAGCTCGCCGAGGCGATGGACGACGAGCGGCTGGCCGACGTCCTCGAGGAGCTGCCCGAGGCCGAGCAGGTCCGCATCGTCGAGAGCCTCGACCGCGACCGGCTGGTCGGCGTGTTCGACGAGATGGAGTTCGACGACCTCGCCGACCTGCTCGGCCAGATGACCGAGGCGCAGCAGGAGCTGATGCTCGACGTGATGGACGACGACGACGCCGACGTCGTGCGCCGGTTGCTGTCGTACGAGGAGGGCACCGCCGGCGGGCTGATGACACCCGAGGTGATCGTCCTCGGCCCGACGAACACCGTGGCCCACGCGCTCGCCCAGATCCGCGACCCGGACTGGGTCGTCAGCATCGCCGCCCAGGTGTTCATCACGCAGCCCCCGTACAAGACGCCGACCGGCAAGTTCCTCGGCGTCGTGCACATGCAACGGCTGCTGCGCGAGCCGCCGAACATGGAGCTCGGCCGACTGCTCGAGGACGCGCCGATCGTGTCGCCCGACATCTCCGACCGCGCCGTCGCCGAGGAGCTGGCGAGCTACGACCTGCTGGCGGTCGCGGTCTGCGACGAGGCCGGCCGGCTGCTCGGGGCGGTCACCGTCGACGACGTGATCGACCGCATGCTCGGCACCGAGTGGCGGCGGCTGCGCAAGCGCCCGGGCCTCGAGCCGACGGGGTCGCGATGAAGCGGCGCGAGGACCTCGCGACGCCGCGCGCCGCCCGGCGGCTCGGCGTGCAATACGACTCCGACGCGTTCGGCAAGTTCGCCGAGTCGATCGCCGGCTTCATCGGGACGGCGCGCTTCCTCGTCTGGCAGTCGATCTTCATCACGGTCTGGATCCTGCACAACACGTTCGCGCCGAGGGGCCTCCAGTGGGATCCGTGGGACCGCGGCCTCGTCCTGTTGACACTGGCGCTGTCGATCCAGGCGGCCTACGCGGCGCCCTTGATCCTGTTGTCGCAGTATCGCCAGGAGCGCCGCGACCGGGTGACGGCGGAGACCGACCGCGACGTCGCCGAGCGGACCCAGTCCGACACCGAGTTCCTCGCCCGCGAGATCGTCAGCGTCCGGCTGTCGTTGTCCGACATGGTCACCGGCGAGGAGTTCGGCGACCGGCTCGAACGGCTGACCGACGTCGTCGAGGAACTGGGCCGGAAGGTCGGCCAGCTCGCCGGTCAGGACGACGCCGACAGCACCAGTTCGATGAGCTCGACGGTCAGCGACGCGAACTGATCGGGATGCGAGATCGTGCTGAAGTGATCGGCCGGTAGCTCGCGCACGTCGGCGTTCAGCGCCGCCGCGAGCGCCCGCTGCTCGCGCGGGTTGACCAAGCGGTCCTTCGTCGTGATCAGGCTCGCCGCCGTGACGCCGAGCCCGCCCGCCCACTCCCGCGCGTCGAACCGGCCCAGCGCCTGGCCGGCCTCGATGATCGCGAACGAGTCGGCGCGCGTCATCTCGCCCTGCAGCCACGCGAGGTACGGGGCGACGACATGATCATCGGGCAGCATCCTGCGGGTCGCCCGCCGGAGCAGCCGCCGAGCGAGCCACGACCGCGTCACCGCGCCGGTCAGCGGCAAGAACCGCCAGACCAACCGTTGGCGCAACGTCGGCATCCACTCGAGCGCGGTCGCCTGGACGACGATCGCGCGGGCGAAGTCCGGGTGTCGGCGGGCGATGTGCATCGTCAGCGGCCCGCCCATCGAGTACCCGACGACGACCGCCCGCTCGACGCCGAGCGCCCGCGCCACCGCGACCGAGTCGTCGGCGACCGCCTCGAGCGTGAACCGCTCCGGCGTCCGCAGCCCGCGGCCGTGGCCCTGGTGGTCGAGGGCGATGAACGAGCAGATCCCGGCCAGCGCCTCGTACGCGGTGAAGAACTGGAGATCGGCCGTCGCCGTCCAGCCGTGCATCAGGACCACGACGGGCGCGTCGGGGTCCGGATGGCGGTGGTGGCGGACGAAGAACTCGCCGCGGCCCTCGATGCGGACCATCTCCCCCGGCGGGAGCCACGGCATCGTCAGCTCAGCTCGGGACACCGGTGAACTCCTGGAGGCGGACGCCGAGCCGCTCGACGCCGTGGAGCAGCTCCACGCTGTCGAGCTGCTCCTGACCCCTGGTGACCACGCCGGCGCCGAGCCGCCCGGCAGCCGCCGCGCCGACCATCACCGTCGCCGCCGCGGCGGTCATCGTGCCGACCAGCTCGGCGACGCCGACGATCAGCGTCGAGCGCCCGCCGCGCTCGTCGGCGCCGCGCACCTCGACGCGGACCGCGCCGACGCCGCCTTCGGGGTGGGGCGGGCTGAGCATCGGCAGGCGGGCGGTCAGGCGGTCGCGCCGGTTGGCGGACAACCTCACCGTCAACCGGCTGACCTCGGGGAACGACGCGTGGAGGACGAGCGGCGTGGCCAGCTCCGCGATGTAGCAGTCGTACGCGCCGACCGGCTCGGGGAAGAAGCACAGCTCGCGCCCCAGTCCGGCGCGCCGCGACACCCACTCCCCATCGTGGAGACCGACCGCCCAGCCGCGCAGGGCGGCGTGATGCTGGTGGGCGCAGGCCGGGCCGGCGGTGCCGTGCAGCGCGACGTGGATCTCGTCGACCGAGGCGAGCTGATCGGCCAGGTGCCGGGCCAACAGGCCGGTCAGCCCAGGCGACATCCCGGCGCCGACGACGAGCGGGACTCCGGCGTGCCGGGCCCGGTCGTCGAGGTCGAGCATGGCGCTGACGTCCTCCAGGTCGTCGCTGACCGAGATGACGCCGACCCCGCGTTCGACCAGGTTGGCGGCGAGCTCGGCGTGCGGGGCCGGCGACGCCAGGACCGCCAAGTCGACCGACCCGAACGGCGAAAGGCTGAGCCGCGGCTCGACCTCGATCACCGCCGGACGGGGCGCGATCGACGGGAGACGCCGCGCGATGCGCTCGCCGACGACGCCGTGGCCGACCAGGGCGACGGTGGCCGTCATCGATCGGGCAGGTCGAGAGGTCGCCAGCCGCCGTGCTGGGGCGGCGTGCCGCCGGTGCCCCGCGTGCGGATGGCCGCGGCGACGGCGGCGGCCAGCACGACCGCGCCCACCACGCGTCGCAGCAACTTCACGACGACGCCGCGGGCGGGAGGGTCTCGGGGTGGCACGTCATCGGTCCGGATCGTAACCGTTGGCGCCGGCCACCGGCCGTTGCACGGGTGTGACCGACGGCGGCGCCGGCACTCGGCCTGTGGCTGCTGCTCAACGCCTGAGCGCCGGCCGAACCCTCCGAACTGGGTCGGAACCGTCCCGCATCCCGGGCCGATGTCGACCCAGATCGAACTCCGGCACCAGCCTCGATCTCGGCGTGCGGCGCCCGCCGGGCCAGCCGCCGGTGCGCGCGGCCGGTCCACCCTTCGGACCGCATGAAATGAGCCGGTCAGCCGGATCGTGCGATCCGTGGTGCGTCCGATCGGCCAAGATCGACGGTGTGACGGAACGTCCCCGCGACCTGCTGCTCGTGCGTCACCGAGAGGTGCTGTGGATCCTGCCGGTCGCGCTCTGCCCGGGCGTGTTGGCTCTGATCGTGTGGATCGGCACGGAACTCGTCGGCGACAGCTCAGCGGACTGGTCGACGCCTGCGCTCGGCATCGGCACGATCGTCGCGCTCGGGGTGGCGACGTGGCTGGTCCTCACCGTGTGGCTCCGGGTCAACGAGCGGCGCCACGCCGAACGGGTGCTTGCCGCGCCGATGGCGGTCTGGCCCCAGTACTCGACCACTGCACAATGGGCCAAGGCCGTGGACGAGCGGCTGGAGCGGCTGCCTGCCGACCCGCTGCAGGTCGTCGGGCCCGCCGCGGTGATCCGCGCGGCGGTCGTCCTGATTGCCGCCGTCGCCGCCGCGACCGGGGACGCGGGCACGTCGGTCCTGGGCGGCGTCATCGCGCTGGGAGCGGTGTGGGTGATCGCCGGTGTGCTGATCGCCGTCCGAAGCTGGTTCTCCCGCCGTGCGATCGCACGGGTCGGCGCGGGGTTGCATGCGATCCAACCGTTCCCGCGGTGCTGGGTCGGCGAGGACGGTGTCTACTTCGAGGACACGGGCCTCGTGCGACTCCACCATCTGGCCGCCGTCGACGTCGTCGCTCCCGGCGACGTGCCCGCCCATCGGACGTCGCTGAGGAAGTCGGGTCTGGCGACCGGGTTCGAGACCGACCTGACGCCGCTCGACACCCGACTGTCGAAGTCCGGCTGGGCACTGCTCGCCCTCTCACGCCACAGCGCGATCACGCACACGTTCTGGTCCAAGGTCGAGCGGGCCTTCCGCGGCCCGAGTGGACGGCGCATGGACTGGGCCGACGTCGTCCACGTGCGGGTGCCGCCCGACGACGTCGCTCGTGCTCGCGACGTCGCTGCTCGGATCCGGCGGCGTTGGCTGGGCTGAAACATGAAACCGTTGAGTGGAGAATCTCGGCGAGAACCCGCGTCCGGATGACGAGCCGACCGTCACCGTTCTCGTGACCCGATGACGCAGCGTCGTCGCGACTCGGTACGTGCCCGTGACTCGTCTTCCCCGCCCGGGTTGCGACCGGTATCACGCTTCGTCATGCTCAAAGCATGGCGAAGGCGATCTCGGTGCGACTCGACGATGAGGCCGAACGCGCGCTGCGCACCCTCGAATCGACCGGGATGACACGCTCGGAGGCCATCCGATCGTCCTTGCTCTCATCGGCGGCCCGGCTTCGCCATGGACACGGCCTCGCGGTCGAAGCGGCCGCTCTCGAGGCTGACGAGTCCGACCGTGCCGAGATGCGCGCCGTCGCCGAACTGATGGAGTCACTTCGTGCGCCGGGGTGAGGTCGACCGATTCCGACTGCCCAAGGGCGTTGGCCACGAACAACATGGCGCCCGCTACGGCATCGTCGTGCAGGCCGACGAGCTCTTGCCTCGCTCTGTCGTGATCGTCGCTCCCACATCTCGCAGCGCCCGACCGGCGTCGTTTCGACCAGAAGTCACGGTTGCCGACGCCACCACACGGGTGCTCGTCGAGCAGCTCGGTGCGGTTGATGCTCGACGCCTCGGCGACCGAGTTGGAGACCTGACGCCCGACGAAATGTGGTCCGTCGACGACGCACTCGTGACCGTGCTCGGCCTCCACTGACCAAGACGACGCTCCAGAGAGGGATCCCCATCCGAGAGCGCAGCTCAGCGTCAGTACCGGGCGGCACATCGTCGGTTCCTCGCTGGCACGCGGGTCTTGAAGCACCGCTCGTCCGCAAGCGGCTGAGCACTCGGCCGTCGCCGAATCGCTCCAACACCGTATGAGTCGGCGGTCTGGCACCCACTGGCGGATCCGCATCCGGACGGTCTGGCGGGGCTTCGGACCCTGGTCATGTGGGTCCCGACGCTCACACGCTGATCGTGTGCGCAAGTGGTTGCTCCTGTCCGGTGCAACGGCCGTAGCTGTCGCCATCATGGTGTGGGCACACCAGGTGTTCGGGGTGCGCAGCTTGTGGTTCGCCTTCTTCGTGGTGTGGGTGCCGATGACGTGGCTCGGCACGGTGAGCCGAGTCGCAACGCCGCGCATGCCGGACCGATATCACCTGCTCAGAGGTTTTGAGAAGGACGGGCAGCTGTACGAACTGCTCGGTGTGCGACTCGTGAAGCGGCTGTTGCGGCGCGGGCCCCTCGCCGTGTTCAACCCTGACCTACGCCTGCCGTCCGAGCCGAACACCGCGAACGTGACTCGCCTCGACCAACGGATGCGCGATGCCGAGGCGAGCCACTTCATCCTGCTGGTGCTGATGTTCGGCGTCGTGGCCAACGCTGCCGTGCGCGGCTGGTGGGCCGTCGCTAGCTGGACACTGCTGTTGGACATACTTCTCAACGGGTACCCCGTCATGCTGCAGCGGTACAACCGCGCCTTGCTCAGCCACCGTTACGAAACGCTCGAAGGAGGTCCGCCTGCGTCGTTCCCGGGTGCCGGAACGCGGACCCACGTCTGAACCGGCGGCTCGGAACGACAGAGGTTCCCCGTGCGACCCGATTGCGCGGTCGCATCGATCGTGTGCGGCACTCGCCACGCCGTTCGTTGAACGATCGATGAACGGACGCGGGATCACCTGCTCATTCGGCACGGTGCGGTGCTGTCACGTCGCGCCCGGGTCGAAGAGCTCATCGCCCGCGGGCGGCGGTTCGCCCGCGATCGCGTCAGTTCGGGCCGCTCGCACGCTGACTGCTACTCGTAGTCGAACAAGAACGCCGTTCGCGACGTGGCGCCCAGCTCCATTGCCGCCGAGCACTCATCGCACCGCAGCCGAGGATGAAGATCTGACCAATCCGGATTGGAAGGAATCGCGACCAGACTCTGCCACCGATTCCCGCAGAGAGAGCATGCTGCTCAGGTCCCTGCTGGAGGTGGCAGGTGGCGGTCGGTCGATCCGGCTCAATCTCGTATCGAAGATGCCGCTGGGCCGCAAGGAGCAGCCCTCGCCACCACTGCTTCTGCGGCAATCCCAACCGCTCGGTGGAGACGATCATTCCCGTCTGCTGACGCGATTCGAAACCATCTTCTCTCACGGCGACATCATCGCAGAGCGACCAAGAAACTCGCCGCGGCGCTGGGCGTTGCCGGCACTGGGTCGCTGCGACCCTCGTGCTGCAGGTCGCGCTCGAATGTCCAGGCGACCCGGACTACGAACTCTGTCTCGTGTCAGTTCCCACCGATCGCACCGACGGCGCGCTGCCGGCGCTGTCGCACTACTTCGGTCTCCAGCCGGACGACGTTCTCGAGACGTTCTAAGGCGGGAAAAGGCACCGATCTGGTGCCTCGCGTAGTCTTCTACCAGGGAGTTTGTGGGGCTAACAAGAATCGAACTTGTGACCTCATCCTTATCAGTTCATAAAGGCGGTGACCGCTGTTGTCCGTGGTTGTCCGTACACGTCCGCTGATCAGGGCTTTCGTGTTAGTTGGTGTTGCTCCATATCATCCAATGTTGCACCGTCCGCCGGACCTCATGCGAACCTGAGCGGGATAGGATGAGTGCGTGGCATCAATCCGGACGAAGCGATTGAGCAACGGAAAGGCAGCCTATCTCGTCCGCTTTCGCGTCGCCGACGGCAAGGAACGCTCGAAGCAGTTCTCGCGCCGGCGCGACGCCGAGAACTTCGCGCACCTCATCGAGGTCGACCGAGCCCAGAGCTCGTTCGTCGATCCCCGCCCCGGCAAGATCACGGTCGCCGAGTGGTGGGAACGGTGGTGGCCAACCGTCACAAACCTCCGGCCGATCAGCCGGGTACGGGACGAGTGCTCGTTCCGAGTTCACGTGCTACCCACCTTCGGCTCGCTGCCGTTGGCGCGCGTCGACCGCACGAGCCTCCGTGAGTGGGTCGCTCGGCTGTCCGATCCGGTCGACGGACCCGGGTTGGCGCCGGCGAGCGTGGTCAAGGCGGTACAGGTGTTCAACAAGGTGATGCGGGCCGCGTTCGAGGATCGGCTGATCATGGCCAACCCGGTCGAGCGTCTCCCGGTCCCGCGGATCGAGCGCGAGGAGATGCGCTTCCTGACACCCGAGGAGCTGGCGCGGCTCGCGAACACGATCGACAGCCGCTACCGCGCCTTCCGGATACGGCGGCCTCCGCATCGGCGAACTCTTCGCGCTGAGGTGGCAACACGTCGACATGCTTCGACGGCAAGTGAAGGTCACGGAAACCCTCACGGAGCTGCCCGCGCTCAGCTTCGGACCGCCGAAGACGCGGGCATCGCTCCGCACGATCACGTTGCCAGGCTTCGTCACGGATGAGTTGTCACGAGTACCGACCTCACCGCCTGATCCAAGCGACTGTCTGACCTTCACGAATTCGCTCCTGCACGAGGTTTCAACACGGGGACCCTCCTCAGTCCTCGAGAGCCAACGCGAGCTGGCCGACCTGACGGCGAGACGAGCAAACGCTCGAACGAGCGGGCTGTCGAGGCTGGGACGGAGGAGCGGCCGAGGCAGAGGCAGCGGCCACGATTTCCGGCTCGATGAAGAGGGCCAGCAACGACATGGACTATCAGAAGTACACCAATGTCATTCGCCTCGCAAGGCGCTCACAAGCAGGGCATTCGGACGATTCGGACCCCGTGAGCACCAACCGATACGTACCGACACGAGCAGACACCAAACGGACGATCTGCTGTGATGCGAATCACACCCCTCCGGCTGTTCCCGATTCCGGGGACGCCCCCTCGATCCGTAGGTTGCACTCCGATCTGTGCGCAAATATGCTTACATTGTGGATATCGGTCAGCTTGTCACCAGCGCGAAAGGATCAGCTGGGCTCCCGGTCAGACGACTCGCCGCGGACGCGCACGTCGCCGGGTCGACCATCACGCGCATCCAGGCCGGCGTCGTCGAACCGTCGGTCGACACGCTCGCGCGCATCCTCGCCGCCGCCGGCTTCGACCTCGTGATCATCGCCGTTCGCCGCGGTACTCCCCACCGCCCTCGGCTCGGACAACTGGCGAACGCCTGGTCCCACCACCGTGGGCGCCTCCGGCTCGATTGGACGAGATGGCGCGCCGTCCTCGATGAGCTCGCGCTCCACCCGGATTGGATTCCAGAGGCGATCTATGTCCCGCCTCCGCCAGCCGGGGAGCGCATCATCGACGCACTGCTCGCAGCTGTCGCCGAGAAGCTCGCCGACGACGCAAACCTTCCCCGGCCCGCTTGGACCGAGCAGGCTCCAAGACTCGACGAGCCATATCAGCCACCGACCGCTCGCGGCATCAGCGAGCCCCTCGTTCCAGCCCAACTTGCGGCGCGCGGGCTGATGATCGACTCAACGAGCCTGTGGCGAGACCCGGAGACCGTCGGTGCCTGACCAACCGCTGGACTCCGTCACCATCGGCCGATACCTCCACGAGGTCGCCGACGAACTCCCAGACGACTCGCAGCACACCGTGATCGTGGTCGGCGGCGCATTGCTCGCGCTGCACGGGCTCCGTGATTCGACCCGTGACGTCGACAGCGCGCAGCGGCTCGACGACGAGCTGGCCGCAGCCGTCGCCCGTGTCGCCGGCCGACATGATCTGGCGCCCAAGTGGTTGAACGATGCGGCCGCGGCGTTCGTTCCGGCCACGTTCGATCGCGCCGACTGCACGGTCTTGCTCGATGGACCGACGTTGCGCGTGCTCGGTGCGCCGTGGGACACGGTGTTCCTGATGAAGCTCTACGCGTCGCGTGCCGTCGACACCGACGACCTCGAAGCGATCTGGCCGCTGTGCTCCTTCGAGTCACCGGAGGCGGCGGTCGACGCGTTCTACGCGGCGTACCCGCTCGAGGACGCTGACGAGTTCCTCGCCGAGCACATCCGCCGAATCGTCTGATCGAACCGCCTTCAGCGGACTGTCCAGATTCTCGCGCGGACCTGGCGCGGACCTGGGAAGCCGGAAACGCGGAACGAGGCGCCGATCTGGCACCTCGCATAGCCGTCTACCAGGGGTTTTGTGGTGGGGCTAACAAGAATCGAACTTGTGACCTCATCCTTATCAGGGATGCGCTCTAACCGACTGAGCTATAGCCCCGGACCGGTCCGAGACGATATCCGCGTCACCGCTCGATCGCACCGCTGTCGTCGACGACGGCCTCGCGGATCATCGCCCCCGAGCTGTCGTGGATCACGGCGGGGACCTCGGGCTCGGGGCGGCGGATCACGAACCGCCGCATCGGCGACGTGCGGGTCTCGACGACCTCCTCCTCGAGCACCGTGAACCGCATGCCGCCGACGATGTCGGTGATCAAGTTGAACAGCGTGGCCGCCAGCACGGCCCCGCCGGTGAGCCCGATCACGGCGAACAGCCCCATGATCCACGACGCGTGGTAGATCTCGCCGCCGTTGAACTCGAACGAGCTCCAACCGAACGACTCGAAGAAGCGCTCCACGTTGTCGACCGTGCCGGTCGCGTACGCCACGTTCCACAGCAGCACACCGGCGGTCAGGGCGATGACGTACATCACCATGAACGCGACGGCGGCGATCTTGAACACGCTCCACGGGTCGACATGGCGCACGACCCGAGTGACCTTGCGGACCCGCGGCTTGCGACCGAGGATGCGCGGCGGCCGCGCCGGGATCGGCACCGGGGCCGGGTCGTAGTCCGGTTGGCGCTTGGGACGACGGCGCGCCGACGTCGTGTCGTCCTGCGGGGCGAACTCGACGATCGGGCCGTCGATATCGGCGCGCCGCAGCTCTTCGAGGATGTCGTCGGAGACCTCGTCGAGGTCGCCCGTGCGCGCGACCGGGGCGGCCAGCCCGACCGGGGCGGCCAAGACGCCGTGGCGCGCGACCTGACCGGCGTCGTCGTCATCGTCGTCATCGGTCGCCGGCACGATCTCGGGGAGCTCGTACGGCGCCTCGGCGTCGGAGAGTGCCTCCGCCTCCTCGACCTCCTCCGCCGCCTCCGCCTCCTCGACGTCCTCCGCCGCCTCCGCCTCCTCGACGTCCTCCGCCGCCTCGACCTCCTCGACCTGCTCGGCCGCGTCGACGTCCTCGACCTGCTCGACCGCCTCGTCGTCGACGATGCCGTCGTCGGTCTCGATCAGCGCCTCCAGGTGGACGAGCTCGAACGTGTCGGACTCCACCTCGGCGACCTCGTCGAGCACGTCGCCCGCCGGCCGTTCGAGATCACTCGTGTCGAAGGCGTCGAGCTCGTCGGCGGCGATGTCGAGCTCGGACGTGTCGAGGCCGCTGTCGGTCTCGTCGCCCAGCTCGATCTCGGCGGTGTCGAAGCCGTTGGCGGCGATCACGTCGTCGACGTCGTGGCCAACCGTTCCCGAAGGACGGTGGCCGTTGCCCGGCTCGACGGCGTCGTCGATCAGCTCGCCGATCGCCCGATCGGCGGCCGCCGCCTCGGCGGCGACGAACTCGTCCAGCTCGTCGAGCGCGGCCCCATCGCTGTCGAGGGCGTGCTCGGTCTTGCTCACCCAACCGATTGTAGGCACCGAACCCCTCTTGATTTCGTCAAGATCACAGGGAGTTTGTCGGGCGGCGGCCGCGATCCGTGCCGTGACGGCGTCGCTGACGGGGGCTCACGGCGCGTCGGTCGCCCGCGCGTTCGCCGTCGAGCCGCCGACCCGCACGACCACGGTCACCTCGTCGGGCCCCGGGCCCCGCGACCACGAAACCAGCACGGCGCCGTTGCGTCGCGCCAGCTCGTCGGCGGCGCGCCGGCCGCCGTCGAGCGAGGCCAACGCGGCGGCGTCGGCGGCGTGCTGGGCCCGGCCCCGCTCGAGGAGGTGCTGGCCGAAGCCGGCCAGGGCGGCGGCCAGCACGACCGCCAGCGTGGCCGTGATCACCAGCAACATGATCGCCGCTTGGCCCCTGTCGGCGGCGGCTGACGATCCCCGCCCGTCGGTCTGCCCGGTCGCGTCCATGTCGTCCTCCTGATGATCGGTGGAGGCGATCGGTGGATCGCGAGCGGGCCAGTCTGGTGGCGGCGGCGAGCGATCTGTGGATCGCGAGCGGGCCGGGCGGGGCCGAGCGGGTCAGTCCTCGTCGGCGGCGAGGATCGGCGCGACCGAGCCGACGACGTCACCGTCGTCGAGGTTCATGATCCGGACGCCGGTCGCGTCACGGCCCTGCGAGGAGATCTCCCGCACGGCCATGCGAATCGTGATGCCGTTGTTCGAGACGGCGACGATCTCGTCGTCGAGCCCGACCATGAACGCGGCGACGACCTTGCCCTTCTTGCCGGTCAGCTTGATGCCCTTCACGCCTTGGCCACCGCGGCCCTGGCGGTTGAACTTGTCGAGCTGGGTCCGCTTGCCGTAGCCGGCCTCGGTCATGAGCAGGATCGCCGTGTCGTCGCGGGCGACGTCGACCGACACCACGGCGTCCTCGGCGTTCTTGAGCTTCATGCCGCGCACGCCGCCGGCGGTGCGGCCCATCGCCCGCACGTCGTTCTCGTCGAAGCGGATCGTCATCCCGCCCCGGCTGACCATGAAGATGTCGTCGTCGCCGCCGGTCTCGATCACCTTGACCAGCTCGTCGCCATCGCGCAGGTTGATCGCGATCAACCCGTCGCGGCGGCTCGAGTCGTAGGCGTCGAAGGCGGTCTTCTTGACCGTGCCGTTCCGCGTGGCGAAGAACAGGAACCGCTCGCCGGCGAAGTCGCGGGTGTCGATGATCGCCTGGATGTGCTCACCCGGCTGCAACGGCAACAGGTTGACGATCGGCATGCCCTTCGCCGTGCGCTCGCGCTCGGGGATCTCGAGCGCCCGCAGGCGGTACACCTTGCCCCGGTTGGAGAAGAACAGCAGGTGGGCGTGGGCGGTCGTGAAGATGACGTGGCGCACGATGTCGTCGAGCTTGAGCTTGCCGCCGGACACGCCGCGGCCGCCGCGCCCCTGGGTCTTGAACGAGGCCGCCGGCACCGCCTTGACGTACTGCGCCTCGGTCATCACGATGACCAGCTCCTTGTCGTCGACCAGGTCTTCGATCGACATCTCGCCGTCGTCGTAGGTGATCTCGCAGACGCGCGGCGTCGCGAACTCGTCACGGATGGCCGTGATCTCGTCGCGGATCACCGAGTCGAGCCGATCGGGGTTGTCGAGGATCTCTTGCAGGTCGGTGATCAGCTCGAGCACCGAGGCGAGCTCGGTCTCGAGGTCGATCCGCGACAGCCGGGTCAGCTGGCGCAGCTGCATGTCGAGGATGTCGTTGGCCTGGACCTCGCTGAACTCGAACGGTGCGGCCATCAGGCCCTCGCGGGCGGCGGCCGCGTCATCGCTCGCCCGGATCAGGGCGATGATCTCGTCGATGACGTTGAGCGCCTTGATCCGGCCCTCGAGGATGTGCTCGCGCCGCTTGGCCTTGTCGAGCCGGAACTGCGAGCGGCGGGTGATGACCTCGCGCTGGTGCTTGAGGTAGGCGACGAGCGCGTCGCGCAGGTTGACCTGGCGCGGCACGCTGTCGACCAGGGCGACCATGTTGATCGAGAACGTCGACTGCAGCTGGGTCATCTTGTACAGGTTGTTGAGCACGACGTTGGCGTTGCCGTCGCGCTTGAGCGTGATGATCAGCTCGGTCCTCCCACCGGACGACGCGTCGTTGACGTCGGCGATGCCGTCGAGGTCGCCGCCGTCGACCAGGTCCTGGATGCGGGCGGCGATCGCCGAGCAGCTCGTCTGGTACGGGAGCGCGGACACGACGATGTCGAACCGGCCGTTCTTGCCCTCCTCGATGGTGGCGGTCGCCCGCATCTTGACCGACCCGCGGCCGGTCCGGTAGGCGTCCATGATCCCGGCCCGCCCGAGGATGCTCGCACCGGTCGGGAAGTCGGGGCCCTTCACGAACTGCATCAGGTCGTCGGGGGTCGCATCGGGGTTGTCGATCAGGTGGACGACGGCGTCGATGACCTCGCCCAGGTTGTGGGGCGGGATGTTGGTCGCCATCCCGACGGCGATGCCCTGGCTGCCGTTGACCAGGAGGTTGGGGAAGCGCGCCGGCAGCACGGCCGGTTGCTCGGTCGTGCCGTCGTAGTTCGGCACCATGTCGACGGTGTCTTCGTCGATGTCGGCGAGCAGTTGCATCGCCAGCGGGGCGAGGCGGCATTCGGTGTAGCGCGAAGCGGCCGGGCCGAAGTCGGGCGACCCGTAGTTGCCGTGGAAGTCGATCAGGGGGTGGCGCAGAGAGAACGGCTGGGCCATACGGACCAGCGCGTCGTAGATCGCGCCGTCGCCGTGCGGGTGGAAGCGGGCCATCGTGTCGCCCGAGACGCGGGCGCACTTGACGTGCGCTCGGTCGGGGCGGAACCCCTGGTCCTCCATGTCCCAGATGATCCGGCGGTGGACCGGCTTGAGGCCGTCGCGCACGTCGGGGAGCGCCCGCGACATGATGACCGACATCGCGTACTCGAGAAACGAGTTCTCCATCTCGTCGTGGAGCGCGATCGGCTGGATCGGGTCGTCGGGTGGTGTGGTGTCGTCGGTGTCGGTCACAGGGGTTCAGCTCTCGGGGTCTAGAAGTCGAGGTGGCGGACGTCGCGGGCGTTGGTGACGATGAAATCGCGGCGGCTGCCGACGTCGTCGCCCATCAGGATCGAGGTGATCAGGTCGGCCTCGGCGGCTTCGTCGACGGTCACCTGGAGCAGGGTGCGCGTCTCCGGGTCCATCGTGGTCGCGCGGAGCTCTTCCCAGTCCATCTCGCCGAGACCCTTCAACCGCTGGAACGGCTTCTTGTGATTCGGGCGCTCGGCCTCGAACGCGTTCTTGGCGATCTCGTCCTTGAGGTAGATCTTCTCCTTGCCGACCTCGGTGGAGTACAGCGGCGGCTGGGCGATGTAGCAATAGCCGGCCTCCACCATCTCACGCATCTGGCGGAAGAAGAACGTCAGCAGCAGGGTGCGGATGTGGCTGCCGTCGACGTCGGCGTCGGCCAGCGCGATCACCTTGTGGTAGCGGCACTTGGTGACCTCGTACTCGTCGCCGACGCCGGCCCCGATCGCCGTGATCAGCGCCTGGATCTCGTTGTTCTTCAACATCTTGTCGACGCGCGCCCGCTCGACGTTGAGGATCTTGCCGCGGATCGGCAGGATCGCCTGGGTGCGCGGGTCGCGGGCGTCGACGGCGGTGCCGCCGGCCGAGTCGCCCTCGACGATGAACAGCTCGGACTCGTCCGCGTTGCGCGACGAGCAGTCCTTCAACTTGTCGGGCATGCCCGCCCCCGACAGCGCGGTCTTGCGGCGGATCGCGTTGCGGGCGTTCTTCGCCGCGACGCGCGCCTGGGCGGCGGCCAGGCCCTTCTTGACCATCTTGTTCGCCTCGGTCGGGTTCTCCTCGAGCCACTCGGCGAGGCGGGCGTACGTGGCCTTCTGGACGAACGAGCGCATCGGCACGTTGCCGAGCTTGGCCTTGGTCTGGCCCTCGAACTGCGGCTCGCGGAGCTTGACCGAGATGATCGCCGTGATGCCCTCCCGGACGTCGTCGCCGGTCAGGTTCTCGTCCTTCTCCTTGATCAGGTTCTTGGCCCGGGCGTAGTTGTTGACCGCCAGCGTGAGCGCGGTGCGGAAGCCCTCGACGTGCATCCCGCCCTCGGTCGTGGAGATGCCGTTGGCGTAGCCGTGGATGCCCTCGTGGTAGCCGGTGTTCCACTGCATCGCGATGTCGAGCATCTGCCCGTCGCTGTCCTCGTCCTCGAACTGGCAGACCTTCGAGAACAGCGGCTCCTTGGTCGCGTTGAGGTGCTTGACGAAGTCGACGATGCCACCGCGGTACTGGTAGCGGACCTCCTGCTCGCGCTCCTCGCGCTCGTCGCGGAACACGATCTCCAGCCCGCGGTTGAGGAAGGCCATCGTCTGCAGGCGCTCGAGCACCGTGCGGGCGACGAAGTCGACCCCCTCGGCGGCGAACACGATCGGATCGGGCCAGAACGTGATCGTGGTGCCGGTCCGTCGCCCGCGCTTGGGCGACTCGCCGACGACCTTCATCTTGCCCTGCGGCTTGCCGCCCTTGGCGTACTCCTGCGCGTAGCGCTTGCCGCCGCGGTCGACCTCGATGGTCAGCTTCTCCGACAGCGCGTTCACGACCGACACGCCGACGCCGTGGAGCCCGCCGGAGACCTTGTAGCCCTCGCCGCCGAACTTGCCGCCGGCGTGGAGGACGGTGAGCACGACCTCGGCCGCGCTCTTGCCCTTGTGCTCGCCCTTGGTGAACGGGTCGACCGGGATGCCGCGCCCGTTGTCGTCGACGCGGCACCCGCCGTCGGCGAGGAG
Source organism: Ilumatobacteraceae bacterium (assembly GCA_041581055.1). Taxonomy (GTDB): domain Bacteria; phylum Actinomycetota; class Acidimicrobiia; order Acidimicrobiales; family Ilumatobacteraceae; genus JBFGCT01. Next base: position 16,787 of record JBFGCT010000006.1, on the reverse strand, counting down.
CGTGACGCCGATCTTGGTCGCGTGGCCGGCCATCGCCTCGTCGACGGCGTTGTCGACGACCTCCCAGATCAGGTGGTGCAGGCCGGCGAGGCCGGTCGAGCCGATGTACATGCCCGGCCGCTTGCGCACCGGGTCGAGGCCCTCCAGGACCTGGATCGCCTTGGCGTCGTAGGAGCCCGTGGCCGCCGCCGCGCTCGTCGTGTCGGGCTTCGTCGGGGTGGTTTGCGCCGCCGCCGCGCTCGTCGTGCCGGGCTGCGTCGGGGGGGTTTCCGTCGGTGCTGCTGCGGTGTCGCTGGACACTCGTACCTCGATGCGTCGTTGATTTCGTCGCGACCCGCGAAGGGCCACGTTATGGGGGCGATCGAGTGGCCTCGCCGGCATCTCGGGCCCGGCGCCCACATCGTCTCGCGACTGTCCCTCAGTGTACCGGCTGGGTGTCACCGAATGGCGGAGGGTCGGGGCGTTTCCGGCCGCCGATCAGGCCGTGATCTGGCCATGCTCCCGGCCGTGCGGCGGACCCGCCGGCACGGGTCAGCGCGGCCGCGCGACACGCACGTCGATGCGCTCGATCTCGACGTCGGCGACCGCCGACAGGCGGGCGATGATGTCGCCGGTCAGGAACTTCACCTGCGTGGCCCACGCCGGGTCGGCCGCCTCCAAGGTCAGCACCCCCTGGTCGAGCCGCACCGGGCGCACGTGACGGGCCAGATCCTCGCCCACCGTCTCGGCCCAACGACCGAACACGCCGCCGATCTGGATCCGGTCGGTGCCGCGCAGCGACTTCATCACCGAGTCGAGTGACGCCGTGATGGGGATCGGGTCGGCCACGCCTCGCACCGTAGCGGCCGCGAGACGGTGTCCCCGGCTCGCGCCGGCGTCGGCGACGCGGGGGCCGGCGCGGTCACGAGACGGTGACGACGCCCCCGGCGATGCGGATCACGTGGTCGGGGCGGGCGGCGGCGGGCAGCTCGTGGGCCGTCGTGATGATCACCTGGCCGGCGGGCAGATGTTCGAGGAGTGCGCCGGCGCGGTGGTCGTCGAGCTCGGAGAGCACGTCGTCGAGGACGAGCAGCGGGGCCGAACCGGTTCGCTCGGTGACCAGCCGGTGGGCGGCGAGGCGGAGTGACAGCGCGAGGCTGCGCTGCTCGCCCTGGGAGGCGTGGGTGCGGCTCGGCAGCCCGTCGAGCGACAGCGTGAACTCGTCGCGGTGGGGGCCGACCGTCGACACGCCGCGCCGCACGTCGGCCGACCGCGCCGCCGCCAGCGCCGCGCCGAGGCCGGACCGCCGCCACTCGGGCTCGTACCGCAGCTCGATCGGCGTCGCATGGCCGGCGAGCTGCTCGTACGCCTCGTGCACGAACGGCGTGATCCGGGCGACGAGCGTCGCCCGCGCGTAGCCGAATTGGTCGGCGACCTCCGCGAACTTGGCGTCCCACACGTCGAGGGTGGCCTCGATCTCCGGCGTGAGGCGCCGCTCGGCCTGCTTGAGCAAGGTGTTGCGCTGGCGCACGATCCGGTCGATCTCGAGCCGCGCCGCGTCGTACTTCGTCGCCAGCGCGACCAGCGTGTCGTCGAGATACCGGCGGCGGTCGCCCGGCCCGCCCTTGATCAGCGTGAGATCGTCCGGGGAGAACACGGTGACCCGCACCGAGCCGAGGAGGTCCCTGACCCGGCCCAGTTTCTGGCGGTTGACCTGCACCCGGTTGCGGCCGGCGACGGCGAGCTCCGCCTCGATCAACGTCTCCCGACCGTCGTCATGGCGGACGGTCGCCCGGACGACCGCTGTCTCGGCGCCGACCCGCACCAGCGCGTCGTTGGGCGCGCTCCGAAAGCTGGTCAGGGTTGCGAGATACGCCAACGCCTCGGCGAGGTTGGTCTTGCCCTGCCCGTTGTCGCCGATCACCGCGGTCGTCCCCGAGTCGAGATCGAACGCCGCGCTCGAGTAGTTCCGGAAATCCGTGAGCTCGAGATGAGTGACGATCATGGCGACGACGCGAACTCACAGTAGAGAACTGACAGCCCTGAGAAAGCGAGGCGAGCGAAGCGAGCTTCGAGCGATCCCGGTGTGACGGTTCGTGTGGGTGTTGCCCTGAAGCTCGCCGAGCGACGCTCTGTCGGCTACTCGGGCACTCTCACCGGCATGAGCAGGTACAGGTATATGTCGGCTACTCGGGCACCCGCACCGGCATGAGCAGGTACAGGTAGTCGTCTTGGCCGGCGCCGCGCAGGACGACCGGCTTCATCTTGTCGAGCGCGGCGAGGGTGACGTCGTCGCTGTCGATCGCGTCGATGCCGGCCGCCAGGTAGTCGGGGTTGAACGCCACGGTCATCTCCGCGCCGTCGTAGCTGGCGTCGATCTCCTCGGCGGCGGTCCCGACGTCCTGGGTGATCGCCGTGAGTTGCACCGTGTCGCCGCCCAGCGCGATCCGGATCGGCGTCGAGTCCTGGGCCAGGATCTTGACCCGGCGGATCGCCTCGACCATCGCCGCCTTGCTCACCGTCAACAGGTTCGGATGGCTGGTCGGCACCAGGTTCCAGACGTTCGGGTAGTCGCCCTCGATCAGCCGGGTGCTGAGGCGGGTCGTCCCGATCTCGAACGTCGCCTCGCGCTCGCCGAACCGCACGGTCAGCTCATCGGCGTCGTCGAGCAGGCGCTGCAGCTCGCTGAGCGCCCGCCCCGGGATCAACACCTTCTGGCCGGCCGCCAACACCGACGAGTCCGGCAGGTCGCGCACCGCGAGGCGGTACGAGTCGGTCGCCACGATCCGCAGCCCTTCCTCCTCGGCGGCGAACAGCACGCCCGTGAGCACGGCGCGGGCGTCGTCGGTCGAGGCCGCCCGCACGACCTGTCGCAGGGCGTCGGCCATCACGGACGCCGACAGCGTGACCGCGTCGCCGGACAGCTCGGCCTGTGCCGGATAGTCGTCGAGCGACAGCGGGCGGACGGCGAACTGGGAGCGACCGGCACTGATCGACATGTCGTCGTCGTCCAGTTCGACCTCGACGGCGCCGGCCGGCAGCGCCCGCACGATGTCGCCGACCAGTCGCGCCGGGACCACGGCCGATCCGTCGCGCTCGCCACCGACCTCGACGGTGAGCCGGATCGTCAGCTCGAGGTCGGTGCCGGTGATCGTGAGCTGGTCGCCGACCACCTCCATCCGGATGCCCGCCAACACCGGCAGGGTGCCGGTTCGGTTCGTGGCTGCTCGACCCGCCGAGCCCACGGCGTCGGCAAGCACGTCACGCTCACAACGAAACTTCACAGTGCGAACTTCTCCTCATGCATCTTTGTCTCAACAGATAGTGCCAGTAGTAGGTGCTGTGGATTGGGGACAACCACGTTCCGGTGCAGCGTAGGGCCGTCGCCGCCGTACACACGCGATGGGCCCCGATCCCCAGGTCGCGGCTTACGTCGGTGTCGTTCGGTGGACAACGGAGGGTTGTCCACGGCGCCGGGCCCGGTTGTGCCCCGACGCGTCCACCGGGTTGTCCCCAGCCGTTCGTCGGCGCTCGACGGGCCGCTTCGGCGATCACGGGGCGCTCAGGCCTTCAGCTGCTGGAGCAGGTCGGTGACCTGGTCGTAGATCTGCTTGCGTTCCTTCATCAGCCGCTGGATCTTCTCGTTGGCGTGGATCACCGTCGTGTGGTCGCGGCCGCCGAAGAGCCTTGCGATCGCCGGGTAGCTGAGGTCGGTCAGCTCGCGGAACACGTACATCGCGATCTGGCGGGCGGTGACGAGCGGCCGCTGCCGACTCTTGCCCTTCAGCGCGTCGATGTCGAACTTGAGGATCGAGGCGATCTCGGCCAGCAACTCGTCGGGCGTGCGGGCCTTCGGCTGGGAGTCGTGCAACAGGTCGGCGAGTTGGGACTGCGCGAGCTCGGTCGTGATCGGAACCTGGTTCAGGCTGGCGAACGCGGTGACCCGGATCAGCGCGCCCTCGAGCTCGCGGATGTTGGTCGCGATGTTGGTGGCGACGAACTCGAGCGTGTCGCTCGGCACCTCGACCCGGTCGCGCTCGGCCTTGTTCCGCAGGATCGCCAAGCGAGTCTCGAGGTCGGGCGGCTGGATGTCGGTGATCAGCCCCCACTTGAACCGGCCGCGCAGGCGCTCTTCGAGGGTCGGGATCGCGTCGGGCACGCGGTCCGACGAGATCACGATCTGCTTGTTGGCGCCGTGGAGCGAGTTGAACGTGTGGAAGAACTCCTCCTGGAGCCCCTCCTTGCCGGCGATGAACTGGATGTCGTCGATGAGCAACACGTCGATGTCGCGGTACCGGCGGCGTAGCGAGTTGGTCGTGTTCTGGCGGATCGCGTCGACGTACTCGTTCATGAACGTCTCGGTGGAGACGTAGCGCACCTCGTGGTGTTGGTAGTTCGATCGCACATAGTGGCCGATCGCGTGGAGCAGGTGCGTCTTGCCGAGCCCGGCCGAGCCGTAGATGAACAGCGGGTTGTAGCTGCGCGCCGGGGTCTCGGCCACGCGCAGCGCGGCGGCCAGCGCGAACTGGTTGGAGGCGCCCTTGACGAACGTCTCGAAGGTGTAGCGCGGGTTCAACCCGGCGTCGTCGGGCACGCCCAGGGCGTCGTCGAGCGCGGTCGGGCTCGGGTGGTCGATCACGTCGACGGCGGCGGCGGCGACCAGGTCCAGGTCGCGGTCGCGGTCGCCGGCGATCGACCGTTCGGCGCCGGGGTCGAAGTTCGGCGTGTTGTCGCCGGCGACGACGTCGACCTCGATGTGCCGCGCCCCTTCGCCGACCTCCTCGAGGGCGTCGGTGACCAGGGGGAGGTAGCGGGTCAGGATTCGATCGCGAACATACGTGCTGGGGGCGAGGAGGCGCAGCGTGTCGGTGTCGGACTCGAGCGGCAGGACGTCTTGGAACGTCGAGAACCACACCGACTCGGCCAGTTGGGAGCGCAACGACAGGGTGACCTGCATCCACACGTCATCAGCGTCGCTCACCTGCATCTCCGGATCCCTGTGCCCAAAACGGTCCACATAGTTGTCCACACAGTGTGGACATCTTCCGTTCCCAGGGCGGTTGGTCGAACATAGCAGGTTCGAGTCCGCGCGAAAACTTCCGTCGAGACCCGCAACACGCTGGGGTGATACGCCCGAACACGGCTGTGTACAACTTACACCCGTGTGGTTTGGGGCGGTGGTTGGACTGAAGTTCGCTGCGCCGTAGCCTGGGCAGGTCAGTCCGTGGCCGCGCTCGCTCCCGATCGAGTGGCGTGACGAGTTTGCCAGGTGACGTGTTTCGTCTCGAACGTCCGGAGATCGCTGTGAAACGTACTTACCAGCCGAACAACCGCCGCAGGGCCCGCAAGCATGGCTTTCGCGCCCGCATGAGCACCCGCGCCGGTCGCGCCGTCCTCAAGTCGCGGCGCGCCAAGGGCCGAGCTCGACTCTCGGCTTGATCGGCCGGATCCAAGATCGGCAGACATTCGAACGGCTTCGACGTGACGGCGCCCGCATCCGGATCGATCCCCTGTGGTGCTCGTACGTCCCCGACGCCGGCGTCGCGCCGGCCCGCGCGGCGTTCGCGATCGGCCGCGGCACGGGGAACGCGGTGACCCGCAACCGGCTCCGGCGCCGCTTGCGGGCGATCCTCGGGGCGGCGGACGTCCCCGGCGGCCTCCTGGTCATCGGCGCCAAGCCGACGGCGACCGAACTGACGTTCTCCCAGTTGGAGCAGGTCGTGTGGCGTATCGTCGACGAGATGAAGCGGCTGGCCCCGACGTGAGAACATTGACCCCGGTGCCCGACCAGCGTTCACCCGACCCGCGTTCATCTGAGTCGCCGTCATCGGGGCCGCCGTCGTCTGAGTCGCCCTCGTCGGGGCCGCCGTCATCGGGGCCGCCGTCGTCTGAGTCGCCCTCGTCGGGGCCGCCGTCATCGGGGCCGCCCTCGTCGGGGCCGCCGTCATCGGGGCCGCCGTCGTCTGAGTCGCCCTCGTCGGGGCCGCCGTCATCGGGGCCGCCCTCATCTGAGTCGCCCTCAACTGGGTCGCCGACGTCGCCGCCGCGGACATGGAGTCAGCGCCGCGCCCTGGCGATGATCGAGGCCTACCAGCGGGCGTTCGCCGGACGGCCGTCGCCGTGCCGGTTCTTCCCGACCTGTTCGTCCTACGCCCATGAGGCCTTCGCCCGCCACGGGACCATGCGTGGGGGATGGTTGACCGCCCGGCGGCTCTTGCGCTGCCGTCCGCTCGGCCCGTCCGGCTTCGACCCGGTTCCGGACTCGTGCTCGGCGGCGTGCCGCCACGAGTCTGCCGAGAAAGGCACCTGATCGAGATGTTCGAAATCCCGGCCGCACTGCTCTCCTGGTTCTACGGCGCCGTCCCCGGTGGCTACATCGTCGCCATCGCCTTGATGTCGGCCGTCGTGATGGCGATCACCACACCGCTGACGCTGAAGAGCACCAAGGGCATGCTCGAGATGCAGCGCCTCGCGCCCGAGATGCGCAAGCTCCAGAACGAGTACCGCGACGACCGCCAGAAGCTCAACGAAGAGATGATGAAGCTCTATCAGGAGCACAAGGTCAACCCGATGGCGTCGTGCCTGCCGATCGTGGCGCAGATGCCGATCTTCATCATCATGTTCCGCTTGCTCCGCGGCTTGGTCTACGAGCCGATCGGCGCAGCACGCCCGGTGGCGGCGGCAGTGCGCTCAGCGTTCGATGTTCAGCCCCCGACAGGCCAGGGATTCATCCCCCGCTATCTCGCCACCGACTCCGACCTGTATGTGGCGTTGTTCGACAAGCACGAGATGAACTCGGTCGGGCTCAACCTCGACCTGTCGGCGTTCGACGCCATCGGCCAGGGCTTCGCCACCGGTTTGCCGTACGCCCTCCTCGTCGTCGCCCTCGGCGGGCTGTACTTCCTGCAGCAGCGGATGGTGGCGGCGCGGGCCGCGGTCAGCCCGACGATGTCGCCCGGCCAGCAGAAGCTGATGCAGTACCTGCCGGTGGTGTTCGCCGTGTTCCAGCTGTTCTTCCTGTCGGCGCTCGTCGTGTACTACATCTTCCAGACCCTGCTGCGAATCCTCCAGCAGGCCTACATCACGCGCAAGTTCTACGGGCATGACGAGGCGCTCGGCCGCCAGGCGCAGCGGGCCGGCGAGGCGGCGCGCGAGGAGGCGAAGAAGAACGGCGAGAGCGGCGGCCTGCTGGCCCAGGCCAAGCGCGAGCTGACCGGTGCGCCCAAGTCCGCCAGCAAGTCGGGCGGCAAGGCGAGCGGCAAGGCGGGCGGCAAGTCGGGCAGCAAGCCGGTGAACAACGACGGCGGGACCAAGCCGACCCGGCCGATCACGAGCAAACGGGTGACACCGGCCAAGGCGCGTCCGGCGGCGTCGCAGAGCCGGTCGAAGGGCCGGCCGACGCCGACGCGTCGAGAGGCGCAGGCCAACAAGCGCGCCAAGCCGAAGACGTCGAGCAAGAAGCGGCGCTAGCCCGCCAGACAACAGCAGCAGCACCTCCCGGCCGTCGGCCGCGGAGACGAGAAGAGAGAAGGGACAGTCAGATGGAATGGGTGGAAACCACCGCAAAGACGGTCGACGCGGCCCGGGAGGCCGCGCTGGATCAGTTGGGTGTCGCCGGCGACGAGGCCGAGTTCGACGTCGTCGAGGAGCCCCGACCGGGGTTGTTCGGGCGCGTGCGCGGCCAGGCCAGGGTGCGGGCGCGGGTCAAGCCGACCCCGGTCCGCCCGAAGCAGGAGCGTCGGCGGAAGGGCCAGGACAAGCCGAAGTCGGGCCGGAAGCCGGCGAAGTCCGCCGATCGGGGCGGTTCCGCCGCGACGAACGGCGTCGCCGACTCGCCGGAGACCGGACCGGGTGACGACGGGTCGGCCGCCGAGCAGCCGGCCGCGGCGGGGACGAAGCGCTCCGGTGAGTCGGGGCGCGGGCGCAACGGCCGTAGGAGCAACAACGAACGAAACGAGGAGCAGTCGATGAGCAACCAAGATGACCGGCCGGAGTCGACGGTCACCCCACAGGAGGTCGGTGACGCGGCGGTCGCCTTCATGTCCGGTCTCGCCGAGGCCTTCGGATACGACGCGACGACGAGGCTCGACGTCGACGGCCTCGAACTGGCCGTGAACGTCGACGGGCAAGAGCTCGGCCTCCTCGTCGGCCCCGGTGGCCGCACGCTGAACGCCGTCCAGGATCTGGCGCGCGTCGCCGCCCAGCGCCGGCTCGGCGACCACGAGACCCGGCTGCGGATCGACGTGGCCGGATATCGCGAGCGGCGCAACGCCGCCCTCGCTCGGTTCGCCCTCGAGGTCGCCGAGTCGGTGCGCACGTCGGGGAGCGCCCGGTCGCTCGAGCCGATGAGCTCGGCGGACCGCAAGGTGATCCACGACGTGCTCAACGACCAGAAGGGTGTGGCCAGCCGCTCCGAGGGTGAAGATCCCAACCGGCGCATCGTGGTCGTCCCGGCCTGAGCCGCGGACAGCGGACGGACCGACACGCCGTCATGGCGCGGTCCACGACGACGCTGCACGAGGCGCTGGGTGAATCCCAGCGCCTCGGTCTCTTGGGGGGTCGTCCGATCGACGAGGTGATCGAGCACGCCCGGGCGTTCGTCGTCGCCCTCGACGGTGTCGCCGGCACGGTGCTCGACCTCGGGTCCGGCGGGGGCGTCCCCGGTCTGGTCATCGCCGCTGACCGGCCGGACCTGGAGATCACGCTGCTCGACCGGCGGACGAAGCGAACCGACTTCCTGCAGCGGGTCGTCGGGAGGCTCGGGTGGTCGTCTCGGGTGCACGTCGTCAACGGCGACGCCGGGCGGGCCTGGGCCGACTTCGCCCGCCCGTTCGACGCCGTGGTCGCCCGGGGATACGGCCCGCCGGAGGTGACGCTGCTGACCGCAGTCCGGTACACCGCGATCGGTGGCCTGATCGTCGTCAGCGAGCCGCCCGACGGCGACCGATGGCCGGCCGCGCTGCTGGCCGAAGCGCGGGTGGTGCGCCGCCCCGCCGACCGGCGCGTGGCGTGTTTCGAGCTCGTGGCGTGAACTCGACGCCCTGACTGGGGCGACGGGAGCGGTCATCACGCCTGGTCAACGAGCTCGCGCCGATGTTTCACATGAAACATCGCGGGGGGTTCGGCGCGGGCTGCGGGCGCCCGGCCGGGCCCCCGGTTTCACGTGGAACGTCGACAATGCTTGAATCGCTCGACCGGATGAGGCACAGTGTGGGCGTCCTCTGCCCCGAACCGTCGGGGCCCCCACCCACAGGAGACAGCGTGTCGGATACCGACCAAGCTTCGTCCCCGTCCGCCACCGCGGCCCGCCCGCTCCCCCGCATCCTCGCCGTCGCCAACCAGAAGGGCGGCGTCGGCAAGACGACGACCGCCGTCAACCTCGGCGCCGCGCTGGCCGAGTTGGGTCAGCGCACGCTGCTGATCGACCTCGACCCGCAGGGCAACGCGTCGACCGGGCTGGGGATCGAGAACCGCGGGCTCGAACACTCGATGTACCACGTCTTGATGCACGAGGAGCCGCTGGAGAACGTCATCGAGCCGACCGACATCCGGCACCTGTTCGTCGCCCCGGCGTCGCTCGACCTCGCCGGCGCCGAGATCGAGCTGGTGCCGGCGTTCAGCCGGGAGCAACGGCTGAAGCGGGCGATCGACGCGGTGATCGACGCCTACGACTACGTCTTGATCGACTGCCCGCCGTCGCTCGGTCTCCTCACCGTCAACGGGTTGTCGGCCGCCGCCGAGGTGCTGGTCCCGATCCAATGCGAGTACTACGCCCTCGAGGGTCTCGGCCAGCTGCTGCGCAACGTCGACCTGGTCAAGCGCAATCTCAACCCGACGCTGGAGGTCAGCACGATCCTGTGCGTGATGTACGACGCCCGGACCAAGCTCGCCGAGCAGGTGGTCCGCGAGGTGCGCGAGCACTTCGGCGAGAAGGTGCTCCGGGCGATCATCCCCCGCTCGGTGCGGCTGTCGGAGGCGCCGTCCTTCGGGCAGCCGATCACCACGTTCGATCCCCGGTCGCGCGGCGCGATCGCCTATCGAGACGCAGCGAGCGAGGTCCATTCGGCGAGCGTCACCGGGGGGGAGGCGGACCCGCCCGCGGGGTCCGGCGGCCCGGCGATCGTGACGGCCCCCGGCCCGCCCGACCCGCCCGCGGCGTCCGCGGTGCCCGCGACGCCCGCGGCCCACCGGATCGCAGCGCCCTACGACGCGGGCTACGACGTCACCGAGGAGGTGCCCCGATGACCCGCCGGAGCGGACTCGGCAAGGGGCTCAGCTCGCTCATCCCGGCCGTCGCCGTGGGCGAAGGCGCGGCCGGCGCCGAGGCGACGCTGGTCGAGGTCGCGGTCGACGCGGTCTCACCAAACCCCCACCAGCCGCGCATGCATTTCGACGAGGAGAGCCTCGTCGAGCTCGCCGCCTCGATCGCCGAGATGGGCGTGCTCCAACCGATCCTCGTGCGGCCGCTGGAAGACGGCGCCTTCCAGTTGGTCGCCGGTGAGCGACGCTGGCGCGCCGCGCAGCGCGCCGGCCGGACGACGATTCCGGCGATCGTCCGGGCGACCGACGACGTCACCTCGGTCGAGCAGGCGTTGGTCGAGAACCTCCACCGCGACGATCTCACCGCGCTCGAGGAGGCGGCCGCGTACCAGCAGCTGATCGAGGACTTCGAGTTGACCCACGAGCAGGTCGCGACGCGGGTGGGCAAGAGCCGCTCGGCGGTCACCAACTCGATCCGGCTGCTCGGGCTCCCGCCCACCGTGCAACACCTGCTCGCCGATGGCCAACTCTCGGCGGGCCACGCGCGGGCGCTGCTCGGCACGCCCGACCGGGGCCGTCAGGAAGAGCTCGCCAAGCTCGCCGTGGCCGAGGGCTGGTCGGTGCGCGCCGTCGAAGACGCGGTCCGGGGGGTCGTGACCACCGAGACGCCGGAGGAGGCCCCCGGCCCCGGTGACACCTCGTCGGGGTCGATCGACGGCGCGGGGCTGACGCCGGTGACCAAGCTGCGCCCTCCCGGCCTGCTCGAACTGGAGGAGTTGTTGGCCACCCACCTGGACACGCGGGTTGCCGTGAACATGGGGGCCAGGCGGGGCCGGGTGACGATCGACTTCGCCGATCTGGAGGATCTCGAGCGGATTTATCGCCGTATGGCGCCGTAGCGGGATTTGCCAACCCTCACGCGCCTGTCCACACCTGTGACTTACCCTGTGGATGACGATGAGAGAACGCTCTGACCGGGCCCGTTGCCGACGGCCTGACGTGGCCATCGGGTGCTCATCTCCACACGTTCCGTGGCTGGAAGTTCGACATCCTCTTCAGCTGAACCCACACCCTGGGGACATACCTGTGGATAACTCAGTCGATCGGGTGCGCAGCGGGGCCGCTGCTCCAGTGGCGCACCGCCGAGACCAGGGCCTCCGTGATCGGATCCGCCTTGTCGACGACGTCGCGCACCGGGCCCAGCGAGCACAGCACGGCCGGCATCCGCGTCTCGCGCAGCACGGGCAACCGCATGCCCCGCAGCTGCGGGTCGGCGCCGAGGACGAGGCGCAATCGCTCCGCGATGCCCGCTCCCAGCATCCGTCCACCGATCGACTCGAACGTCGGTACGGCAAAATACGAGATGATCGAACAGGAATCCGCTCGGGCCTCCAAACCGATGTAGACGGTGGCCCCGAACCGGTTGGCGGCCGCCGCCTGCGCCGCCGCCTCGTACTCGTCGGTCGAGATGACGGTGGCGCCGAGCTCGCGCAGCCGGCGCGACACCGGGCGGGCGATCGAGCTGAGTCCGCCGAACTGCCCGACCACCACGCGCAACGTCGTCAGCGCGGCGGGACGACTCATCCACTCGCTCTCGCGGACGAGCGCGACGCCGGGGCCGGATCCGCTCTGCCGGCTGACCAGGGCCAACATGCGTACGGTCTGGCCGCCGCAGATGCCGTCGGCGGTCAGCCCGGAGTTGCGCTGGAAGTCGTCGAGCGCCCGCGCCGTCGCCGGGCCGAGGATCCCGTCGGGCCGGCCGCAGTCGAACCCGAGACGGTTCAGGCAGTCCTGCAGCTCGGCGACGTCGTCGCCGCGTTGGTGGGGGGCGCTCAGCTTCAGGAGGCGGTCGCCGAGCCGCCAACCGGCCTCGATGAGGGCGAGCCAGGTCTGCTCGTCGCAGGCGCCGCTGGCGTGCAGCCCCCGCGTGGTCTGGAACGACGTGACGGCGTCGCGGGTCGCCGCGCAGAACGTCCCCGCGTCAGCGCTCCCGACGGGAAAGCCGGCCGTGACGAGACGGCGCTGCAGGTCGCGGATCGCTTCGCCGCGCTGACCCTCGGTCAGCGGGAAGTGACCAGGAATTCGCCGAGCTCCTCGAGCAGGGCGCCTTTGCTCTTGGCGCCGACGAGGCGCTTGTCGACCTCGCCATTCTTGAAGACCAGCAGCGTCGGGATGCTCATCACCCCGTACTGACGGGCGATGTCCGGATGCGCGTCGACGTCGAGTTTGGCGACGTGGACGCTGTCGCCGTACTCATGTGCGATCTCCTCGAGGACCGGAGCGATCTTCTTGCACGGGTGACACCACTCGGCCCAGAAGTCGACGACCACGGGATGCTCGGACCCGAGCACCGTCTCGTCGAAGGTCTCGGCGGTCAAGTTGACGATTCCGTCTGCCATTGGTACAAGTTCCTTTCGAGCGAACATCCCCGCCGGGTGGGGGGCTACACCGACCTGCAACCGCCGCCCGGCGACGGGCATTCCCGGGAGTCTACGGCGAGGCCGCCCGACGCCGGGCGATCACTGCTCGTGCGCCTCGAGCCACCGCTCGGCGTCGATGGCCGCCATGCAGCCCGATCCGGCGGCGGTGACCGCCTGCCGGTAGACGTGGTCCTGCACGTCGCCGCATGCGAAGACCCCGTCGACGTTCGTGTAGGACGAGTCGGGCCGCGTGATCAGGTAGCCGCTGTCCTCCTCCATGTCGAGTTGGCCCCGGAACAGATCGGTGTTGGGCTTGTGGCCGATGGCGACGAACAGGCCGGTCACCTTGAGGGTGCTGCGCTCGCCGGACTTGACGTTGCGCACCTCGAGCCCCTCGACCGTGCTCTCCCCGAGGATGTCCTCGATGACGGTGTCCCACAAGAACTCGATCTTCGGATTGGCGAACGCCCGATCCTGCATGATCTTGGAGGCCCGGAGCTCGTCGCGCCGGTGGATGACCGTCACCTTGTCGGCGAACTTGGTCAGGAAGCCCGCCTCCTCCAGCGCCGAGTCGCCGCCGCCGGCGACCGCAATCTCGTGACCGCGGAAGAAGAAGCCGTCGCAGGTCGCACACGTCGACAGGCCGTGCCCGATCAGGCGCTCCTCGGCTTCCAGCCCGAGCATCAGCGACTGCGCCCCGGTCGACACGATCACCGAGTTCGCCAGGTGCTCGGTCTCGCCGACGAACACCTTGAACGGGCGCTGGCCGAAGTCGACGGCGGTGACCTTCTCGGTCAGGATCTCGGTGCCGAACCGCTCCGCCTGGGCCCGCATGCCGGCCATCAACTCCGGCCCCATCACGCCGTCCGGGAACCCGGGATAGTTCTCGACGTCGGTCGTGAGCATGAGCTGGCCGCCGGGCTGGTCGCTGGTGGAGGACGGCTCGCCCTCGATCAGCAGCGGGGCCAGATTGGCCCGGGCGGTGTAGATCGCCGCGGTCAGGCCGGCGGGTCCTGAGCCGATGATGATTACGTCGCGGACGTCAGACATTGGTGGATCCTCGCGCGTTGGGGCGAACGATGGTTGGAGGGCTGGGGCGCTCAGGCGCTACCGGAATTGCGCTTCGTGAAGAGCAACAGCCCGGCGAGCGAAAGGATTCCGCCGATGATCAGATAGCTGACGTACACCGAGCGGGCGTCGGTCATCCCGAGGTCGAGCAGCGCCTGGAGCCCGCGCGAGACGCCGATCAGCAACATGAAGAGGGCGAACACACCGAGGAAGAGCGCCAGCACGCCGAACACGAGGCCACGCGCCGCGTGGACGACCGGGGTCGTGGTCTTGTCGCGTATCGTGCCGACGATGTTGACGACCTTCTCGGTGGTCTCGGTCGCCCAGTTGGGGTCGGTCAGCGGGTTGGCGGCCATGGCGGGCGAGGTTAGCCGCGCCATGCCCCGCATTCCGACGCCGCGACGTCGCGGGCACGGCCGGTCTCGCTGATGATGCGGTCCGCGCGAACCGTCTAGGGTGCTCGCCATGGCGAGCAGAAGGCAGCAACTGGAACATCTCTCGGCCGTTGACTTGTTCAGCGCGTGCAGCCGAAGGGAGTTGGAGAAGGTCGCGAAGGCCGGCGACGAGATCACGATGACCGCCGGAACCCTGATCATCGACCAGGGGCAGATGGGGCGCGAGGCGTTCGTCGTCCTCGACGGGCAGGTGCTCGTCAAACGCAACGGGCGCCGGGTCGCGACGCTCGGCCCGGGCGCCGTCGTCGGCGAGCTGTCGCTGCTCGACCACGGGCCGCGGACCGCCACGGTGGTCTGCGAGACCGACTGCACGCTGCTGGTCATCGACCAGCGTCGCTTCATCGCCGTCCTCGACGACGTTCCGGCCATCAGCCACAAGCTGCTGAGCAGCCTGGCCGGCCGGATCCGCGAGCTCGACCGCAAGTACTTCGGCTGACGCCGCCGCCGCGCCGACGGCCCGATGAACTTCCCGCCCCTCGCCGACGACTGGCCGGCGCAGCGCGACACGCTCAAGCTGCTCGCCACGCACGTGCTGGGCCAGGCGCGCCATCGCCACGACGGCCTGTTCGACCTGGTCCCCAGCGTCGGCGGGTTCGCGACGCCGGCGGTCGGCGCCGACCGCGAGCGGGTCCGGATCGCCGGCGGCTCCCTCCTCGTCGAGCGGGTGATCGGCGTGGTCGTGACCGATCTCACGGCGTCGACCGCGGTGGCGACGATCGCCGGCAGCACGATCCGCGAGCTGTGCGCGTTCGTCGGATTCGAGCCCGACCCCGAGTTCTGGGTCGGCGGCGAGACGCCCGTCGCCGACGACGCCGCGCCGATCACGCTCGACGGTGCCGCCGCCGCGCTCATCGGCGACTGGTACCTGCTCGGGCAGCGGGCGATCGACCTGACCGTGGCCTCCGTGCCCGACCCGGCGGCCTCGGTCGGCCGGCTGTGGCCCGAGCACTTCGACTACGGCATCGACCTCGCCGCGGCGCCGGGCGTGCGCTGCAATCTCGGCGCGTCGGCCGGCGACGCGTTCCACGCCGAGCCGTACCTCTATCTCGGACCGTGGGGAGACGCCCGACCCGGCCCCGGGGAGTACTGGAACGCGCCGTTCGGCGCGATCGTCGGGTTCGGCGAGCTCGACGTGAGCGGGCATCCGATCGCCGCCGCGGCGGAGTTCTTCCTCCACGGGATCGGGCGACTGCGCGGCTCGTGACAGTGGCGGGTGTGGACATGAAGCTGGCGCGACGCAACGGCTAGCGTTGCCCGCGTCATGACGACCGACGCCGAGACCGACGCCCCCACCACGACCACGGCCCGCGTGAAGCCGCATCGGCTGGCGATCGTCATCGGGGTCGCGATCGCGCTGTTCACCCTGGTCTCGGGCGTCACGCCGCTGATCACCGGCTGGGAGAACGACAACGCCGTCCACCGCGCGGTGTTCGTCAACATCCCGGGGCCGATCCAGATCGCGTTCTACACCGTCATCCCCGTGATGCTCGTGTGGGGCGCCGTCATGTTCGCCAACCGGATGAAGAACTGGGAGCGCGGCGCGCCGGCCCGACGCCGCACGACCACGACGAACGCGGCGCGGCGGATGAAGGACTTCCGCGCCGGCGTGTACATGCAGACGCTGCTGCGCGATTCGGCGGCCGGGCTGATGCACTCGATGATCTACTTCGGATTCCTCGTGCTGCTGGCGGTCACGACGGTCCTGGAGGTCGACCACCAACTCCCCGAGTCGCTGAAGTTCCTGCACGGCACGACATACAAGGCGTACGCGTTCGTCGGCGACGCGGCGGGCCTCGTGTTCCTCGGCGGCATCGTGTGGGCGATCGTGCGCCGCTACGTCCAGCGCCCGTACCGCATCCGGATCAAGTCGCGGCCCGAGCACGCCTGGATCCTCGGCACGTTCTTCGCCATCGGCGTCACGGGGTTCGGCGCCGAGATGTTCCGCATCGCCGTCGAGGGGCGCCCCGGCTACGAGGAGTGGAGCTTCGTCGGATATCCGCTGTCGCAGCTGGTCGACGGCTGGTCCGCCTCGACGCTGAGCACGTGGCACCAGTGGATGTGGATCGGCCACGTGGTCGCGTTCGTCGTGTTCCTCGCGCTGCTGCCGTTGACGATGCTCCGGCACATGTTCACCTCGCCGCTCAACATGTACCTCAAGGACAAGGACCGGCCGAAGGGCGCGATGCGGCCGATGCCCAACCTGATGGAGACCGAGCTGGAGAGCTTCGGCGCGTCGACGGTGGAGGACTTCACCTGGAAGCAGCTGCTCGACCTCGACGCGTGCACGATGTGCGGCCGGTGCACGAGCGTGTGCCCGGCCCACGCGACCGGCAAACCGCTCGACCCGCGCGAGAGCGTGCGCAAGGCCGGCGAGGTGATGGCCGCGACCGGCTCGCCCGCCGTGACCCCCCCGCTCGGCACCGACGCCGAGATCACGGTGAGCGCCAACAACCTGTTCGAGCGGATCACCGCCGAGGAGCTGTGGGCGTGCACGACGTGCAAGGCGTGCGACGAGATCTGCCCGGTCAACATCGAGATCACCGACAAGATCTTCGACATGCGCCGGTACCTGTCGCTGATGGAGTCGAACTTCCCCGCCGAGCTC